>NZ_JBXBBJ010000027.1:0-65587 GCF_057221575.1 Paenibacillus sp. Y660 | reverse complement strand
GTTTCGGGGAAGAAACAACACACAGGAACAAGTGTTGATGACGGCTATTGCACAGAATCTAAAGAAGATTGCGAGGCATCTAGCCAAGCAATCTACGCCACTAAATCACGGAAAAAGTATGCTTTTTGCTACCACAACCCGAATTTCCAGTTCTTGGGGTGGGTACCGACTTGCTGCTTAAAACTATTTCTAAACAGTCTGAAAAACTCCTGTTATTTCAAGTGTTTTTTGGCAAAAATCAGGTTTAGATGGATTTTCTCCCGTTAATATGTCGCTTTTGACCCTATTTCGGTGAAAGTGCTCCTTTTAACGGGAGTTTTTCCAGCTAAATGAACGAACTGACTTCTTATCAGGAAAATAGATGGAGCTTTTCCTGCTAATTCCACAAAATGGAAATGATTTGAGGTAGCCTTTTATTTCAAACTAGCTGGTTAAAAAATTTCAAAGTTAGGAACAAGTAAACGAGCAGAATTGGGATGTTCCCATTCCGTGCGGACACTTTTGGGACAGCCCTATTTTTTTTGTTGTGGTTATGGAATAGCTTCCGAGCTTTTTTAACGCTCCGATTATGGTTTGGCTTCCTTAAGCTTGCAAACACGACCTAATCATTCAATCCCTTTCCACCCAGAATTTGCTGCATACATTTTTCAACCCTTGACTCTCGAGTTTTGGATTGTTTGGGTTCAGAAAAATAAAAAATGTATGCTCTTTGCCGTCCAGGCGTCAATGCTTCAAAAGCAGTTTTTAAGGCAGGGATTTCATCAAATTTATTTTGAAGCTCTTCAGGAATTATGTATTCTGTATTCTTTTTAAAATTCACTTCCAAACCGGCTTTTTCAACTTCAATAGCTTCATAAATATAGGATTTCAAGATGGTTTCCATTTCAACTATTTCTTGAACATTGGTGAACCGAATCTGGCGCGCCGCCTGTACATTCTCCGTTTGTTGAATTAGGATACCATGGTCATCCTTTAACAAGGCGCCTTTGTGAAACAGAAGCGCACAGTATTCTTTAAATCCATGTATTAAAACGATGTTTTTATTCTGAAACGTGTAACAAGGATGCATCCACTTAAACTCTTCGGTAAGCTCACAGTCAAGAACGATACTTCTCAGCTTCTCATATTCTTCCTTCCACTTTTTGGACTTACTTAAATATTCATCAACCTTAGCATTCTGTCTACTATTTGTCATCAAGGAACACCCCTCGTCATTTCAAGTATGTTCGTATCTTCGTCTCATAGGTTCAATTGTACTGCTTTTTTATGAATTGTACAGTTTGCGTACAGACTCTAGTTTGGCGAGAATAATCTGTATTTTTGATCTTTTAGGCATATGGCAAGTATCTAGAAGCACGAAATCATGATGGTGTTCATCGGTTAAAATAGATGTTTTGAAAGCTCCATTGTTTCATACCACATAGATATGGGATAATTACTCAGGTAACGATCATCAGGAATGGAGCTTGTCTATGAACAAATTAAGCATTAAGAAAAAAGCGGACTTAGCGCTGCTCTTCTCCGCTGTCGGAATATTTGCCGCTTTTCCATTTCACGATACGTTTATTGGGGGACTTTTCTTTTCTCTCTTTAGCGCTGCAACGATCGGCGGACTCGCTGATTCCTTTGCGGTAAGCGCCTTGTTCGGCAATCCTTTGCGCATCAAATGGCCTTCATGGATGGGTACCAACATTATTTCCCGCAACCGGGAGCGCTTAATTGGCGAGCTTGTGAAGATGGTGCAGAACGAATTGCTGACCATTCCGAACATTAAAGAGAGGCTGGACGAGTACAACATCGCGGACGTACTAGTCACTTATTTGAAGCAGCATGGCGGCGAAGAGGGCATCAACGATATTTTGCAGCAGGTGGCAGATGATGTTATTACGACAATCGATTTGCAGGAGCTGGCCAAAATGGTGCAAACCTTCCTGTTCGAGCATGCCGATTCGATTCCAGTAGCGGATATTGCGGCAGATGCCGGCGATTGGACGATTCGAAATGGATACGATGACCGTATAATCGAATTTATTATTCCTGAGCTGATCAAAATCGTGAAATCGGCGCCTTTTGGAGCCGTCATCAGCCAGATCGTAGATTCAGCGATTCGCTCCTATGAAGGAGATCAATTCAGAAGGAAGCTGATTGATGCTACGGCGGGCTTGGAATCAGCGAATATTAGCGGAAGGCTGCAGCAGTGGCTGGTGTCGTTTCTGGAGAAATTTCATTCCGAGGATCATCCGCAGCGCCAGAAGCTAAAAGCTTTTATAGCGCAATTTGTTGCAAGGCTGCGTACAGACGAGCAGCTGCGCGGCCGAATTGAAGCGGGCAAGGCAACCCTGCTCTCCTCTGTGAAGGAAGAGATCAAGCTTGATGTTTATATACAGCGAGGGCTGGAGTCCATTCGCCGTGCCGCAGCAGCGAACGCGGAAGGGCAGCTTGCGCGTTATCCTTGGATTAAGGAGAAGCTGCATGAAGGAATCGCCGCTTTGGAAGCCAACACGGAGCTGCTCACTCGCATTGATCAATACGTGAAGACCACCGTGCTCAAATGGATGGAGCAGAAGCATTCGTACATCGGCAAGATGGTGACCGATAAGCTGAACAGCTTCTCCGAGGAGGAGCTAATCGAGCTTGTTAAAGAGAAAGCGGGACGTGATTTGCAATACATTCGGATTAACGGCATGGGAGTTGGAGCGATAATTGGTGTGGTGCTGCATCTAGCAACCTTTTGGATTGGAGGGCAAGCGTAATGGCAATGAGAAAAAAAGCAAATCGCAGCTTAATTTTGCTCGCCGTCCTGTTCGTCCTTGCCGCCTGCTGCTTGTATGTGTTTCCGGACAATTGGTGGACCCGAATGCTGCTTTATACGACCGAAGCAGGTCTTGTTGGGGCATTAGCCGATTTGTTTGCCGTTACGGTTCTATTTCGCCATCCATTTGGCTGGAGGTGGATTCCGCATACCGCAATCATTCCGAGAAATCGGGATAAGCTGATTGAAGGCGTCGCGAATATGGTCGAGCAGCAATTGCTGAGCAAAGATCTGTTGAAGGAAAAAGTGAGCCAGATTTCGCTTGTAGAGATCGCGATTGCGTGGGTGGACCGCCGTCAAGACGGCATAATGGCGGAGCAGGGATGGAAGCTCGTGTCGGGGCTTCTTGCTAAGCTTGATCTAAAAGGTTTATCTGTCGTTTTGGATGAGAAGGCTCGCAAAAGCTTAAGCAACGTTAATATGTCACCTTATGCTGGCAAGGCGCTGAAGTGGGTGATGGATCAGGGCAATTTTCAAAGCTGGCTCAATTATGTGGTAGAGTTTGCAGCTGAGAAGGCTGCCGATGAGCAGACGAAGCTCGTTATTCGGGAGCTGCTTGGCAAGGAGAAGGAGAAATTCGTTAACCAAGGCAGCATTTTTTCCAAATGGCTCAAAAAAATGGCTGTTGAAATCGCGGAATCTACCAATGCGCTTAACCTCGACGATGCGGCAAATGTGTTATATGGCGATTTGCAGCGATTAATCGATGACTTGCGAAATCCTCAGCATGAGCTTCGTGTTTTGCTTGAAGACATGATATATCAGCTGGCTGACCATTTGCAAAATCGCGAGGACGTATCCGCTGCTGTAAACGAGTGGAGAGTCGAGGTCATCGAGAAGATTTCCTTCCTGCCATCGATTGAAGCCTTGCTTGGCAACGTGAGACAGCTCCTAATGAAGGATCAGGGCATGGAGCTAGTTGTGCTAGCGAAGCATTCCGTTAATCAAACCGATATAAAGGATTTGATCAATCAGTTCATTAAGTCTTATTGGGACTGGTTCAAGGCAAATGAGGAAACGAAGGGCTGGCTGGAGCAATACGCCCAAAAATTCGTTTATAAAATGATCGATACGGAGCATGCGATTATAGGTGTCATCGTGCGCAAAACGCTGGATAGCTTTACGGAGCAGAAGCTGGTGTACTTCATTGAGAGCAAGGTCGAGACCGATCTGCAGCGCATTCGGTTGAATGGAGCGTATATTGGCTCCGCGCTGGGCGCAGCCTTTTATCTCCTGCTGTATGGCGTTTACGAGCCGATTTTACGTTTGTTTTAACGAGAAGCCCTTACTCATTAGTACTGCTATTGGGAAGGGCTTTTTTTGTTTGGCTTAAACTTCGGAATGAAAGTGGAAGTTTAGTTCAGGGAATGGTTGGAAAAATATTGGGATTAAATTATACTCTTAACATCTGGATTTAAAAGTGGAAGGGTACGGCTAAACTAGCTATGCAGTAAAGAGGAGGAGAGAGCATTTACAATATGTCTGAGATTATTAATGAGGTCGGAGTTCATGTTAATAAGATGGATCAGCTATGGATGGACCGCTTTAATGGTGTTGCAACCAAATATTTGCAACATTATTTGGCTTGGTTTTGTTATATAGACAGCAAGGAATATGAGAATACCGCATCGAATAAGAAAAATATGTTGGTCAAATCGGGCCTGTTTTCTGTGACCGACACGTACACCAAACTTCGGCTTTCTGCTTATTCTTGTTAAGCTAACAGGCAGGATAGTTGGAAATTTGCAACATTCATATGGGTCTTCACGTCTAATATTGAAATGTAAAAATTTGATAAATGGAGGTGCATTAAGATTAAAAAGATTATTCTTTATCTTACATTATGTTGTTTTGTTTTCCTGATTGGTTGTAGTAAAGCTATTCTATGGACCTTCATATCTCATACCTCCTTTACTTTCGCTACATCCACTTTTACAACAAAAAAACGGCGCTTTGCGGCGCCGAAGTCAGTACTTTGCTCAAAATAACGTCGACTCAAACGTGACGTCAGAATGTCGATATGTATAGCTTTGACACACTTTATTTTACAAGTGTAAGCTGTTCTCCTGGCTGGAGAGCGAAGCCTTCGATTCCTTGCTCCTTCAACTGTGCGGTGAAGGCTGCAGTATCTTGCACGATGCCTGGGAATGTGCTGTGATGAACCGGGATCACGTTCTTTGCTTGCAGCCATTTTGCTGCAATCAGAGCATCCTTAGGTCCCATTGTGTAAAAATCCCCGATCGGCAGTACCGCGTAATCAATATCGTGGAGCTCGCCGATCATTTTCATATCTCCGAACAAGGAGGTGTCGCCGGCATGATAAAGCGTAACTCCGTTCCAATCCAAGACAAATCCGCCCGGCATGCCTGCATAGATGATGCTTTGAGAATCGTCCGATATAATAGAAGAGCTGTGGAATGCGTGAACAAGCTTTGCTCTGGCAAATCCCAAGTCCACAGTTCCTCCGATGTTCATTCCGATCGTCTTTAGGCCCTTCCAAGAGTAGTAGGTAGCGAGCTCAAAAGTGGCGACAATGGTCGCATCGTTAGCTCTGGCGATAGCTTCCGCATCAGCGGTGTGATCCGTGTGTCCGTGTGTAAGCAAAACGTATTGAACTTGAATGTCCTCGGCTTTCGCTTTGGCAACGGGATTGCCGCTCAGGAACGGATCGATGATGATCGAATGCTCACCATCCGAGATCTGAATGCAAGAGTGTCCGTGAAAAATAAGGTTCATTTTTTTTCCTCCGTATACTTTTTATTATTCGTTTGACGACAATACGAGTATATTATTTGTTTCTTTTTTTGTCAAATTACTGTAATATGAGGATAGCAATTTTTCTGGAAGGGGATCAAAAAACGAATGCTGTCAATCGAGAAGCAGATACTTTTCCTGCTGTCAAAAAAGCGTTGCATGCATGCTAAAGAGTTAGTACAAATTTATACGAAACGCGGCTATAAGGAGCAGTCGATCAGGAACGTTCTATCACGAATGAAGAAAGAAAAGTATATTCAAGCGGAAGAGCGTTCCCTGTATTCCATAATGGACAAAGGTGAGCAGTTTTTATCCTTCGTGAACCGGAAACCGCGGCAATACGATGTGGACTGGAACCGTAAATGGTATTTCGTGCACTTCGAAGTACCGGAGCCGGAGAGGCATAGAAGGGATCAATTCCGTTTGCAACTGCTGCAGCTTGGCTTCGGTCAACTATATAAAGGCGTATATGTCTCTCCTTGGGATTATAGAAAGCAGCTTTTGTCATTGATTCAAGCGGCCTCCATGGATGAATACGTCACTATCTCGGAAGCGTCGATTTTGTTTCGGGATATTACCCCCGAGCGGGCAGCTGACATTTGGCCTCTAGCCAGCATCCATCACCTGCATCAGGAGAAGTGGCAATGGTATCAAGACGAATTCGTTCCGGCTTTGAATAAGGAAATCAGGGGCATGATGGATCCCTTAGAGTTGTTTGTCCTTTATTTGCATGTCGGAGAAGTTATCAGCGAGATTAGCCTTAGGGATCCCATGCTTCCGGCGTCTCTGCTACCAGATGATTGGATGGGTCATCGCGTAATCACTGAGTTATATCGTTCGTTTCAGTCGTTCGCCACCCTCATCCCCAGCTCTTCAAAGTATTATCAATTTCTCGTGTAACACATGAGTATCCGGACAATGCTGCCCGATTTGTGAGAAAAGGCTGTCATTCATGCCGGCAGCTTTTCAAGACGAATTCTGAAAACGAAGAAAAAATAAAAAACTTACAGAACAACTCGCTGATGAAGGTTGATACTAGAGTATTAAGTAAGATTGATAGTTAATAAAAGATTGCGTTCGTTATATTTTGAAGTGAATATGAAACATGCAACGGCAGCTCGTTGTGATAACGTGCAATGTGAACCGTGATTGGATCGATGTTCTGTATTTTTCCTGAGGATAAAACAGGTGAAAATAATGAAGAGGCATTAAAACAGCCGTCCTGGATTGTCGCCTAATCTCCTCCTACTGAATAATCTGAAGTATAAGTTGATTCAGGAGAGGATGTTGGCCATGCAAACTGTTCCTCATGATCTCGATCAAGGATGGATCGCCTACACGTCGGACCGCAGCGGGCCGTTCGACATCTGGCTGTACCGACCTCATAACGGTCTTAATTTTCAAATTACACAGGGGATTGGTGCGGAATATTCCGTTCCGTATTGGTCCCCGGACAGCAGGAGAATCGCTTTCATCGGCATTGGCAACGTGGTCCACTTGTTGGATACCGTTACGCTCACCGTCGCCCGGATCGACCAAATCGAACCCCATACGCTTCTGGACTGGTCCCCGGACAGCCGGTTTCTCGCGTATGTCCAAGACGGGCGAATCGTCATCTATGATACTTTCTCGCATAACAGCTACGCCCTCCCGGAGCCGGGCGCCAGCGATGTTCAGTGGTTTCCTTCAGGTAAAGAGCTTCTGTTCGCGGCTCCGGACTCCAACGGCAACACTCAGCTCTTCCGCATCCGGACCGATGGCACAGACCGGAGACAAATCACGAAAAATACGGACGGACCGCTCCATGACGTTCGCCTTTCCCCGGATGGCACCTTCGCACTTTATACGTTCCCCGGTGTCAGCATTTCCATCATTTCGACGGTGGACCTGGCCACAGGCACCATCTACACGCTGGATGGCGGACCGCTTTCCAAAAACTATTTTCCGGCATGGTCACCGGACTCTCGGAGCATAGCCTACAGCGCAACCGCCTATAAGGAGCCGAATTATTATACTCTCATCCAAATCGACAGCCGTACGGGTCAAAATCAAAGGACGTTGGCGGTTTCGGACTGTTTCGCCACTCCTGTCAACTGGTCGCCGGACGGCAGAAATATCGCGTATTTATCGGGATGCGCAGGTGTAGATAGCGCAAGTCAGCTCTGGATTGTCGATACCAGGGAGCCGATGCCGGTGAACGTCCTCAGCGGCGGTCGGATTACCGCCCTGCAGTGGTCTCCTCACGTCAGAAGAGTTTCGGAAAATATCTACACAAGCTTTGTCTACCGTGTATCCTTTCCGTATCCCGCAAACTGGCTCCAGGTCAGTGATGAGAGGTACGAAGGGCCAGGTGGTTTCTTTCAGGTATCCGCGATTTCAGCGGGCGACCGAATTGCCGATGTATGCAGCTCCGAAGCTTTTCATCCATTGATGCCTTACGGCTCTTCTCCTCGGATTGTCATGATGACGATAGAAAATCGGGAGGCTTGCTTCATTTTCCCATCGGCCGACCAACCAGCGGAGATGAACAAACAGGCCGCCCTCATCGTGAGATATCCCCGTCCTGTCCAAATCGGGGAATCGTTTTACAATTACTTTATCCTTTGGGCCGACGTCAACCACATCCGCCAAATTGGCAAGCGTCTGTCTTTCCTTTAGCCAACCATCATTGATGGTTGGTTTTTTTAATAATCAGCGGGTTGGCCTGCTCATTTTATTAAACCAAAGTGCTGAATAATGCAATGACAAGGCTGCTCAGATACCGAGCAATGAGTAATTGTAAGGAATCTAGGCTTGCCTTTTAAATATATTAGAGTTATTATGGATTCACAAAGTCGTTAATGGAGGTGCTTTATGAAATATTCTCAGGCGACCGACTATGCGCTTCATGCGATGCTCTATTTGGTAACAGCGGCACCTGATAAGCCTGTCGGCGTACAATTGCTTGCTGAAAAGCTGGGCGTTTCGCAAACCTATCTGTCCAAAATGATGACGAAGCTTGTCAAGGCTGGATTGATTCAGTCTGCGCCCGGTGCTAACGGTGGATATCGTCTCAGACGGATGCAGGAGGATATATCCTTTCTCGATGTCATCCGTGCGATCGAAGGGACTGCTTCGTTGTTCGAATGCAGCCTGAATCACGGAAGCGAATGTCTAATCCAACAGGTTGTTATCGACGCTGAACGTCAGATGGAGCAATTTTTGGACAACAAAAAGATAGCGGATGTGGCGAAATTATTCAAGACGGAGTAATGTTCCGTCCTTTTTTTAGCGTTATTAAAGATATAATGAATCTATTATATCTCTAATAAAATATTGCAAAGCGAAAGGGAGAATGATAATGACTCACGATTGTGCTATTATCGGAGGAGGACCAGCAGGTCTAAATGCTGCGCTTGTGTTAGGCAGGGCAAGAAAAAATGTGGTAGTTATTGATGAAGGGCGTCCACGAAATGGGGTTACTCGCCACACGCATGGCTTTCTTACCAGAGATCATATAAGTCCAAGCGAATTTAGAAGAATTGCGAAGGAAGAGATTAGTTCATATCCATCCATTTATTTTGTGGCGGATACAGCCGTATCGATCACCGGAAACGATGGGGATTTTCAAATTAAGACTGCACAAGGACAGTGCTATCGAAGCAAAAAACTGCTCTTTGCAGTAGGAATGAAGGACCTCCCGTTAGATATTAAGGGGCTGGCAGATGCATATGGTAAAAGCGCCTTTATATGCCCGTATTGTGATGGCTGGGAACTAAGGGAGCAGCCGCTTGTCTTAATTGTCAAGGGAGCGGATGCGCTGCACTTGGCCAAAATGATTTCTGGATGGACGAATCGCTTTACAATCTGTACTAACGGACCAGATGAATTGACGGACGAACAACGTGAGGAACTGCATCAACATAACGTACCTATATTCGACTCACCGATCCATTCTATCGAATCTAACGAAGGCATGGTGCAGCATGTTGTTCTAGAGGATGGTACAAGAATCTCATGCACAGGCCTATTTTTTAGATCGAAGCTTATTGCCGGGTCAAACCTTCCGCAAGCAATAGGCTGCCAGATCACGGAAACAGGGACTGTCATCGTCGATCATTTCGGTAAAACGAACGTTCCAGGCGTCTTTAGTGCCGGTGATGCAGCATCGCAGCTTCATCAAGCCATTATAGCTGCTTCTTTGGGCTCATTGGCTGGTGTGGGCATTAACAACGAACTGAATGAAGAGGCTTGGATCCAAAATACAGTCAGGTAGTATGGAGGTAAGCTAAGCTAGCCGGAAAGCGCGAAGACGCCATCGTCTGCAGTAGCTCAATTTGGAATGGAACGCGAGCCAGCAGATGACGCTTGTTGTCGTTGAGGCCATGCTGAGCTGTTTTTGCTAGTGCGTACGGTGGAAGTCTGCATTCGGTTGGTGGACGAAGCTACATTGCAGAATTGCAGCAGAATCAGTCTTTAAAGTGGCAAATGGGGAGGAAATAGGCGATTCTATTGCATAAACTGCAGCGTAGCAAAGATGCTGCAACCAAATCGGAGATTACATTGCACATACTACACTGTAGCGTGCGAATTGCAGGTCATTCATGTGTGAAAAGTGAAAGTTAGCGTGCGAATAGCAGGTCATGCTGGTTATCCTTTTGCCATTCACCGATAAGCTGAAAAAGGAGTGTCCTTATTAAGAGGGCACTCCTTTTGTTGTATATAAAGCTACGGGGAGGGGACAATCGTAAGATGGAATAATTGTACATAAGGAGAAGCGGCCTATGGATTCTTTTTTGCAGGAAGTGAAGGAGAAGCTTGGCGGAAATGACGATTTCCTCATACAACCGGACGAAGTTTGCGGGGTGCCCGTCGTTATGATGGGTTTCACTTCGCTAATTAATTTGGTGAGTACAAAAATATCGCTTCGAAAAAATATGGACAACGCCGATCTTGCTCCCCAATCCGTTGCGGATATTATGTCATTGCTCGGCGAAATAAGAGAGATGGATGCCAGCGAAGCCTACGCCTTATTCGTCGGGGGCAAATTCATCATCTATTTCGAAAGTGAACAAAGATGCGTCATAGTAGAACCGTTCCCGATCGTACTGAATCGTTCAATCGAATCGCCTACGAATGAGAACGTGCTGCAAGGGCCGATTAGCTCGTTCATTGAGGATATCGATACAAACATCGGAATGGTCAGAAAACAGATGATGTCAAAGCATGTTCAGGTGAAATCTTATTTAGCAGGCAACGATCAGCAGAAGAAGATTTCGCTTATTTATGACAACCTGAATGCTGATCCTGAGCTGGTGAGCAAAGTAACGAGCCAAATTGAGAAGAACCTGCATAGAGAAATCAACAATTTGCAAAACATGGCGAAAACGATGGGTTTTTCCTCATGGTCCGCCATCCCTAAGTTCAATACGACCGAATTGCCGCAAGAGGCAGCAAGCGCATTGAAAAAAGGAAGAGTCGTGCTATTTATTGATCGGCTGCCGTTTGCGCTTGTGCTCCCAAATCTGCTATGGGATATGTTTTCTCTCGAGAACGATCGGAATTATCCGATTCCATTAACGATCGCAATCCGCCTATTGCGAGTGATCGGCGTATTGATAACGCTGCTTGCGCCAGGTATATATGTCGCTATCGTAGCGGTGAACCCTGAGGTGTTACGAATAGAGCTTGCACTTAATATTGCTCAGAGCCGCGAAGGCGTGCCCTATCCGGCAATCGTTGAAATTATTTTAATGCTGGTCGTATTGGAATTGATTATTGAGGCCAGTACAAGGCTTCCGAAGAGTATTGGTCCAACGATCACAATGGTAGGAGGCATTATTTTGGGACAGGCAGTCGTGACGGCTAGATTGGTAAGCAATCTGCTCATTATCGTGCTTGCGGCTACGACGATAGCGAATTCTACCGTTGTAGGCTTTCAAAATTCGCTTTCCATCCGACTGTTCAAATATGTCATCGTCATTTTGAGTGCCTTATATGGCGTTCTTGGATTACTAGGCGGGTTGGTATTACTAAGCGCGTATCTAGCCAGTCTTACTACGTTTGGCATTTCATATCTGAATATTAGTATGAAGAAGGGTGAATGGGAAAATGGATAAATCTTATCATGTCATATTAATGTACGTGTTGACTCAACTGGGATTTATGTTTTTTTTCTATCCCTTTGATATTATAGCAAGCACAACAGAGGGACATTGGTTTCCGATTACTTTTGGGATTGCCATTAATATGCTTCTCGTATGGGCTTATATGAAGGGTCTCAGCTACTTCCCAAAACAGGATATTATCAGTATTTACTTAGGCGTCGGCAAGTGGGCAGCCACCCTTTTTTTATTGCCGCTTGTCCTTTATTTGATCTTTGTTGATATCATCACTATACGCGCTTTTGCTAATATCATTATCCTCGTTTTTCTGGCGAATACGCCTATGTGGGCGATTGCTGGGCTCCTTATTGTCATCTCTACCTATATCACCTTAAATGGGGTGAATGCCATATTTCGAACGGGAATTGTGCTTGCCCTTTTATTTCTTCCTTTGATCCTATTCACAATTTTTATATCGTTTCAGAATGTGGATTATCATTACTTGTTTCCGTTATTTCATATCGATTTTTCATTTATTACGAAGCAGGCTTATCTTTACAGCTTTTCTGCATTTGCCGCAGGCTTTCTGTTTCTTGGTTTCGTGCAGCCGTATTTTTCCTTTAGCCGAAAAAAAGTAATGATTACCTTGGTGGCGCTCGTTCCTTTTATGTTTCTGTCTGTCTACCTGCCCCTTCTAACCTTCGGACAGTCTACCGCCTCTACCTTTAAATTTCCTTTCGTTATGCTTGTCAGTACCATCCATATCAATTGGTTGATGTTTGACAGAGTGACGATATTTTTGCTGCTGAGCCTAATTACATTCACGATGCTGACTATCTCCTTGCTGCTGTGGGAAGTCAGTTGTATTTTAAATCGAGCCATGCCGAAAGTGAAATTAAACTATTTTGTTATCGCAGTAGCTGCGGTCATTTATAGTTGCAGCATGCTGGTTTCTAATTGGGATACCCTTCAGGCGGTTAGGCTGTGGAATGTGATGTTCCGATTTTTTGTATTGTTCGCGATTCCTTTTTCCATTTTATTTATAGGGCTTCGTTCCAAAAGGATGTATAAAGATGAGAGTGTTTAAAACGCTAATCGCCATCAGCCTTATTCTCTCCCTAAGCGGATGCTGGGATAATCGAGATATCAACCACAGGGCATTGCCGATTGTAATGGGCGTAAAGAAAAAAAACGACGAATACTGCGTCTATTTACAAATTCCTGTACCAAACGGGAATACGACAAAAATTAAAATTGTATTCGAATCAGGGAAAACGATTAATCATGCCGTGGATAAAATCAGTGCGAATCTGGAGGAGCATGTAGATTTGCTTCACGTGAAGGTTATTCTGTTAGATAAGACATACGCCCAGGAGGGTATGGATGACATAATCGCTGATTTTATGAGAGAGCGTGACGTATCATCCAAGTCGCTTATCGCGATTTGCGATGAAGACATGGGGCATTTTTTTGCAAATGTGACGAAAAATATAGATCCTCAAGGGATGGCGCTCTATGACTTTTTCGAGAGAAATGCTGGGTGGAATCCACAAATTGCGCTGACTCGGGTGTGGGAGATATATAGAAGCATTCATTCCTACACGCGTGATGTAACGGTTCCGATCATTCGGTCGGGGACAAACACCGTCGTGCAGCATGTTGGCTCAGCGGTAATCAAAAATGGGAAAATGGTTGCGCAGATCAGCATGGATGAGACGTTGTTGTTCAACGCCTTCAATAGCGAAAGCACGCAGGGGACAATTGAAGTCAGCAATCATGCAAGCGTGCTAATCACCAGCAATTCGATAACGAACAAAAGCTTGATGAGCAACGATGTGCCGATTTTGAAAAGCAAAATTAAATTAAAGGTCGTTTTTTTGGAGACGAAAGGAAAGCCTACGAGTGAGATGATCAAGAATGAGCTTGAAGGCATGTTGGAAAAACGATTTGATCTGATGTTTGCCAAGATTCAAGCGAGCGGAGCGGATATTTTGGGGACAGGCCAATATTTCAGAAATAAAATACCAAGGGCAAAGCTGAAAAATTGGCGAACGCAATATTATCCCAAGCTTAAGCTGGAGCTTCAAGTCGATGCGACCATTGAAAGTACAGGGTTTCTAAATATGCTGTAATTCCGAATAATCGGAACGAACAGCGACAAAGGGCACGGCTTATAAAAAAACAAATAGAACCTTTGTCATATTCACAGGAATTTGATACAATTCACAAGTCAACACCTTACAATTTCATAGATTAGCTAGTATGGTGCTGCAATTTTATTGCAGCTTAATAGGGAAGTTCGGTCAAAGTCCGACGCGGTCCCGCCACTGTATCGCAGAGCTGACTATCATTAATCCACTGTTCGAATGGGACGGGAAGGAGATAGCTGAAGCTATGAAGCGAAGCCAGGAGACCTGCCATATAAGCGCTCTATATTTTCTCACGAGGATGGGAGGGAGATGTTATTCGTGCTGCGGCAATAGGGGAATCTCTGTGCCATGCTCCGAATGTAACAGCCCAAACATCTTTCCAGAAAGCGGAAAGATGTTTTTTTGTTGTCAAAAAAGGAACGAGAGGGAGAGAATACATTGCTATCTTTTAAAAACTTCATGAAAAAAAGCTTGCCCGCCATTATTAGTTTTCTATTAGTATTTACTTTATTTGCACCGCAGGCCAGTCATGCGGCAGATCATTCCGCGAATTCTTCATTAAATGGAATGATCGACAAAACGGTTAACCTTTATAAAAAACAAAGTCAGACTTTAGAATCATGGTGGCAAATCGTTGCGTTATGGGGTGCAGGACAAGACCTTGATGACGGCAGTTGGAAGCTTCCTAGCTGGAAGACTTTAGAGCCGAAAGGCGACGAGGCATTGGAGCCTAATGCTGGCGGAACCGAGCATATCCGATATATTTATTCCTTGCTCGCGATGGGAGAAGACCCTGCTCACGCATGGCAAACGGATCGTAATTTGTATGCGGAGCTGGCAGCACAGCAAAATTCAGGCACGGGTGCATTTGCAGGTACGCTAAACAAGCATATGTGGGCGATTCATGCGCTCGACACAGGTGCGAAGCTCGGCAGCAACGTAGGAACTTGGGATTCGGCAGCAAAGAAGAAGGCAGTAGACTATTTGCTTAGCAAGCAGCTGTCAGATGGCGGCTTTGCTTTCTTCGGCAGCACTTCTGAGCCAGATATGACGGGTATGGGGCTGCTTGCGCTTGGAAACTACCAGAGTGACAGCGCTGTTCAACAGGCTATCGTAAAAATAAAAGCCTATCTAAAAACGAAGCAGCTAAACCAAGAAAATATAATGTTCGGCGACAATTCGAACAGCATGTCCGCTGCCGTATCGGGATTGACTGCAATTAGCGAGGATGTATTGTCTGATACTTGGGCTGCCAACGGCAAAACCGTTCTTGATACATATTCCTTGCTTCAGCTTGAGGATGGATCATTTAAATGGAAAGCTAACGAAACGAATGGCGATCCTATGGCAACGGAACAAGGCCTTATTGCGCTAATCGATATTAAAAATCAGAAAGCCGTATGGCATCGCTTTGGCGATGAAATCAAACTGCCCGTTCAGGTCAACGTTCAGGTCAACGTACAGGTTGATGGCAAATCGGGAGATCTTTATACCAAGCAACCGGTAACCGTTACACAAATAAAAAATCCAACGGCGTTAGATGCTCTTAAGCATGCTCTGGATACTGCGAATCCTTCCATTGCATACGATATTGTAAACAGCAGCTACGGTCCTTATGTGAAAGGGATTGCAGGAGAAGAAGCCGGCTCCCTGGGCGGCTGGGATGGCTGGATGTATGAAGTAAACGGCGTCGAGGCAACTGTAGGAGCGAGTACCTATAAGCTCAAAGCGAATGATGAGGTTCGGTTCTATTATAGCCGTTACCCTGATATTTCGTCTCAAACAGTGTTTGACGACAGTTCATCAAATCCAAATGTAGATATAACACTCGTTGGGGATGAGTTCAGCAAAGGCGCTGTAGCAGCCGGCAACTGGTCAATCAATACCGAGAAATCAGGTCTATCAATCGGTTCGATTGTGAAAGAAAGCAATCAGAAGATTAAGCTCAATTTGACAGGGAAAGCTACGGACGAGCCTATCACGATCAAAGCATTAGCAGGAGCATTAATTGGTCAAGCGGAAAGTAATTCAATTTCCGTTGCTGTTCCCGTACCTGTGTATGTCACCGCTATGCTTCAAGTAGATGATCTAACCGGGTCTGTCTATGGTGAACATGCAGTAAGGGTTAAGAGCACCATTAAGCCTGCTACTGCATTAGATGCGCTAAAGCAAGGACTTGATCAAGCCAATCCGAAGATTAGCTACAAAATTGTAAATAGCAGCTTCGGGCCTTATGTGTCAACAATTGACGGGCTAGCAGCCGGCAGCCTTGGCGGCTGGGATGGCTGGATGTATGAAGTGAACGGGAAGTCGCCGCAAGTGGGCGCAGGCGCATATGAGCTTAAAGAAAATGATAAGGTTCGTTTCTATTACAGCACATACCCGGCAATCTCGACAGAATCAAAGATTGCAAGTGGTGCTTTGAATCCATCCATTGTCGTGAAGCTTGTTGGAGATAAGTTCACCAGTAAGGCAGCAACTAGCAGCAATTGGACGATTGACACAGGCCATACAGAGCTTGCGGTTAACTCACTTAATGGAGAAGGAAACCAAACAACGATTTCGTTTACAGGAACGGCAAAAGGCGGCACTATAGCGATTAAAGCGCTTGGAGCAGCGCTTGTCGGCGGCAACGATAGTGAATCAATCACGGTTGCTGTACCGCGCATTGTTAGTGAGACAACGGATCAAGCAATTGCCATCAATAAGAACGAAACAGAGGTAGTCGTTGGATCAGCGGGCGAGGGTCAAGTCACTAACAATGTAACCCTTAACTTTGAAACGACAGCATTGCCAAAAGTAACAGCAACACGCGGAAACACCGTGCTTGAGATTCCAGCCTCTACGGAAGTAACAACGTCGACTTGGGACAAAGCGCTTGAGCTTCCGAAAAATTTAAGCACAGCTGAATCCGGCTTGACTAACAAGCTGGATGCGGCTTTGTCAGCTGGCAATAAGAAAGTAGAGTCCATCGCCGTTCGGATCAAAGCTGGCGGTCCCGAAAAAATTCAATTTAACCAGCATGTTGCGATTACCATTAAAGGACAAGGCGACAAGGAAGCTGGCTTCATAGATCAAGCAGGCGTATTCACGCCTATCAAGAAATATTCGGATTCATCCGTCCATACGGATGAGGTGTATGCTTATAACCAAAATGGCGATTTAGTCATTCAAACGAAGCATTTCACTGAATTTTTGGCCTTCAAAACAACTTCAACATCATTGCCATTGCCTGGCGGCAGCGGTCCTGCGCCTGTTGCCGATAAGGTAACGTTATCCGTTGAGAAGCGATCGATAAATGAAGGAGACTTTATTGCTCCTGCAGCCGTAACGATTCAGGCAGGCGATACTGCTTTTACCGTTCTGAAACGTGCGCTGGACGATAAAAGCTTGAAGCTCGATTATTCGGGTTCAGGAGCCAGCATTTATGTGAAGGGCATTGGCGGACTTAAGGAAATGGATAATGCTTATGGAAGCGGCAGCGGCTGGATGTATTCCGTTAACGGAACTTTCCCTAAAGTGAGCGCAGGTAATTATACGCTCAAAAATGGTGACGTTGTTCGCTGGCAGTATACAAAGGATCTCGGCAAAGATATTGGGGCACCTATCGATCCAAATGAAACAGGCGGCCAGAAACCAGGCCAGAAACCAGGCGAGAAGCCTGGCGAGAAGCCGGAACCATCTACTGCTCCGAAATATACAGATGAAGCAAAAGTTTCAAGCTGGGCGCTTGATGCGGTTACAAAAGCAACTGCTCTTGGCTTTATGCAAGGAACGAGTACAGCAAATCCGACATTCGAGCCTAAGCGTCAGCTGACTCGTGCTGAATTTGCTGCTCTAATGGTCAAATATTCAGGAGCTGAGCCGCTGCTCGCTGATTCCGGATTTACGGATGTCGGCAAGCAAAATTGGTACTACGGTTATGTAGCGGCTGCAAAAGAAAAAGGGTTGATGTCAGGCGTGACAGACACAGCGTTTGCACCTAACGAGCCGATTACAAGGCAGGAAATGGCTGCGGTCATCGTAAGGCTGAAGGGCTTGGCTGATTCCAGTGCGCCGCAGGCTGCGATTAAAGATCGAGATGCCGTATCGGCGTGGGCCGTTTCTTATGTGAATGTTGCTTATCAGAAAGGTCTGATGACGGGCGATAACGGGTCATTTAATCCACAAGCTCTTGTAACAAGAGAAATGGCTGCCGTTGCGATCATTCGACTGCATGAATTGAAATCATAATTAGACAATAAGCTGTCTCTGGGCTAATCATTAGCCGTGGGACAGCTGTTTTCTTGAAAGGGTGTGTTTTTAAGTGGTGAAGGCTAAATCCGTTACGTATAGATGGTTCAAACAATTGCTCAGCAGCGCATTATTTGTCTCCGTTATTTGCTCGGCGCTATTGCCGATGCAGCGTACGGCTGCGGCAGAGAGGGTAGACGTCAGCAGCGAAATAAAGGCAGCTGCGGAGCAAATGATGAAGAACGGCACAATCAGCGATTGGGAAGCGGTCGCTTTATATCGCTCCGATAATCAGGTGCCGGCAAGCTATTTGAGCCAATTGACCGCTTATTTGAAAGAGAATAATGGCGAGTTCCGAAAGGTAACCGATTATGAACGATTCGCTCTTGCTATTCGAGCAGCCGGTCAGGATGCTGCAGCCTTCGCTGGCTACAATCTCATTCAAAGCATTTATAATCATGCGAGAATGACGAGCCAGGGGACAAATGGACCGATATTTGCATTGATCGCTTTGGATAGCGGCAGCTACGAGGTTCCGGCAAATGCATTATGGCCGCGTGTGAAGCTTGTTGATTGGCTTATAAAACAGCAAAACCCCAGCGGTGCATTTCCGCTTTCAGAAAAAGGCGAGGACAATTTGGATATTACTGCTATGGCGATTACTGCACTTTCTTCCTATAAAGAGCAAGCAAGCGTGAAGAACGCAATCGACAAATCCGTAAAATGGCTGTCAGCCCAGCAGCAGGAAGACGGAGGCTACACAGCGTATGGCGAATCAAACAGCGAGAGCGTCTCGCAAGTTATGATTGCAATTGCTTCCGCAGGCATGAGCCCGCTGGATGCCAGCTTTGTGAAAAAGAGCGGCAGCCTGCTCACGAATTTGCTCAGCTTTCGTCAAGCAGATGGCGGCTTTGCGCATACGGTTGGTCAGCCTGCCAATGAACTCGCTACAGAGCAAGCGTTGATGGCGCTGGTCTCTTATGACAGATTCATTAAGCAAAAGCCATCCCTATTTAACATATCCGCTGACACAGCCGATTCTGGCGTGAAGCAAAGCTTTGTCGATAACAGCCATATTTCAGCTTGGGCCTATGATGCGGTGTACCGGGTATTCGATGCAAAAATGATGGTAGGGGTTAGCGGCTCAGAGCTTCGCTTTGATCCCAAAAAGCAGATGACAAGAGCAGAATTCGCAACGCTGCTCATTAATCTGCTGGATGAAGCACCTTCCAATGATGCTTCTACAGTGTTCAAGGATGTTTTGCCGGGCGCCTGGTATTACGGAGCGATTATGCGTGCGAAGGAGCTAGGCTTCATCCAAGGAATTTCGGTCGATACGTTTAAGCCGAATCAGGCTGTATCCAGGCAGGACATGGCGATCATGATCGCCAAAGCGTTCAAGCTCAAAGGCGGCACAGAGCCATTGCCCTTCCAGGATGCGAATGCCATTCATGAAGGCGCAAAAGCTTATGTTAATGCCGTTTATCATAACGGACTGATGCAAGGCGCTGACGGGAGATTTGTTCCGAAAGCAGCGGTGACGAGAGAGATGGCCGCTGTAGTAGCCGATAAGCTGCTTCAGCTGCATGCGGCTTAAATGCATAAAGCGGAACGAGTGAGCGAGCTGCTTTCTTGTTCCGCTTATTTTTATAGAAATGTGTAGGAGCTGGGAACCAATTCTTTTACAGCGAACAACTTTCTGTTAATTGTTCTTTATAAAGAATAAATAGAATGGTATATTTAATTGGTGAAAGGGCGGAAATTCAATCTTTCTCGGCATCTGATTATTTCGACAAAACGAGGAGGTCAAAGTGAATATTTTAAAGCTAGCGTTGGTATTTCTGCTTGGCATGCAGGTATCGCTGCTGTCTAAGGACAGCATTCAAGCGGCTGCTGCTGCATCAGATTTAAAAGAGTACTATTTGATTGAGCTTGCAAAGTTTGGCATACATAAGGACGGAACCCATCCGATTGAGACGACCAAGGGGATTAATAGTGCGCTGCATTGGGCAGCGCAAAACGGGAAAACGACAACCTCGCTCCCGCCCGGAAAATATTTGATCGATAAAAACAGCCGCATCAATATGGTTAGCAATATGATATTCGATCTGCCTATGGATGCCGTAATCAAGAAGGAAACAAACGGCAAAGAGAGCTACCAGCTTATGTATTTGGGTTATCTGGTCCAAAATGTAACGCTGAGGGGCGGAACGTATGTCGGGGATAAAGATACGCATGATTTTTCCAAAAAAGACCATAAGTACAGCGCGGGGACACATGAAAGCGGGTATGGCATTATTACGCAGGGCGCAACGAATGTGACGATTGATGGTGTCAAAGCGATTAATTTTACAGGTGACGGCCTAGCTCTCGGCGGATATGGAACGATGATAAAGGATTTGTACGAAGGGCAGTTTGTTAACGGCGAATTTGATGACAAGGGAAAAAATATTTCTAATCCAAAGAAGATTAGAACGAAGGAGCCTCTAAACTTCTCGCATACTATTTTCAAAACGGAAAATTCATTTGAATTATCCAATAACATTAAGCTGCCCAGGGCATTTGATATCTTCTTCTATAGCGCGAACGGTTCATTTATTACGAAGAAGGCTAATGTGAAGGCAAGAGATATTATTCAAATTCCGGAAGGAGCTGCCAAGTTCCATCTTGTCTTCGATCAGGCGACCAAGAAAGCCGCTTATGTGGAATTTTGGCACCGAAAGGTTACAAGCAACGTGGTTGTTCAAAATTCGGAATTTGCTTTTAACCGAAGACAGGGCATAACGGTTGGCGGAGCGAATCAGGTGCTGATTACAAATAATTCGCTGCATGATATAAAGGGTACGATGCCTCAGGCAGGCATTGATCTAGAGGGCGGCTTTGGCGAAAATGGGCATCGCAACAGCAACATTACGATTAAGAGCAATAAATTTTACAATAACGCTTCTTACGATGTCATTCTCTATGACGGAACCGACGCTATTGTAGAGGACAATCACCTTGCGTCAAAAGGCGCGATTGGTCTGGCGATATCCGATCCCTTTAAAGGAGCGCTTGTCAAAAACAACCACTTTGACGGCTCGCGGATCATTGCTGCTCATGACGCGACGTTTATCGACAACAAGATGAATGACTCCTATACGACATTTGACGGGCCTAATATTAAAATAGACGGACTAACGTTAACGGATTCGATGTTTGCTATTAGCGCGAAAGTCGCTTTTGGCGTCAGCGCATCCAATATAACGATAAATAACAACAATAAGAGTGATTCAGGCTTATCCGTTTGGGGGAAGCCGGTCCATCTCAAGGATATTACCATTAACGGTCAAGGCAAGCTTCGGGTATTGTCAGGCGGAGCTGCAGAAGGCTCGATTTTTGATAATCTGAAGGTAATCGGCTATAACACGACCTATGGCTTGTCGCTGCCTCCCGGTACGTATAACAATTGTGTTTTCGAAGGCGCTGAAGGAACCGGAAAATACGGCTCGATCAGCATTTCGCTCGGCAGCAAATATGTATTTGACAAATGCTCTTTTAAATCACCGTCGAACCTAAGCACCTTCTTGCTCGGCGAGCATCCAAAGCTTGATCTTACGATCAAAAATTCGAATTTCGAGCTGCTTGGCAATACGCAGGCGATAAGTATTCAAGCGGCCCAAAACGTGCTATTGGAAAATAATACGATTACAGCAAATAAAATAACGTCCGATAAGACGGAGATTATACGAATCAACGATCTCTGGAAGCGCAATGAGCGGCATGATGTCCTTAAAGCAGCAATAAGTGGCAATACGATTACAACGAATATGGCTGCGATCGGCATTGCGACGCTGTATGCTGGGACTGGAGCGCCGGCGTATACGATTGAGAACAACACGCTGTACACGTCAAAGCTGCTGGTTAAAAACAATGATATCGTAAAGAACAACAATTTAAAATAGCAGAGTATTCATGGAAGAAGCCCTGACGATTGATCGTCAGGGCTTCTCCTATTGTGGCTTAGACAGTCACTTAAACGGTTCTAATTATGGCGAATACGTGTTGCCATTCTCATCAATGTAGACCGACTTTACGATGGTGCGGCGGTATTTGAAGCCTTCATCGGTTTCGCCTTCAATCTCTGCGGTAACGGTATAGACGCCGCTGCCTTCGGAGGCAGGAATGACAACCTCATCCGTTGCGGATAGAGACTCCTGCTGCTGTACACGTTTGGATTGATTTTGCTTGCGTTGATAGTTGCCAGACTTATCGTCCTTACCGTTCACAAAGTCAACCTTGTACCTCACTGTTGTCTTCTCATCCTTCAGGCCGTCAACGTCAAGCTTCAGCTTCTTGTTATCCCGAACTTTATTAAGCTTTGCAGCTCTCTTGCCATTCGTATCATAGGAAACCGTTAGCAGGTAAGCGCTGGATCCGCTGCTAGCTGCTGACGCTGTCCATTCGCCTGCTGCTGGTCTTGCGATCGTAGCCGTATGATGCCAAGCTCCGTTAAGCACGCCATTATCAGCAGTTGAAGATACACTTGCGCTTTGGATGGAGCCGTCAGGTCCAATAATGTTCAGACTATCGAGTTTTTTGCTGCCGATCCAGTCAATTGTGACGGAGGCTACATTATTTTCGACTGTGAAGACCTCTGATGCTTTTCCGTCAAATTGGCCGCCACGAATGAAGGTTTGGTTCCGCTGCTCTCGCTTTGGAGCCAACGTTTGAACAGTTTGCTCCTTCCCGGCAGCAACTTCATCAAGACTATAGGCGGATTTCGCGGATTGAAGCACTAGATAGGGCTTAATCAATGCAAACATTTTAGCGCCTGTCTTCACGCTTGTATGATTCCACTTTCCAATTTTGACCATTCTGCCGTTCGGCAGATGAGCGCTGCTAACCGTCACGACGCCGTCATTATCACCATAGTTGGACAAAAATAATCCGCCAAACAGCTGCGAGAGGTCGCCTGATTCATAATCATTTCCAGCGAAGGTGTAAAACTTGTTTTTTCCAACATTCGCATGACTATTCGTAACGGAACGGAAATATTGCATGTAGGAGGTTTGCATGGAGTAGGTTCCCGGATTTTGATAACCGATCAAGTCGGAGAGCCAGCTCGCCCAGCTGCTGTAAGCTAAATCAGCAAGCTGTGAGCCGTTATGAGGACTGCCAAGTGTAATGACGTTGGAGACGTATGGATAAGCATTGTAGTGAACGAGTGCGGTTTGGGTGTCGATGCCGCCTTTACTATGAGCGACAATAACGAGCTTTTTGCCAAAATGATTGCTGATCTCCTTGATTTTCGCTGCCAGAAGCTCGCCATTTGACCACATGTTTTGGGAAGTGCCGGTAATATCATGCAGATTAATAAATGCGGTCTGATAGCCATTATTGTAAGCATACTGGTACATATCATTATTTTGATACCATGTGGAAGCGCTTCCGTTAAGGCCATGTACGAACAGGATGACTGGATTATACGGATTGATTGTAGCAGGATCTGTTCCTTTGCTCCATGCTCCGGCAACGCTGCTGACGTTTGGAGTCGTTATTGCGGCAGCTTGAACCGGGGCAACCAATACACTTAGTGCGAGAATGAGCGTGAACAACAGTGACGGCCATTTTTTCAATTTCATTATTCTCCTCCTTATAGTGAACTACCTTGCTATCATAGACAAGAATAGTTTGGGTGAAATTAACTAGGTTTGGATAAATTGTTAATTTGGTGCAAACTTCCACTTGAAAAGAGCTAGCATGTTTTTTCGAGTCGCGCCGATTCGACGCGGGGGTAGGGGCATACGCTATAATAAGGAAGAGGATATCAAGCGCATGCCTCCTCGATCCATGCTTTGCTTACAAACATGAGGAATAGGATGAATGACCATGCTTCAACTATTTGGCAAAAGTATCCGCGACTTTCGAGATACGTATAAGAAACATCTGTTGTTTGAATATTTGTTTATGCTGCTGACGAGCTTTGTCATTATCCCGATTATTTCGTATATTTTCAACCGGATTCTCCGCCTTGTCGGCTCTGGTTCCGTATTGAATGGAGAAGTATACAAAATTGGGCTTAGCTACACGGGGATAGCGGGTTTAATTGCTATTTGTTTAGTGGCGGTGCTGGTGCTGTTTCTCGAATTTGGCGTCGTCATTACGATTGCGCAGCAGCATTATTTTGGCAAGGACGTTCTGATCGCTGATGCGCTGGTAACGACGCTGCGGCAAACGCCTAAGCTATTCGGATTTGGTATTATTCAGCTCTTATTTTTTCTGCTGTTTCTTGTGCCGTTTATCGATTCGCCGCTGTCTTCTTCCTTGTATGCGCAGTTTAATGTTCCGATCTTTTTCAATAGCCGTATCTTGAGCTCTTCCTATATGATGCTGGCTTTATACGGATTATTATTTTTGGCGGGGGTATACGTCATATTGCGTTGGATTTTTGTTTTGCATTTCATCATGATCGAAGACAAGTCGATTCGCAAGGCGATTAGGAGCAGTCTGTTGTTAACGAAGGGCAAGCGGCTGTCGATCTTTATACAGCTGTTTTTGCTGAATGCGGTTGTGTTCTCGCTTGGTTTTATGACGATTTCGGCGGTCGCCTATTTGCCATCCTGGCTTGACATCAATGTGTTAAAAGCGATATCGGATCATTATTCCTTAACGTTATCGACTGTCCTTACGTATATGTTCACGCTGATGCTTGTGCCGGTAAATATTATTTTTTTGACGAGGCAGTTTTATCATTTCAACCGCAAGCAGGGCTCTTTCCCAAGAGATCAGCTGCGAATATACAAGAGCCGCTTGGCGGGGCCGATTGAGAAGCGTTTCATGTCATTTCTAAAAGGAAGAACTCGCAAACATATGTTATATTCTTCGATACTGGCCGCGTATTTGGCACTAGCGCTTTTTGTCAGTTATGCGGCTAATGATAATTTGGTTTATGTCAAATGGAATGTGCTGCTGTCTGCTCACCGCGGCGATACGCAAGCTGCACCGGAAAACTCGCTTCGCGCTGTTCGCAGCTCGGTAGAACAGGGCATCAATGCCGTCGAAATTGACGTTCAGCTGACGAAGGATGGCGTTGTCGTGCTGCATCATGATTTTAATTTGCAGCGGATGACAGGCGTGCCAAAGCGAGTGAACGAGCTGACCTATGATGAGCTTGCAACGCTGAGCCTTGGCAAGGGTGGCAATGTATTAGAGGAAATTGACCGGATTCCGATGCTTGCCGAGGTACTTGCCGAAGTGCAGGGGCAGGCAAAGCTTATTGTTGATCTTAAGCCTTACGGCCCCGGCGAGGAGCTGGCTGGACAGGTCGTTTCCCTGATTGAACAGTTCGATATGGTGCAGGATGTCTATATTCAGTCTTTCGACCGTCAGACGCTGCAGCAAATTAGGAAGTTGAATCCGGACATCAAGATCGGACAAATTCTTTATTTCGCAATTGGCGATCTCTCGCTGCTCGATGTTGATTTCTATACGATCGAGCAGGTGATGCTGACGGAGCAGCTCGTAGAGCGCGCGCATAAAAAAGGCCGTGAGGTGTGGGTGTGGACGGTCAACAGCGAACGCAATTTGAAAGAGGTGCTCAAATTCGAAATCGATGGCATCATTACCGATTATCCTTCACGCGCACACAATATGGTTGAGCTTAATTTATAGCAGCGTGGGGCAAAGGGGCGGATAAGCATGACTCAAATTGAAAAATACAAAGCGTACATCATGTCGCTTCCGCCTGGTAGCTTGTCCAAGGAGCAGCTGTTCGTGGAGGAGCTGCTCCTGCAAGAGCATAAGGATATGTCCATTTATTACGTGCCGTACGAGTATGTGAACGAGCATGCTAAGGTGATGATCATTGGCATTACGCCGGGCTTCACCCAGATGGAGGTTGCGATTCGTTGCGCGCGCGAGGATCTGCTGGGGGGAGTGCCGATCGATCAAATCGATCGGAGGGCGAAGAAGCTCGCCAGCTTCGCGGGCTCGATGAGAAAAAATTTGATCGAGATGCTGGATCAAATCGAGCTGCCTGCTGCCATTGGGCTTGCTGGCAGCGCGTCCTTATTTGAAGAGCATAGAGATCTGCTTCATACGACCTCCGCCATTCGCTATCCTGTGTTCGTGCATGGCAAAAACTATACGGGTCATAGTCCGCCTATATTAAAATCGGAGATGCTGTACCGCTATGCGGAAGGCATTCTGCTTCCGGAATTGCTGGCGGTGAAGGATTCGCTGATCATTCCGCTTGGCAAGTCGGTTTCAGAGGTGGTACAAGCCTTTGTGGATAAAGGCTTGATCAGCAACGAGCGCTGCTTGTTCGATATGCCGCATCCTTCAGGAGCGAACGGCCACCGGAAAAAACAATTTGAGCTTAGCAGGTCTAATATGCAGCAGCAGGTCTGGAAATGGTTCAGCCGCTAAAGGCTGCGACAGAGAGGAGTGATACGTGATGCACAGCAAAAAGGTTCGCTTCATTACTGCCTTCGCCTTCCTTGCCTGTCTCTTATGGCTATTTGGATTAGGCTGGTCGGTTAAGGATTACTTGCTCGGATCCAAATCCGCGGCATCTTTACCGTCCGCATCGGAGCAGCCGCTCATTCCATCTGACGAGCTAAAAATCGTCGCTCTGGGGGATTCGTTAACGAGAGGCACCGGCGATATCGAGGGTAAAGGCTACGTAGGCTATGTGAGCGATCAGTTGAAGCAGGACGGCATGGAAATCTCCTTAATTAATTTAGGCATTAAGGGACTTGTTTCGTCGCAACTGGCGGAGCAAATGAAGGAGAAGGAGATCAAGCGTCAAATTGGACAAGCTGATGTTATTCTGATGACGATTGGCGGCAATGACCTATTCCTTGGCGGACAGACGCTTTCGGATCTTTCCGAGGCCAGCATCAAGGGGCTGGAGGATGCGTATCTCTCCAACCTAAAAACGATTATATCGGGCGTTCGGGCAGTGAATGAGGAAGCGGCCATTTACTTGTTAGGTCTTTACAATCCGTTCAGCGAGCTGCAAAACGGAGAGCTGATGTCGAGCGTCGTAAGAGACTGGAACGCCAAAACGGCGGAGACGCTGGCGCAGTTTAGCAAGGCTGTATTCATACCAACCTATGATCTGTTTCAGCAGAATACAAGCAGCTATTTGTTTACGGACCATTTTCACCCGAATGAAAAAGGGTACCGGTTGATGGCAGAGCGGGCAGCCGCATTGATTGCCGGAGCAGGAGGACAACGATGAGCGACATTACATTATCGGTTCAAGGACTTCGAAAGGTGATCGGCAGGCGCACGATTATTAAGGATTTAAGCTTCGAGCTAAAGCGCGGCGAGGTATTTGGCTTCTTGGGGCCAAATGGGGCAGGCAAAACGACAACGATCCGAATGCTGGTTGGTTTAATAAGGCCGACCTCGGGCACGATTCATATTTGCGGGCTGGACATATCGAAGCATTTTACAAAGGCAATGAGGCATTTGGGCTGTATCGTCGAAAATCCAGAGCTGTATCCGTTCTTAAGCGGAATGGATAATCTTCGCCATTTTGCCGTTATGATTAACGGCATTTCGCAGGAGCGGATCGATGAGGTCGTCCGTTTGGTCGGCATGCAGGATCGAATATACGATAAAGAGAGCACATATTCGCTTGGCATGCGGCAGCGGCTCGGCATAGCGCAGGCGCTGCTAGGCAAGCCGGATGTCCTGATCCTGGATGAGCCTACGAATGGACTTGATCCGTCCGGAATTCGGGAAATGCGCGCTTTTATTCGTTTTTTGGCGGAGGAAGAAGGATTAACGGTGCTTGTCTCCAGTCACTTGCTGCATGAAATTCAGCTGATGTGCGATCGGGTTGCGATTATATCCAAGGGAGAAATCATCCGAGTAGATTCCGTAAGCAACCTGTTGGCCAGCGAAGAGAGGCTAGTGTGGCGGCTGATGCCTCAAGCGTTAGGCTTGTCGATTTTAAAGGAGCTCACAGCTGTCATAAGCTCGGCGGAGGATACAGTTACAACTGCTTACATAAAGCATTCGGTGGGGGAGTGGAACCGCAGGCTCGTGGAAGCGGGCGTAAGCGTGCTGGAGATGAATCGGAGGCTGCCGGCGCTCGAAGACTTATTCCTTGAGCTGACAGGAGGCGAATCGATTGATTAATCTCGTTCAAAATGAAATGACGAAGCTGATCGGCAAACGCCGATTTATCATTATTTCGATTATTATCGTCGTCCTGCTCTCCATGTTCTCGTATGCGCAGGTGAAACAGTCGGAATCGACAAGGGAGCGATTGGGCACGGTCGATTGGCGCGCCGAGCTGCAGCAGCAAATCGTCGATATGCAGAACAGGCTGAGCAGCGCAGGGCAATGGCGCGAGCAAATTCAAATTCAGATCAAGCAATCGCAATACTATTTGGATCATGACGTCAATCCTTCCGAGCCGGGAGCGCCAACCTTTATTAGAGGGTTCGTTCAAAATTCAGCAGAGCTGTTTCTGCCGCTCTTGGTCATGATCATCGCGGTTGATCTTGTCTCATCGGAGCGGAGCATGGGAACGATTAAGCTGCTGCTTACAAGGCCGGTGAGCCGCTTTAACATTTTGCTCAGCAAATATATCGCCCTTATTTTATCCGTTTCGCTCGTCATCTTTCTGTTCGGCTCGCTATCCTACTTCATCTCTGCGATTATGTTCGGCAACGCGGGCTGGTCGGCCCCCGTATTGACCGGCTTCTCCACGCATGGAGGCGAGCTCGACATTTCGGGCGTCCGCCTCGTATCGCAGTGGCAGTATATCATTCAGCAATTTGGACTCGCGTGGTTTATTTCATTGGTCGTAGGAACTTTATCCTTCATGCTGTCCATCCTGATGAGAAGCAGCGCTGCGGGTATGGGAACGATGCTTGCCTGCCTGATCGCGGGGGCGATTTTAAGCAATATGGTATCGTCATGGGATTCGGCCAAATATTTGTTTATGGTCAATCTTGGATTGATGGACTACATCAGCGGATCGGCTCCGCCAATCGAGGGGATGACGCTGGGCTTCTCGCTTGCGGTGCTTGCAGCATGGATGGTCGGCTCGCTGCTCGTCTCGTTTGCGGTGTTTATGAGGAAGGACATCTATTAATTGGCGCGAGGTTCGAACGTCTTGTCTTAAAATCAATCCCTCTGCATATGCATGTAGTAGAAGAGGAGCGTGATGGCCATGGACAAGACTGTGCGAAGATATTATCAGCAAAAGCAAAAGCAAAAAGAGATAGAGCAGGAGTTATCCGAGCTGCGCAGTGAAATTATGACTTATTTTACAGAGCAGGGCGTTAATGAATTGGAGATTGGAAGCCACAAGGTCAAAATTGTCGTGCAGGAGCGCAAAGAGTATGACGACACCAAGCTATTCGAGGCGCTGCCGGACCCGGAGCTGTGGCGGCTGTTATCGAAGCCCGATGCTTCCAAAATTACGAGCCTGGTCAAGCTGAATGTCATTTCGGAGGAAAAGCTGAAGGATACCTTTTCCACGAAGACGGTTAAGCTGCTTCAGGTGGACAAAAAGTAAGCAAGGGCAGAGCTTCTATGCGCAGTGTTGTGCGTGGAAGCTCTATTTGTTGGGCGAGGATGTACGAACAATGGTGTAGAGAGATAAAGAAGGGGGCTGTCCCAAAAATGTTCGCTCGGAATGGGAACACACCGATTAATAAGCGAAGGGAACTCTTAACCCACTGCTAGGTGGGGACGAGGTCCTTTTTTATTCCAATCATTCAATATGAAGTGGAGCATAAAGGCTTTTTCGCTTATTCTAGCGCTCATTGTTCTAATTCATAAGTTAGAAATAAAAAGAAGCCCCAAATTATTTCATTTTTGTGGAATTAGAAGGAAAAGCTCCTTCTATTTTCCTCTTGAGATGACAGATCGATCTTTTAGCTGGAAAAACTCCTGTTAATCGGCTCATTTTCACCGAAAAAGGGTCAAAAGCGAGAAATTAACGGGAGAAAATCCATTTAAACCTGACTTTCGCTCAAAAACACTTGAAATAACGGGAGTTTTTCCCGTTAATGCTGACACTAGAGGTCGCAGCCCCATTCCCAGCACATCAATCGCAAGTGCAGCTGCATAATAGGGTTAAGACGGGAGAGTGAATCGTATAACCAGCATCCTCAACCGTTTTTCTTGATTGTAATAAAGAATTAAAGTGAAGCAATAGGCAATAGGTCACTAAGGCCGCGTGAAACCCTTCAAGAAGGATCAGCGTCAATACCTTTCCCGGCTCACGAAAGGAACTGGCATGAAAGTGTATTCGGGCAGATAAAGAACAATCGGATTCCGCCGATTCCTGCTTCGTGGCTTGCCAAAAGTAAGCTCGCCCATAAGCTCATGAAGCAAGCAACCATAGACCAGAATAGAAAAATAGCGGTACAGGAATAGCCTCCTGTACCGCTATTTTTCATGGTTTTCCAACATTGCCGTTCAAAGCGAACGATCTCTCCAGTGAGCTTACTATTTTTGAGACAGCCACTTTTGCTGTTCCCGCAGTAAAAAACGACAACTGAGCCAAAGTTTTTCCATACCGCAGTCTATATTTGAAATCTATACTGAGGTGGAATCGTTAGCTGAAGGAGGCACGGAACGGCATGCGGTATGCAAACGGCAAGGTGAGTGAGATTCAAATTGCTTATATCGGCGGCGGGTCGATGTATTGGGCCAAAAACTTGATCGCGGATCTGGCGCTGGAGGAGCAGCTGTCGGGTACGATCCGATTATATGATTTGGATTATAGCAAAGCGAAAAATAACGAGAAGCTCGGAAACTCGGTATCTTCTTATGAGGATGCGAAATCGAAATGGAAATACGAAGCGTACGAGACGCTGAAGGAAGCTTTGACAGGAGCGGATTTTGTTTTTATCTCAATTCTTCCCGGCACTTTCGCAGAGATGGCAGTCGACGTCCATGAGCCGGAGAAATATGGCATTTATCAGCCCGTCGGCGATACGACGGGGCCGGGTGGACTGATCCGGGCGCTGCGAACGATACCGATGTATGTGGAATTCGCGGAAGCGATCGAGCGCCATGCGCCGGATGCTTGGGTATTCAACTACACGAATCCGATGACGCTGTGTACGCGAACGCTGTTTGAGGTGTTTCCCAAAATCAAGGCGTTTGGCTGCTGCCACGAAATATTCGGAACGCAAGGTCTGTTGATCCGGATGCTGCAAAATATGGAAGGCATAGATGGGGTGCAGCGCGATGATATTCAGGTCAACGTGCTGGGCATTAACCATTTTACATGGATTGATAAAGCGACCTACCGAAATGTTGATCTGTTCCCCTTGTATAGACAGTTTGTCGACAAATATTACGAAGAAGGCTTCGAGACGAGCAAAAACGGTTGGCGGACGAATACATATACTGCAGCGAACCGCGTGAAGTTTGATTTGTTCCGCAGATACGGACTGATCGCAGCTGCAGGCGACCGACATCTTGCCGAGTTTATGCCGCCGTGGTACGTGAAGGATAAGGAGACGGTTGCTTCATGGATGTTCGGTCTCACTACAGTGCCTAGTCGCGCCCTGAAAAACGAAGCTGCCGCCGCGTATTACGCGAGGCTGATCAGCGGCGAGGAGAAACTGCCGCTTAAGGCGTCCGGCGAGGAAGAGGTTCGCCAGCTAAAGGGGCTGCTTGGCCTTCAGCCATTTGTCACCAATGTGAATTTGCCGAACGTCGGTCAAATGAAGGGCATTCCGCTTGGAGCGGTCGTGGAGACGAATGCCGCGTTCTCCGGCAACAGCCTGCTTCCCGTACAGGCAGGCGAGCTGCCTGTGGAAGTGAATGCGCTTGTACTTCGGCATGTGATGAATCAAGAAACCATTCTGAAAGCAGCGCTTAACCGTGACAAGAGCTTGGCCTTCCATGCCTTTGTCAACGACCCGCTCGTTGCGATTGGCATTAACGAAGCGGAGCAGCTGTTCGATACGATGATGTTGCAAACCAAATCTTATTTGCAGGGGTGGAATCTATGACAACTTATTATGCTGCCGATAATCGCTACGAGACGATGACCTATAACCGATGTGGCAATAGCGGGCTGAAGCTGCCCGCCATCTCGCTTGGACTGTGGCATAATTTTGGCGGTATCGATACGCTGGAGAACGGAAGGAAAATTTTGCACCGCGCTTTCGATCTCGGTATTACACACTTTGATCTCGCAAATAATTATGGTCCGCCACCAGGCTCGGCGGAGGAGACGTTCGGCAGCATTTGGAAACGCGACTTCGCCGGCTACCGTGACGAGATGATCGTCGCCACGAAGGCTGGATACACAATGTGGCCCGGTCCGTATGGCGAGCGCGGCTCTAGAAAAAGCATGCTTGCGAGCTTGGATCAGAGCCTGACGCGCATGAATATGGAATACGTCGATATTTTTTATTCGCACCGATTTGATGCGGAAACGCCGCTTGAGGAAACGATGGGCGCGCTCGATCAGGCGGTTCGCCAAGGGAAAGCGCTGTATGTGGGCATCTCCAATTATGGGCCTGAGCAGACCAAGCAAGCAGCAGCGATTCTTCGACGTCTAGGCACGCCTTGTCTCATTCATCAGTCGCACTATTCGATGTATGAGCGAAGATTGGAGCAAGGCTTGCAGGAAGCGCTGGAGCAGGAGGGCATTGGAACGATTGCTTATAGTCCGCTTGCAAGGGGGCTGCTGACCGATCGGTACTTGAAGGAAATCCCCGCAGATTCACGGGCGGCAGGAACGAGCACCTTCTTGAAGCGAGAGGACATAACGGAGGAGAAGCTGTCGAAGTCACGCGAGCTGAACAGGATGGCGGAGGAGCGCGGGCAGTCGCTCGCCCAGATGGCGGTTGCGTGGGTATTGCGGCAGGGCCGCGTCGCATCGGCTTTGATCGGAGTCAGCAAGGCAGAGCAGATCGACGATATCGCAAGCTCGCTAAGCAAGCTTGACTTCAGCAATGAAGAATTGAACCAAATCGAGCGAATTCTGGGAGGTCAGGCGCAATGATCCGTGCTAGGTTAAGCGAGCTGACAAAGAATGATCATGCTGCTGGACACTTTCTAGGTGACTTGCTGCCCGGCGCTTATCTGACCTCAGGCGGACTTTCATTTGCTAAGCGCGGTGACCGCAGCCATACGAATGATGGTCCGGACGGCAGAGATTATCATGTTCATCGCGACCGGGAAGCGTTCATTATTTTGCAAGGAACAGGAACGATGGAAATTGATGGTCAGCATCATCCTGTTGCTGCTGGCGATATCATTATCGTCGAGCCGGGGGAGGATCATCATCTTTGTTCGAGCGAGGAGGACCCGATCGTTACGGTCTGGTGCCACGCCGGAGAGAATCGCCATCTCAATCAAACCTAGGAGGAATGCGGCTTGATTACGGTATCAACTAAAAAGCATCAATTTATGCTGGAGTGTGAAGGCGAGGAAAATGCGGATAACCGATTCCATATCTCCTTAACCTCGGAGAACAAGGGCGAAGGCATTGAGCTGATTCGGCTCATCATGAAGGCGGAGCGGGAGCAGAAGCCGCCAGTCTTGACGCTGCGCTGGCATCATCCGGCTGATGATATTCAAGTAAGCTGGCATCCTGCACAGGACCGGAATAAGAGCTTTAAGGCGGATTGGATGCGCAATCTGCGCGCTAATGCCGCTACGTCTGCTCCTGTATATTCGCTGTTCAATATAAACGGAAACAACCGGCTGACATTTGCCTTCTCGGACGCTCTGCATACGACCCTCTACGCTGGCGGCATTCGCGAGGAGACGGCGGAATTCCAGTGCAGCGTGCAGCTGTTCAAGGAACCAACTGCGCCGCTTCAATACTACGAGGCAGCGTTGCTTGTGGACACAAGAGACATCCCTTATTACGAAAGTCTGAAGGAAGTGCAGCGCTGGTGGAGCGAGATGCCGGCCTTTAAGCCTGCCGTCGTGCCGGATGCAGCGAAACGTCCCATGTATTCGACTTGGTACAGCATGCATCAGAACGTAACAGCGGCGAGCGTTGAAGCGGAATGCGAGCTCGCCCGTTCACTCGGAATGGATGCTGTTATCGTAGACGATGGCTGGCAGACCGAGGATAATCGCAGAGGGTATGCTTATACAGGCGACTGGGAGCCCTGTGCAAGCAAATTTCCAGATATGGCCGAACATGTGCGTGCGGTACACGCGCTCGGCATGAAGTTCGTGCTCTGGTATGCCGTGCCTTACGTTGGCAAGCATAGCAAGGCTTGGGATCGTTTCAAAGACAAACTTGTCCGCTATAACGAGAACAGCAATGCCGGTGTGCTTGATCCGCGGTATCCCGAGGTGCGGGAGTATATTATCAACACCTATGAGAATGCTGTGAGGGACTGGGACTTGGACGGCTTTAAGCTCGACTTCATCGATGCCTTCTATTCCCCTGAATTGCAGCAGCCGTCAATAGCGGAGGGCCGCGATTGCGAGTCTATTCCAGCAGCAGTCGACCGGCTTCTGACCGATTCTTTAAGTCGGCTTAGGGCGATGAAGCCGGACATCATGGTTGAGTTTCGCCAGCCATACGTCGGTCCAGCCATGCGCAAATACGGCAATATGTTCCGCGCCTCCGACTGCCCGTACGACGGCATTCAGAACCGTGTCCGCACGCTTGACATCCGGCTTCTTTGCGGCGATACCGCTGCTCATGCCGATATGGTGATGTGGCATCCAGAGGAGCCTGTGGAGAGTGCGGCGCTGCAACTGATCAATCTGCTGTTCTCCGTGCCGCAAATCTCGATGACGCTGCAGTCGCTGCCAGACGAGCATCGACGGATGCTGCGATATTGGCTCGGATTTTGGACGGAGCATCGGGATGTACTGCTGGATGGGGATCTGTCGCCTGCGAGTCCAGAGCTTCTCTATCCGGTTGTGCAGGCAGCCAAGGGAGGCAAAACGATCATTGCCACCTATCACGATGCGATTATTGTGCTTGCAAGAACGCAGGAAGCTGGAGCGTCACAGGAGTGGATCATCGTGAACGGCAGGTTGAAGGAAGGGATTTTCGCGGAAGTGGCGGATTCGCTTGGGAGCGCGAAAGTCATTATTAAAAATTGCTGCGGCAATGTCGTCAGCGAGCAGCTTATCGAGCTCGGGACGGGACTGCACAAGCTGTCGATTCCGCCGTCGGGAACTGCCGCGATTCGAATCGAATCGTCGTAAAAAAACACAAGCTGTCTCTAAGTTACACCATGGCTGCCCTCCTATTTCGCAGCTATGATGGTAGGGACAACAAACAATTGAACGAGGAAAGGGGAGGAGAGCATGGCTGGCAAGCTCGAAAGCTCCAACAGCACTACATATCAATTCGCGTCGCCGGATCAAAAGTGGAAGTTTGTGCGCAAGCATTGGCCGCTGTACGTGCTGTCGATTCCTGGCATCATATTTTTTCTATTATTCCGGTATGTACCCATGTTCGGGTCGGTCATTGCATTTCAAGACTACAATATTTTTAAAGGCATCAAGGGCAGTGATTGGGTAGGTCTCGCCCACTTTAAGCGAATGTTCGAGTATGCGGAATTTTTGCCGATACTAAAAAATACGATTCTCATCGGTGTATACGATCTGTGCTTCGCGTTCCCGGTGCCGATCATTCTGGCGCTGCTGCTGAACGAGCTGCGTATCATGGCCTACAAGCGGATCGTTCAGACAGTCGTCTATATGCCTCACTTTTTGTCATGGGTCATCGTCGGAGGGATTGTGGTCGGCGTGTTGTCCCCGTCTACAGGGATCGTTAATCATATTCTGTCGCTGTTTGGCATCGACTCGATCTACTTCCTTGGCGAGAATTCCTATATCCGGACGATCCTAATTGGATCGGGCATTTGGAAGGACAGCGGCTGGGGGACGATCATCTATCTTGCCGCGATCGCAGGCATCAATCCCGACTTGTATGAAGCGGCACAGATGGATGGTGCAAGCCGCGTCCGGCAGGTTACCTCGATTACAGTTCCATGTATTTTGCCAACTATCGTCATTTTGTTTTTGCTGCAAATCGGCAACTTTCTGGACTTCGGCTTCGAGCGCGTCTTTGTGTTTTTGAATCCGTTGAACAGCGAAAATGGAGAGATCATCGATACGTATGTGTACCGAGCGGGTCTCGTCGACCGACAATACAGCTACACGACCGCTATCGGCTTGTTTAAGTCGGTCGTAGGACTCGCGCTCATCATGATTGGCAATAAATTCAGCAAGAAAGTAACCGGTGATGGGTTGTACTAATGCTATTGGAGAAATGAGGTGGAATTCGTTATGATCATGACAAGAGGTCAAAAAATATTCAACGCATTCAATATTGCCTTTCTTGGCATTATCGGATTAAGCATGGTGCTGCCGCTCATTCATATCGTTGCGCAGTCGCTTAGCGACGCGGTCGCAATCAACGCGGGGAAGGTCAGCTTCTGGCCGATTGGCTTCACGCTTAGCAGCTACAAGCTTATTCTGCAGGATCCGTCCATTTGGGCTGGCTTCCGTAACAGTGTCACTATTACCGTGTTCGGTACGTTAATTAATCTGATGATGACGGCGATGCTTGCTTACCCGTTGTCTCGCCCGGAATATCTATACCGCAAGGCAGTGCTTATCCTCGTCTTGTTCACACTCGTTTTCAGTGCGCCGCTTATTCCGAACTATCTATTGGTGAAGCAGCTGGGCTTGCTCGATACGCTGTGGGCATTGATGCTTCCGATGGCGATCAGCGCGTTCAATCTGTTTATTATGCGCTCGTTTTTCATGAATCTCCCGAACGAGCTTATTGATTCGGCGAAGATCGATGGCTGCGGAGAGTTTCGGACTTTTTGGAAAATCGTACTGCCGCTATCTAAGCCGGCAATGGCGACGATGGGAATCATTTACGCGGTCGCGCATTGGAATCGTTATGCAGATGCGGTATTCTATATCAGCGATCGGCGCTGGATACCGCTGCAGGTGCGTTTAAGGGAAATCGTCTTTACCGATCAACTTGGACAATCGGATGTTACATCCGAGCTGCTGCTCATCGTATCACCCGAGGGAATTAAGATGGCGGTTATCGTTGTCGCGACACTTCCCATTATGATGGTCTATCCGTTTCTGCAGAAACATTTTATCCAAGGTATGCTGGTCGGCTCTATCAAATCGTAAAGGTTTGCTTGTTTCCTGGGTTTAATCAGACCACCATAGAAAAATACATGCAGGCTTAAATTATGACATACAGAATTATGGGAATTGTTTCTATAATTGCTCCATGCAGCACGAAAGCGCTTGCAAATAATAATTTTGAGAGAGCGGGGTTATTGTATGAAAAAATGGTTGGGCATGGGGCTTTCAATGCTTCTGGCAACAAGCCTGGTGGCTGGTTGCTCGGGGAACAAGCCGGCTGAGGAGAAGCCTGCAAATGAGCAAACGGATACTGGCGAGAAGCCGAAGACAGAAGAGGGCAAAAAAAATCCAACGAAATTCTCGTATCTGCTGCCAACGACGGTTAGTTCAGGCTACCACACACGGGTGCCGGATCTAAACAAGGATAAGTGGGTACTGAAGCTGGAGGAGCTAACGAATGTAGATCTTGACATCAAGGTCATGGAGGACGCGAAGTTTGGCGTCATGTTTGCAAGCAATGACATTCCAGATGTCGTGGGCAGTATTGGCGGCCCGGGCAGCAAGTCGATGTCGGGCTCTGTAGAGAGCGGAGTCTTCATGCCGCTGGACGATCTTCTTAAGGAGCACGCGCCGGACCTGATGAAGCTTGTACCACAGGCTGCATGGGAAACTGTTTCCTACGACGGCAAAATTTACGGCATACCTGAGTTTCTGAAGAGCCCGTCGCGCCGGGCCACGTACATCCGTACCGATCTGCTTGAGAAGACCGGCCTGAAGGCGCCAACAACAGTCGATGAATTTCTGGAAGTGCTGCGCGCCTTCAAGAAGCTTGGCGTCGAGACGCCTTATCAGATGCGCGAAAACTTCAAGTACGCAGATATCATGCTAGGCGCTTATGACGTCCTGCCTTACAAGGACCAATTCGAGCTTGTCGACGGTCAAGTGGTGCCGAAGTTTTTTGACTCGGAGAACATGCAGAAGGCACTTCAAGCCTACAAGACGATGTATGAGGAAGGTCTTATTCCGAAGGAGTTCGCGACGATATCATCGACTGACTTCACGAAGAGCCTTGAAGCGGGCAAGCCGGGCATGTGGTCGCAGAACGCATCGGGTATGCCAGGTTACCGCACTACGGTAAAGCGTGCCGTACCGGAATCAAAAATTGACATTATTCCTTCACCGAAGGGACCTGAAGGCAAAGGCGGTTATTTCCTCTATTCGCCAGTCGTGCGTACGTTCTACATCAACAAAAACGTTGAGGAAGAGAGAGCAATCGAGATCGTGAAGTTCTTTAACTGGATGGTTTCGCCGCAAGCAGAGGAGTTCTTCACCTTTGGGATTGAGGGAGACACTTTTACGAAGGATGCAGCCGGTCTTGTTACTTACAAGTTCCCGGACAGCAAGGAGCTTCAAGAGGAAGAGAGCTGGAGAAGCGGTACGATGTGGGCAGTGCACGATGCCACATATAATAAGCTGAGACTAGCGCTTAATGAAGATGGCAAAGCAACACTTGCTGCATTCGATAATGTATTGTCTCAGGAAGGACTTTCGGGCATCGGCTTCTATCCGGAGCTGAGCACCTTCAGCAAGTATCCCGATCTTGCGGCACCGCAGCCGGATGTTGGACCGAAGCTGATCATCGACCACATGGTCAAAATGATCTATGGCAAGGAGCCGATCTCCGACTGGCCGAAAGTAATCGAGGAATACAAGGCGAAGGGCGGCGACGAGATTATTAAAGAGGCGACGGAGCGCTGGAACAACAAGCAGGGCGCCGTTATGATCGCTCAAGAATAATAGGGCAGCAGAATTGAATTGCATTGGCTGAACCAAGAAGGTTACGCTAAATATTATCTATTGATAAAGCCTCCAAACCCACTGTTAAAGTGGAGTTGGAGGCTTATTTTTTTATCCGCGGCTTTTTTGGTGGCGCCCTAGACGGGGAGCTTTAAGCACACATATGCGCTTAAAGCATGGAATAGGCGTATGAGAACCGTCTAAGGGCAGCAATAAGCACGCATATGTTCTTAAAACCAACAAATCATGTGTGTCGGTGAGCTGTAAGCGCATATATGCGCTTACAGCATGGGCTAGGCGTATGAGAACCGTCTAAGGGCAGCAATAAGCACGCATATGTTCTTAAAACCAACAAATCATGTGTGTCGGTGAGCTGTAAGCGCACATATGCGCTTACAGCATGGGTTAGGCGTATGAGAAACGTCGCGAGTCAGCTGTAAGGAAACATTTTCGAATGATACAGAAAGCTTGGACTTGACATATTTGCAGTTGTTTTTTATGATCACTTAACAATAGAAAATCATAAAAAAACACAAGTGCCCTAAAAATTACCCTTTCGTTAAAAACGGTTTTGCGTCATGATAATGATAGTGCAATCGTCTACTCATTCCATTCAAGCAAACAGCAAAGTGCAAGCGCTTTATTTTTTTTGGAACTAAACGATTTTATATACCGATAAGCAAGGGGGAACGATCTATGCATGTGCTCATCGTAGATGACGAGCCCGTCATTCGCAAAGGGATTTCGAAAATGACGGAGCAATATGTACCGGCCTTCGCCAAAGTATCGACAGCCGAGAACGGGCAAGCAGCACTCGAACGAATCAAGGCGTCGGAGCCCGATATCGTACTGACAGATATTCGAATGCCGAAGCTGGACGGGCTGGAGCTTTGCCGCATCCTTCATGAGCAATATCCGCATATCAAGACGGTTGTGATCTCCGGCTACAACGACTTCAGCTATGCGCAGAAATGCGTGGATTACGGCGTAAAGCACTATTTATTGAAACCGATTACAAAAACGGATGTCCATGATGTGCTCGCCAGATTGCTGAAGAAGCAGTCGGCCGGGTATATTGCGCCATCCCGATATATGGAATGGGTGGATCTGATGGAGCAGCATATTTGGTCGCTCCAGACAGACGAGCTGGACGGGCTGAGCGAACGCTGGCGGGAGTACTGCCTGTCCGCGAACTTATCGCTTGCAAGATTGAAGGAGCTGCTCGGCGATTGCTGCGACATGCTCCTAAAGCGCTTCCAGGCTCGGAACTTTGTCCCTAAGCCGAATCTGATCTTCCTGCAAGCAGGTACCGTGAAGGATGCGCTTGATGCCTTCGAAGCGGAGCTGCGCGGTATACGGGATGGACTGGCATCGGTACGCAGCGGAAACTTTCGCGATCCGATGGAAGAGGCAAAGTCGTATATCGACAATAAGCTGTCGCAAGAGATTACGCTTGATCAGGTAGCGGCGATGGTGGGGCTTACGCCGACATACTTCAGCTCGTTGTTCAAAAAAATGACGAATGAGACGTTTGTCAAATACAGGATCAACAGGAGGATCGACCGATCCAAGGAGCTGCTGGCCGTACCGCATTTGCGTATCGTCGACATCGCATCAGAGGTCGGTTACGACGATTATCCGCATTTTACAAAAACGTTCAAGAAGCTTGTCGGCGTCACGCCTTCCGAATACCGGGCAGCAATGGGGATCAAATGAGATGAGATTCCGCAGCCTGTATGCGAAGCTGTTCTTCTATTTTCTTGTTGTTATCGGGCTGACCTTAAGCGGTGTAGGCATTTCTTATACGACTTCATCCCGCGAGCTCGACGACATGGCTGAGAAGCAGATGGAGCAAATTGCAAGCAACGCAGTTCATCATACCGATCTATATTTAAAGGATTACGAAAGATCGATGGTCTCCTTGCTAACGTTCCGCTATGTCATGGAATTTATGGATCTGCCAGCGAATCGGGAGGAGTACGATTATTATTATTATCGCAAGACGATACGCGAGGTAGGAGCGGACCCGTTATTCATCCGCAATCCGAAGATTGCTTCTATTTCATTGATCAGCGATAAAGGAAACGCCGTCTACTATTTCAACGAGGCAAACGAACAATCGTTCACGCCCGAGGAAATTAACAAGCAGCGGGATTATTACATGAGCAATACAAGCCCGCAGGGCCAGCTGAGTATTTTAAAAAGCAGCATTTTGACCGGTCAAGAAAATCAGATGGTCACGCTAGTTCGCCGCATTCGCGGGTACAGCTCTCCAGAATTGAAGGGGCTGCTTGCGATTGAGCTTCGATCGGCCGACCTCTCCGCCCTTTGGAAGGGTGTAGATCTAGGCAAATATGGCTACCTATTCATTACGGATGCCAAAGGGAAGATCATCTACCACCCAGAGAAGAGCAATGAAGGAACGCTATTGCCGGAAGTCGTAAACAATAAGCTCGAGCAAGCAGGAGATCGTTCCTTCTTCGATGCAACCGAGGGCGAGAAACGAATGTACAAGGCGAGGACATCGGACTATTCGGGCTGGAAGCTGATTGTCTCAATGCCGGTGGACGAGGTGAGGAAGCCCGTTACAAACATTCGAAATTCGACGCTTACTGTCGGCTTATTAACGCTTTTGCTCGCTATTTTTCTAGCATTTCGATTCGGAAAATCGATTACTAAGCCCATTCAAACGCTGAAATCAGGGATGCGGGAGACAGAGAAGGGCAATTGGGTGCCAATCCCGCTGCCAAAGCATCGCGATGAGATCGCGGAGCTGATGCTTCGCTATAATCACATGGTTAAACGGTTGTCTGATGCGGTGGACAAGGTGGTCCAGGTCGAGCTGAGCAATCAGGAAATTCAAATGGAGCGCCAACGTGCCGAGTTCCAGTCGCTTCAACTGCAGATTAATCCGCATTTTATGTACAATACGCTTGAGACAATCATCTGTTATGCAGCTGTGCAGGATTCCGAGGATATAGCCGAAATTGTGCAGGCGCTTGCATATATGCTGCGCTATTCGGTTCAGACCAATCTGGAAGAGATAACGGTTGCGAACGAGCTGAAGCACGTTATGTATTATATGAAGGTCATGCAGCACAGGATCGGCAGAGAGTTCGAGATCGATGTAGCTTTAAAGCCGGAATATTTGCTTCACGCGATGGTTCGCCTGACGCTTCAGCCGCTTGTGGAAAATGTTTTTCAGCATGCTTTTCCCGAGGGAGTGGAGGAATATCATTTCATTCGCATCGATTGCGGCGAGGAGAATGATGTTTTTTGGGTCAGTGTCGAGGATAACGGCTGCGGCATGAAGAGCGACCGCTTGGCTGAGCTGCGTCATAAGCTCGGAGCTAACCGACTGGCTGACGGCGAAGAGCAGGATGATGCCGGACATAAAAGCGGCATAGGCGTGTTAAACGTGCATCGGCGCATTCAGATGGTATTTGGCGATAGGTTCGGTCTTCGCATTGAGAGCGAGGAACAGCAAGGCACGAAAATTACGATGCTTATGCCGAAGGGGCGTCAGATCAAACGGCAATAAGATTCTCATGAAGTTATAACGCCTCTGCCGCGAAAATCGTCAATTGAAGACGGTAAGCGGACAGTGGCGTTTTTTTGCTGCGCAGCTTCGTTAATTTTCCGATCAGCATAGGAAAACACATTTCGATGTGAAGAAATGACATGTCAATGTGAACGAAGCGGGGGTATTATGAAGGCGTTTCAATAAACGGCGAAAGGTGGGAAATGAAGTATGAATAGAGTGAGGAAATTCAGTTTGAGCCTGGCGGTTCTGCTCTTGTTCGCGGAATTATTGCCGTTCGGAAATCATTCGGCGACGGACGCAGCAGCTATTGACGGTTCCACTGAGCAATCTGTGCCTTCTAATTTGAAGCGAATTTATTTTGTGGATGACGAGGGCAAGGAGTATGGGACGAATGGTGAAATTAGACTGAATAAGGGTGAGTTCAAGAGCTTGTCGCTGAAGGGCCGGATAGAATCGGACGAGGAAGTGGATCTAAGCAGCATCACCAAAACGTTCACAACCTCGACTTCTGGCGTATCGATTGATTCAGCGGGAGTCCTGTCAGCTAGCCGGGCTGGAGCCTCACTTATTTATGCAGAGGTAAACACAGGGAGTGCCCAATTAAAGACGGATGATCTGTGGGTAGACGTGGACGATCCGAACGAGTTCTCGGCAGAGGAGTATGTTTTTTCCAACGTATCGGTTACACATGCAAGGATGGTCGCAAAAATCGGCCACCCCGCTATAATCGAGCCCGGAGATCGTTATCCGGAGGTAGAACTGCTCTCCAACATAAATGGACACGTGAGTGGAGAGTTGATTTTGGACGGCTCTACGGTTGTAGGCGAAATCCCTGCGGCTTCGCTTCAAAAAGGGGATACAACAAAGCTGTCGCTTCCTGGCATTGCGAATAAGCAAGGCGTATACGAGCTTCGTTTGACCATTGAGCGCGTAGGTGGTGGGCCGGTATATGACTCCTACTATTTTACAGCGTGGAATAAGAAGGAGATTTCTAAAGGACAAAGCGAGATTGCTTTCCTAGGCAAGAAGAACAAGATGGTCTATGTCAGTGACTATAAAGGCAATAAAATTATGGATTTCTCGAACGCCGGCTACAAAGGCGGCGGAGTGAAGCTTCCCGATATTCCGGTGCAGGAAGTTGTCGAGCCTGGCGATGGAGACGATACGGCGCGTATTCAAGCTGCAATCGACCGTGTTGAACAGCTTCCCGCGAATGAGGAAGGCTTCCGCGGCGCGGTATTGCTAAAACAAGGAAAGTTTGAAGTTAGCGGCACGCTGCACATACGGGCAGGCGGAATCGTTCTGCGCGGCGAAGGCGACGGCGAGAAAGGGACGATCATTCACGGAACCGGCACGACTAAGCGAAATCTGCTTATGATCGGCGCTGCATCCGGTCCGAAGATCGATACGGCTACGCGGGCGGATATCGCCGATCTGTATGTGCCTTCCAGTGCGAGAACCTTACGCGTAGCAGATGCTTCTTCCTACCGGGTCGGGGATCAGATCATTGTCCGCCGTGCCGGGAATGACCGCTGGATTCATGAGATCGGGATGGATTATATCTATAACCGTCCGGGCGGCGGAGCGACACAATGGTCGTCGTTCAACCTCGACTTCGATAGAGTCATTACCGCAATTGACGGGAATGAGATTACGGTCGATGCGCCGATTTCAAACGCGATTGAGCGCAAGTGGGGCGGCGGCGCTATTTATAAATATACCGATGCTGCGCGCATCGAGCAGGTCGGCGTCGAGCATATCCGCGTTGACAGCGATTTTGACAAAAGTATCATCGAAACGGTTATGGACAATGGAACGACAGATCCTTATTACGCTGATGAGAACCATGCCGAGCGGTTTGTCGTGTTTAACGGTGTCAAGAACGGTTGGGTCCGGAATGTAACGGGCTACCATTTGTCTTATTCGCTTGTCCAAGTGAGCCGCAATGCAAAGTGGATTACGATACAGGATAGCAAAATGTACGATATGGTCAGCATCGTAACGGGCGGCAGACGGTATGCCTTTCACTTCATGGGGCAGCTGAATCTGGCACAGCGCATCTATACGGAGACGGCGCGGCACGCATTTGTCTTAGACAGCCGCGTTATGGGTCCAAACGTCTTCTTGGACAGCGAATCAACCAAGGATTACAACACAAGCGAGCCGCATCACCGCTGGTCGGTCGGCGGGCTTTTTGACAGTGTAAAAGGTTTGATCTCCATTCGGGATCGGGCATGGCTTGGCAGCGGACATGGATGGTCTGGTGCAAACTATGTCACTTGGAACACGGAAGGCGATCTGACGAGCCAGCAGCCGCCAACGGCACAAAACTATGCAATCGGCCATGTTGGACCGAAGGTTCCGGGACTGGTGCCTTCCACTTATGATCCTCGCCCTCGTGCTGATGCTTATTGGGATAACGAAGGAAAGCATGTGAAAGTAGACAGCCTTTATAAACAGCAATTGGAAGAGCGGCTCGGCAAGCAAGCGGTGAAAAACATTAAGTAGAGGTGAATAGCATGAGACGTAGATTAAATGTGACAATGATTACAGCATTAATCGCCGTAGCTTCAACGGGATGCGCAAGCGACAACACGACCGGCAACAAGCCAGCAGGTGACGGCAGCGTTCCGGCCGGAGGCAAAACTTCATTCACGATGTCCATGGCGACCAGCGGCAACAAGCATGCGGAACGCTCGGCTGACGTAAACACAGAGAAATGGGTACTCAAGCTCGAGGAGCTAACGAATACGGATATGGATATCAAGATGATCCCACTGAAGGACTTTGCCAGCAAAATGTCGCTGCTGTTTGCATCGAACGAAATTCCTGACGTCGTTCAGAACGTGGGAGGTGCTACGTCTAAAGGAATGTCCGGTTCAGTAGAGTCCGGAATATTCCTGCCGCTGGACGACTTGCTGAAGGAGCATGCTCCTAACTTAATGAAGGCAGTGCCGGAAGAAGCCTGGCAGGAAACGAGCTACGACGGCAAAATCTACGGCATTCCGGCTTGGTTGTCCAATCCGTCGCGCCGCGCGCTGTTCATCCGCACCGACCTGCTTGAGAAGACAGGTTTGCCAGCACCGAAGACGGTCGACGAATTTGTGGACGTCATGCGGGCGATGAAAAAAAATGGCGTAGAGTTCCCGTATCAGATGAGGGAAAATTTTAAATACGCCGATACGATTTTGGGAGCATTCGACGTACTGCCTTCGCAGTTCGAGCTGCAAAACGGAGAGGTCGTTCCGAAGTTTTTTGACGTGGAGAATATGTCGAAGGCGCTGGAGACTTACAAAACCATGTACGACGAGGGATTGATTCCGAAGGACTTCGCCTCGCTGACATCCAGCGACTATAGCAAAAACAACGAAAGCGGCAGATCGGGGATGTGGTCGGCCAATGCTCAGCTTCTTCCAGAGGTTCGCGGCAAGCTGAAAAATGCGGTGCCTGATTCGAAGCTGGATATTATACCTTCGCCGCGCGGGCCCGAAAATGTAGGCGGACATCTGCTCTACTCCAGCATTAACACTTCGTACTATATCAATAGCAAAGTACCGAAGGAGAAGGCTATCAATATAATCAAATTTTTCGAATGGATGCTGACGCCGGAGGCTGAAACGTATTTCTCATTCGGCATAGAGGGCGATACCTATACGAAGGAGAGCGACGGCAAAATCAACTTTACCCCGCCGACCGCGTCAGAAGCGATGGACGAGGACCGATTCCGCAGCATGTTCTGGTTCGTGCATGACATGATCTACAACAAGGCGAGGGAGGAGCTGACGGAGGACGGGCGCGACATGATGAACTTCCTGGATACAATCGTTTCGAAAGAAGGGCTGGGAACGGTTCGCTACTCTCCTGCACTGGAATCATTCTCGAAATACCCGGATGCATCTCCGCTCGGCGATGATGTTGGTCCGAAGCTGATTATCGAGCATATGGTAAAAATGATCTACGGCAAGGAGCCGATCTCCGATTGGCCAAAGGTTATTGAGGAATACAAAAAGAAAGGCGGTCTCGAAATTATTAAGGACGCTACGGATCGGTACAACAGCGGAGATGGCGTCATTGTCTCGGAAAATCGGAAATAAAAGATATTAAGCCACTAACTAACGGAGGAAAACCATGACTATCGTCTATGACGAGGCAGCGCAGACGTTCCATCTGCAAAGCCGATCATCGAGTTATATTATGCAGCTCATAAAGTCCAAATATCTCGCACACGTACACTTTGGAGGCAAAGTCCGGGGCACCAGCCCCGGACAGCTTCTTGCTATTCGGCGCAGATGCTCCTTCTCTCCGTCGACGGACCCAAGCGACCTGACCCTGTCACTCGATACACTTCCTCAAGAGCTGCCAGGCTTCGGCGGCAGCGATTTCCGTGTTCCTGCGTATCAAGTGCAGCTCGAGAATGGCACGACAGTAAGCGAGCTGATCTATGAATCGCACCGTATCTATGCCGGCAAGCCCGCGCTAGAGGGTCTTCCTTCTACCTATGCGATGGAGGCAAGCGAGGCAGAAAGCCTTGATATCGTCCTTAGCGACTCTCAAATTGGACTAAAGGCTGTTCTGACCTACACGATTTTCCGCGAGCTGGATGCCGTAATCCGTTCTGTCCGCTACATCAACGAAAGCGGCACAAAGATAAAGCTGCTTCGCGCGCTCAGCATGGGCATTGACTTCCCTCATGATGACTTCGATATGCTTCAGCTGTCAGGAACATGGGCGAGGGAGCGTCATATCGAGCGTCGTCCGCTCGCATCAGGCGGGTCGGTCATCGAGAGCAGGAGGGGAGCGAGCAGCCATTCGCTGAATCCTTTCCTTGCGCTTCTCTCGAAGGACGCGAACGAGGAGCAAGGCGAGGCATTTGGCTTCAGCCTCGTATACAGCGGCAGCTTCACGGCGCAGGTGGAGGTTGATCCCTACCATACGACTCGCGTCGTTATGGGCATTAATTCTTTTGACTTCTGCTGGCTTCTGGAACCTGGAGAGTCGTTCCAAACGCCGGAGACTGTGCTCGTCTATTCGCCGGAAGGACTCGGAGGCATGTCGCGAACTTACCATAAGCTGTATCGTACCCGCCTATGCCGCGGGGCTTACCGCGACCGCTCGCATCCGGTTCTGCTCAACAACTGGGAAGCGACGTACTTTGACTTTGACGCGGACAAGATCGAACAGATCGCGCAGGAGGGGAAAGAGCTCGGTGCGGAGCTGTTTGTGCTTGACGATGGCTGGTTCGGCAAGCGGGATAACGATAAAAGCTCGCTGGGCGACTGGTTTGTTGACAAACGCAAGCTGCCAAACGGTCTTCCCGATCTAGTCGAGCGGGTGCGAAGGCTGGGCTTGCAGTTCGGAATATGGTTCGAGCCGGAGATGGTTTCACCGGAGAGCGAGCTGTACCGCGCCCATCCAGACTGGTGCTTGCATGTGCCTGACCGCCGCAGAACGGAGGCACGGCAGCAGCTGGTGCTCGACTATTCCCGTCAGGATGTTCGGGATTATATTGTTGGGGCGATAACGGATGTCCTGCAGAGCTGCCCGATCACTTATGTGAAGTGGGATATGAATCGCAATATGACGGAAGTCGGCTCGGCGCTGCTTCCTCCTGAGCGGCAGCGGGAGACTGCGCATCGCTGCATTCTCGGTTTATACGAGGTGTTGGAGCGCCTCACCGCGGCCTTCCCGTATGTATTGTTCGAAAGCTGCTCCGGCGGCGGAGGTCGCTTCGACCCCGGCATGCTCTATTATATGCCGCAGACATGGACAAGCGACAACACCGATGCCGTCGAGCGGCTCAAAATTCAATACGGTACGAGCATCGTCTACCCGATCAGCGCGATGGGTGCTCATGTATCGGCCGTTCCTAACCATCAAGTGCACCGGACAACGCCTATCGAGCTGCGCGGTCATGTCGCCATGTCCGGCAACTTCGGCTATGAGCTCAATCCAGCCTTGCTGACAGAGGCGGAGAAAACGGCAGTGAAGCAGCAGATCAGCTTGTATAAAGATATGCGCTTCCTCATCCAGAGCGGTGAGTTTTACCGTTTGCGAAGTCCATTCCAAGGAAACGATACGGCTTGGATGTTCGTGATGGAGGATGGCTCTGAAGCGCTAGTCGCTTATTTCCAAGTGTTGTCTGAGCCAAATGCGCCGCTGAAGAAGCTTCGTTTGAACGGCCTGAGCCCCGATCAAGACTATCTTGTGTACGATGCAGATCGGCCTGAGGAAGGCGAGGAGTTGTTCGGCGGGGACGAACTGATGAGGGTCGGATTAAAGCTTCCCATTTGGAAGGGTGATTTCCGCAGCAAGCTTTACCGATTAAGACGAGTCAATAGCTAAAGCAGATAGAGGGAGATGTTCACATGAGCTCGAATGGGAATGGCGGAACTAAAGCACAATTCATAAATCGCGTATTGGAGCTGCCGGTATTCGATACGCATACCCATCTGGTTGGCGACCGACTGGGAGCGCGCGACTTTTGGGAGATCGCGCATTACTTCTGGCTGTTCAGGGAGCTGCAGGCGGGCGGCTATCCAGCGGATGCCGACAAGCTGCCGGAAGAAGAGCGCATCACGGCTTTTTTAGATGCTTATAAGGAAACGAGAAGCACGCTGATGAACTGGGCTTTTACTTCGATTATGCGGGAGCTGTACGGGATTGAGATTAAGGATGCCGCATCCATTAAAGAAGCGATTGCCGCTGTTAAGCGCTCCAGAGCAGACGAAGGCTGGGCGCAGCAGATCGCAGATCGTCTAAATATACGCCGGTTTGTCGTGAATCATCCGGAGCACGCGGCCTTCGAGGGCATGCGCGAGCATGCGGTACTTATCCCGCGAATAGACGGGGCACTTGGCAAGTGGGGAGATCGCGTGGCTCGTTCTGCTGATCCATCTAGTGAGTTTCTGGCCGTCCAGTCGGAGATTAGTCATCTGCTGGGCGATTACGGAGACGCTGGCTTACCCGGCGTTATGACGACGCTGCCGGCGTATGAAGCTAGCGCTCATATTCGCCGAGCGATTAGCCATGAAAGCAGCCGCGACGAAATTATGATGGAGCTTCTGCATGCGGTATGCGCGGCGGCTGAGCATAATGGCTTGCTCGTTCAGCTATTTCTAGGCGTAGAGCGCTCATGGTGCGGAACTGCCGTACCCGTAAACGATACGGAAAGAATTTTGAAGCTGACGGCGTTATTTGAGAAATACAGCTGTCCATTTGAGCTTGTGCTCGCATCGGAGCTCAATAACTTAGATGCGGTGCAGGCGGCATGGAACTTCCCGAATGTTCATATCGGCGGCATGTGGTGGTTCAACTTTCGCGCAAGCACCTACCGAGACAGCATGCAATATAGACTCGAGGCACTGCCCGCAAGCAAGAGCTCTGTCATCGTATCCGATGCCCGCTGCATGGAATGGAGCTTTGGCAAAATTTTGCTCGTGAAGAAGCTGGCCGCCGAGTTTCTATGGGAGCGGTTGGAATCGGGATGGATCGATTACGATACCGCGCTGCATACCGCAGAGCAATGGCTGTACGGGAGTGCAGCCAAGCGCTACGCCTTGAAGGAGAAACGTCAAACGCTTCCGCTAGTGGAATCGGGAGGAGAATGAGCAATGAAGGCAATATTGGTTGGTCTCGGCAGTGCAGGCTTTAGCTGGTACAAAAGATTAAGAGACAGGGGGCTGCTCGCAGCTGTCGTTGAAGCGGACCCCGCTATGCAGGCTAAGCTGGAAGGGGCGCCTTATCCATTCTATACGTCCTTGGAGGAGGCGCTCGCGCGCGAGCAGGTTGACTTCCTCGTCAATGTGACCTCGCCGGCTGCGCATACGCGGGTGAACCACGCTGCATTCGACAAGGGACTTCCCGTCCTCTGCGAGAAGCCGATCTCGTTCGATTATTCGGAATCAGTAGAGATCGTGGCAAGAGCCGCGAAGGAGAATATTCCGTTCATGATCGCAGAGAATTACAGGCGTTTTCCTTATGTGCGCAAAATGAAGCAGCTGCTGGATGAGGGAATCATCGGTACAATCTCGACGATTGATATTCAGTTCCGCCGCTTTCATCAGGTGCAACGCAAGTATGCTGTGCGCATTTTGGATGATATAGGCGTACATCACTTTGATATGCTGCGTTATTTGACGGGGCTGGAAGGAAAGGCCATCCAAGCGAGATTGTATAATCCGATTGGAAGCTGGGAAGAGGAAGGCGCGCTTATTAATGCAAATGCGATCATTGAGATGGAGGGCGGATTAATTGCGGGTTATGCGGCAACGATCGCCTCGAGAGGCCCGGAGACGCTATGGGGCGGCGATTGGAAAATCGAGGGAACAGACGGCGCGCTAGTGCTGACCGGCAAGGAAATTCGAGTTTACAAAGAGGGCGGGATCCAGTTGATTTCCGACTTCGCCGATGTGGGTGAAACGGATATTTTGACTGAGTTTATAACCTCGCTTGAAACAGGAAGTGAAGCAGAAACAAGCGGCAACGATTATCTGCTTACGCAGGCTCTTGTTCATTATGCGAATATGTCTGGCGAATCGGGTAACAGGATGCAAATCGAATTACCGGACTTGGGGAGGGCCTTGCCATGACGGCTTTAACATGGACGGAAGCTGCGCCTGGCGTATGGCGCGCCACTACTGGAAATTCACAGGCGCTTACACCTTTATCTTTAATCGGAGCTGAGCCGAAGCTGGAAGCGCTCGGACTGATGGCGAAGGCGGCTCCGCCCTTTGAATGGGAAGAGGTTCGAATAGAGGAATCTGTAAGCGGACGCCGCATGCTTGCGCTGCCGCTTACATCTAATGAGAAGCTTTATGGAACAGGACTGCAGTTCATGCGAATGAACCAGCGCGGGCGGACTCGGTATCTTCGCGTAAACAGCGATCCGAAGCAGGATACGGGAGAAACGCATGCACCGGTTCCTTTTTACGTTAGCGACCGCGGCTACGGCGTTCTTATTGATACGGCACGCGCGGTCACCATGCATCTCGGCTCAGCTGTTCGCCTGGACGAGACGAGGAATGAGGATGCGAAAGACCGCAATCGCGATGCGAGCTGGCGTGCAACGCTGCCATCATCGCAAGCGGAGATCCGCTTGCCGGAGGAAGGCGCGGACATCTATATCTTTGGCGGCCCAGCGCTTCGCGATGTTGTAAGCCGCTACAATCTCTTCTGCGGCGGCGGTGCTCTGCCGCCGAAGTGGGGGCTGGGCTTTTGGCATCGCGTGCCAACCTTATTCAGCGAGAAGGAGGCGCTGGCAGAAGCGATGGAATTCCGCAGCCGGGATTATCCTTGCGACGTAATCGGTTTGGAGCCGGGCTGGCACAGCCGCAGCTACCCGGTTACGTATGAGTGGGATGAGGAACGCTTCCCTGCTCCTGAGCGCTTCATTCGCGAGCTGGCGGATAATGGCTTCCGCGTCAACCTGTGGGAGCATCCTTATGTATCGCCAGAGAGCGAGCTATACCGTGCGCTTAAGCCGCTTTCAGGCGATTATTCCGTGTGGGGAGGACTCGCCCCTGATTACGCGCTGCCGGAAGCCCGCGAGCTGTATGCGCAGCAGCATAAGGAGAAGCATGTCGCGATCGGCGTATCAGGCTACAAGCTGGACGAATGCGACGGCAGCGAGCTGACGAACAATTCCTGGATGTTCCCGGAGCATACCAGCTTCCCGTCTAGGTTGGACGGCGAACAGATGCGGCAATTGTACGGCTTGATGTTTCAAAAAATGACAAACGACCTGTACCGCGCAGACAACCAGAGAACCTATGGTCTGGTTCGCGCATCGAACGCAGCCGCCTCTTCGCTGCCTTATGTTCTTTACTCGGATCTCTATGATCACAAGCAGTTTATTAGAGCGCTTTGCAACTCTTCCTTCAGCGGGCTGCTTTGGTCGCCGGAGGTGCGCCGAGCGCGCAGCGCCGAGGACTGGGTAAGAAGAATGCAGACCGTCTGCTTCTCGCCGCTGGCCATGCTGAACGCTTGGGGCGACGGGACGAAGCCTTGGTCATTTCCCGAGGTTGAACCGATCATTCGCCGCTACATCAAGCTGCGGATGCGCCTTCAGCCTTATTTATATACCGCATTTGCCAGCTATCGGGAAAAAGGGATACCTCCTTTTCAAGCGATGCCGTTCGTCGTAACGTCAGATGAGCTCGTCCGCGCCGAGGAGCAACGGATGGAAGCGGAGAAGCTGAATACGACGGATGGCGCATACGGGAAGCGGAATATACCGCAGTGGGACGATCAATATATGATCGGGGATTCACTGCTTGTCGCTCCTCTCGTTGAAGGCGAGAGCGAACGTGAGGTGCTCCTGCCTTCTGGCTCGTGGATCGGGTTTGAGACTGGAGAACGGTACGAAGGGGGCGGCGTAATAAGAGTTCGCGCTGACCTTGCGACGATACCGGTGTTTGTGCGCGACGGCGCGGTCATTCCGATGATGGCATCGCTGCCGCATGCGCTCCGTCCCGGCGAGCAGGCTCCGCTTGAGCTGGTGCATTTTGGTTCTGAAGCCGGATCATGCTTGCTGTATGACGATGATGGGGCAACCTTGGATCATGAAAACGGAGCATGCGGCTGGTGGAAGGCGGTTGTAACGAAGTCGGAGGACGGAGAGTTTCAAGGTGTACTTTCTGGCGAAACGGAGCTTCCGGCCTCTTATTCAAGTGTGAAATGGCGCTTTGCCACGATGGGGCTGGGCTTTCAGGACGAATAGTCGGGAGAACGAATAAGGAAGGGGATAGCAAAGATGAAGCGAAGGCTATGGTACGAAGCGCCTGCAGGCAAGTGGGAGGAAGCGCTGCCTATCGGCAATGGCCGGCTTGGCGGCATGGTATTCGGCGGAGTAGCGAAGGAGACCGTGCAGTTGAACGAGGATTCGCTTTGGTACGGCGGCTCGATTCGAGGAAATAATGCTGAAGCGCGGACTAACCTGCCGGAAATTCGGAAGCTGCTGCAGCAGGGCAAGCAAAGCCAAGCTGAGCATTTGGCGCGGATGGCACTTATGTCCAGCCCCAAATATCTTCATCCTTATCAGCCTCTAGGCGAAATGCTGCTGTGGACGCAGGGGCATGAAGGCGCTGTTGCTAGTTATGAGCGGGAGCTTGATCTGGAAGAAGCGATCACCAGGGTACGGTATGAACGGAATAACGTTACTTACGAGAGGGAGTACTTCAGCAGCGCAGTCGATCAGATTCTCGTTGTCCGATTGACTGCAGACATGCCTGGCACTTTAACGATAGGCGTCAATCTGATGCGCAGACCTTTCGATGAAGGAACAACGGCGGCAAGTGAGCAGGCAATTCTGATGCGCGGGCAATGCGGACCCGGCGGCGTGCAATATGCCGCAGCGGTTCAAGCGGTTGCGGAGGGAGGAGCCGTACGTGTCATCGGGGATTTCCTCTCGATTGAAGGGGCAGACGCGGTTACGCTTCTGCTCGCGGCCAATACCTCATTCCGGCATCCCGATCCGCAGCAGGCATGTCTTGACCAACAGCAGGCTGCAAGCCGGCTTCCCTATGCAGAGCTGCGTGAGCGGCATGTGACCGATTACTCTTCTTATTATCGAAGGGTAGAGCTTGAGCTTCACGGCTCCGGCGCTCAGGCACAAGAAGAAGCAGAGCAAGCTGATAAGCTGGCTACAGATGCTCGTTTGCGCAGATTGGCTGAGGGTGCGCATGATGTGGGGCTTTTCGCATTGTATTATCAATTTGGCCGCTATCTTCTCTTATCCTGCTCCCGGCCGGGAACGCTTGCTGCCAATTTGCAAGGAATCTGGAATGCGAGCTTTACACCGCCGTGGGAATCAAAATATACGATTAATATCAATACCCAGATGAATTATTGGCCAGCGGAGGTCGGCGGCCTTCCGGAATGCCATGAGCCGCTGTTCGATTTGGCGGAGAGCATGCTCTCTGCGGGCAGGGTTACGGCTCGCGAGCTTTATGGCTGCCAAGGCTATGTCGCTCATCACAATACGAATTTGTGGGGCGATACGCATGTTGAGGGTATGCTTGTTTCTTCCTCCATATGGCCGATGGGAGCAGCATGGCTGTCTCTCCATCTATGGGAACATTACAGGTATGGTCTGGACGAGGAGTTTCTGAAGCGGCGCGCTTATCCGCTAATGAAGGAAGCGTCTTTGTTTTTCCTTGGCTATATGACAGAGGACGATGCAGGCAGGCTAATTACGGGACCATCGCTCTCGCCAGAGAACCGCTTCGTGCGACCAAACGGAGAAACAGGCACGCTTTGTATGGGGCCGTCGATGGACAGCCAAATTGTTCATGCGCTATGGAGCTCTTGCATAGAAGCGCTGCGTATATTAGGCACGGAGGCCAAGTTTCGCAGCGAGCTGGAGCAGGCGCTTGCCAAGCTGCCGCAGCCTGAGATCGGCAAGCATGGACAAATCATGGAATGGCTGGAGGACTATGATGAAGCGGATATTGGACACCGGCATATTTCGCAGCTGTTCGCGCTTCATCCCGGTGAACAGATTCATGTACGCCGCACCCCGAAGCTAGCCGAGGCAGCGCGCCGGACGATTGAGCGCCGATTGGCTCACGGAGGCGGCCATACCGGATGGAGCCGGGCATGGATCGTGAACTTTTGGGCTAGGCTCGAGGATGGTGACGAAGCCTATTCCCATCTCCGTCAGCTATTGACGCATTCGACCTATCCCAATCTATTCGATGCACATCCGCCGTTCCAGATTGACGGCAACTTCGGAGGCGCGGCCGGCATAGCCGAGCTGCTGCTGCAATCGCACGCCGGAGAGGTTGTTTTGCTGCCGGCGCTGCCTTTGGCTTGGAGCAGCGGCAAAGCGACGGGGCTGCGGGCAAGAGGGGCGTTGACCGTCGATCTCGAATGGGAGGACGGCTTGCTCAAGGAAGCACGTTTTACGGCTAAGAAGAGCACAGATTGCTGCCTGAGATGTGGAACGTCTTCCATCGTTGTTTTTGATGGCGATAAACGGGTAGGCGAGCGTTCAAGCTCCGATATCGTGAAGTTCCGGCTGGAAGCGGGCAAGACATACCGAGTTGTTAGACAAACCGTTCTGCAAGGGATGATATTCGAATGACTGAGCTCGTTTAGTTAGCCCTATCCGGTTCTCATCAGACAGCTTCATATGAACGTAGAATAGGAATTATTTCTTGCAATAGCCCTTGATAGCTAGAAAAGGGCTATTGTATTTTCTGCTGAGCTTACATGCTTATATAGGTGTGCTGATTTATAATCCGCCGAATCAGGGAACACCCAGGGCATCATCTCTAGTGCAAATACGGTACGCTTTGGTTTTGCAGCATCGAGAACTGTTCTATGACGGCAAGCGCCCTTATGTCCATCATCCGAAAAATGCGGGCTCGGCGCATATATGCTTTGAGGTCGACGATATATTTGAAATAGCTAACCACCTCAAAAAGCATGGCATCAAGGTAGACGTTGAGCCAAAGCGCGGCAAAGACCACAATTACCAGTGCTGGACGAAGGACCCTGATGGCTTCCCGATCGAGTTCATGCAGATGCATCCGCGCTCACTGCAAAGAAACAGTTAAAGGTTAGTAGTGGAATGGTGATCAATTAGGCATTGGCAAAAAACTGTTAGGAACTAGTAAATTTCTTTGCTGCGTTCAGCGTACATGCACTTCTAGGCAGCTACCCACATACAATAAAGAACAGACTTCAATGTTCGCCCGAATCGGAAAAAGCAGGTAGGTTATTCCGATCTGAGCTAATACAACGTGGGGGTGTACGGTACAATGCCTGGATTGTTCTCAGCGATAGCGCTATTCATTAAGCAGCTTTCATTGCTCGTCTCTTATGTCAAAAACAATGCTTTTCCCCAGCCTCTTCAAGAAGAGGAGGAAACCAAACATCTGCAACTGATGGCCGAAGGCAATCAGCGTTCCCGTAACCTTCTCATTGAGCACAATCTCCGCTTAGTCGCTCACATAGTGAAAAAATTCGATAATACCGGGGAGGATCTCGAAGATTTAATTAGTATAGGGACCATTGGTCTGATTAAAGCAATCGAGAGCTTCCAAACCGGGAAAGGGACGAAGCTCGCTACATTTGCAGCTCGATGTATTGAGAATGAAATACTTATGCATTTGCGGTCTTTGAAGAAGACGCGCAAGGATGTATCTTTGCATGATCCGATTGGCACGGACAAGGAAGGCAATGAGATTACGTTGATTGATATCCTCGGCACCGAGGCGGATGATATCGTCGATAAGGTGCAGCTGAAGATTGAGAAGAGCAAAATATATAAAAATTTGGATATACTCGATGACCGCGAGAAGGAAGTTGTGATCGGCCGCTTCGGGCTGGAGCATGGCGGGGATGAGCGGACGCAGCGGGAGATTGCGAAGGAGCTAGGGATTAGTCGGAGTTATGTGTCGCGGATAGAGAAAAGGGCGTTGATGAAGCTTTATCATGAGTTTTATAAGGCGAAGCGATAAGAAATGATCTGAGCTCTTATATTACATCTGATCTTATCGTATATGGCGATATAGTTAGGGATTTATTGCACGATGTTATATCAATAAAAGAAACCAAATGGTTGAAATTCCGTTTGGTTTTTTTCTGTATACACACTCCACACATGTGGAGTGCTATGTGTCGCTCATAAGGAATTCTTAAATAAAGTCACATTTACCTGTTTTATTTGGACTCAAGCGTACAGTATGCTTGGGTCTTTTAATTTGTTTTGCGGCTAGCAAAGCTAGGCACAACTAGCCGGTGAGAGATCGGTTTAGGTAAGAAGCAAGTAGCCTCGTAGCCGAGGGCAACCGTTGGAGAGATTCTAAGGCTGAAGCCCCGTGACAAAGTAACTATACGGAGTGCGAACAAATCAGTAGGCAGTAACATGAAGAAGATCCTACAGCACCTATCAAGCTCAGTGACGGAAGGGGAATAGGCTTCTCGCTTTTTATTTAATGGATTCCGACAAAAGGTACTAATGGGATGATCATCATATCGAGCAAATGGGGACTTGATGCCAATGGCAATGTTATTCTACAAATAATTAGGTCTTTTGGCAGGGATTTCTCTATAAATGTCGAATACTGCTATTTATGGTAGATGCATATTTATGGGATTACTGAAAGCATATCATAAATTTTAAGGAGTCTATTTAGATGGAGAAATTTGATCATATCATTGGGTGCTATATTGATAAAAAGGATGAGAAAAGCGCTGAGGATATCGAATTTTTGGAAGAGAACATCGTCGGCAGATCAAGCAATGATATCTCTCAGCTACTCACAAATTTTTTGCCAGATGAAACAGGTGGGCTTGTGGCGCTTTCAGGATTTTATTATCAATTTTTGGTGGCTATAGAATATATGATTGATATGCTTGAGGGAAAGTGGGACTACATCTTTATTGAACACCTTGATGACATCGTTGTTGGAAAAGAGAATACAGTAAGATTCATTCAAGTGAAAACCAGTGAAAAAGTAAAAGTTGACGTCACAGCTAGCCCGGCATCTGGATTATACAGTCGATCACAAATACAAGGTGGAACGGCGAGAAGAAATAACAGTTGGATTGACAAGTTGATATCCAAAGCCGAATTACTTATGTCTGAGGACGGATTTATTACGCAGTTCCAATTGTATTCGAGTTATCATTTTTTAAAAACCAGGGACTATGACTTTGATATCTACTCGGGAAACAAAGGCTATAACATTGATGTTCCGATGACGGATCACCTGCTGTCAAAGTGCATGGAACCCGTATGCGATAAAAATGGAGTGAACTATGATTATCAAACAAAGTGTGGAGAAGCACCGAATAAATTGCTAGGAAGGTTTTACTTACATACGGGTGCGGGGCTTCATGAGTTGGAGGTTTTTAAAGATCACTTGTGTATGAGCCTCAGTAAATGGTTGTTTCGTGACATCGGCGACCAAGTTCGTATTCGGACTGAGGATTTGAATGAGCTAATCGGTCATTTGTGTACGCAATGCACCTACAGGAATAGTACCGATCAGTTGCTCATCACAAAGGAAAAGTTGGAAGAGATCTTAGCGAACATGAGAGAGAGAACTTTAGCGAGCATTGATACAATTGCTGAAAGGCATGGGAATATGACGGTAGTCAGTCGAGTTATTGATTCAATCGTATCTGAAATTGAAGATAGTGGACAGTCCTCTCTCTTGAAAGACAAATTGTACACTTATCGGGAGTACTTTAGAAATTGGGTTGAAAATGGTGGGAATATTCGTTCTCTAATTGATAGGTATGTCGAGGGAACAATTAAAAGTTCAGCATACACAAGAATTGGAGAAATGAATCGAGAGAGAAGGATACAAGATTTTTTTAGCATCGTGCTTATATTAACGATTGTTAGAAATTCTTTGTTGGAATTTACGGATTCCAAGAGTTTATTGACAAAAAAATGCAGTGCATCTAACCTGCTGTACTCATTTTTAAGCCTGGAAACGAGAAATAAATTTGAGAATGGTGTACAAAAACTCGAATCGATAATACTTCAATCAGATGTTAATGAACATCTAAACTTATTAGATAAAACTTTACAAATTGTATTTCAAAATTACACCGATAGAAATTTTACCGAGCCTAAAAGACAGGAAATCAGAGGTATTCCAGAAATTTCTTTAGAAGGATTTGAAGATACCACCCCCTTAAATAAAGTAACCCTATTCGTTGATGTCATTCCTGGTAACGAGATGAAAGAGGCGTTTTTCGAAGCAATAGATGAAACAACAGATTTTCCGCAAAAAATGCAAGAAATTTTGAACAAGTTTTGTAGCGAGGTGAGATGATGGATATTTTTAATGCAACGCATAATCGGTTACTTCAGAATGGTTTTAATGAACATGGTAGCGAAGCGATTGAAATGTTGAGTGCGTCATTGTATAAATCTTCTGTAAATAATGTGATTTTGAAAAGATTGCACTACAAAGAGGAAATGAAGTCCATTACTTCATTCTCGCTGCAAATAAGATCACTATTAGTCGAGTACAATTTCAACGTTTGGAATACATATATTTTATTTTGTGTGGATCAAGATATTGATTTTGAAACTAACTATAAGATTGAGCGCGATACAAAGGCACTACGTAAATACGCTATAAGCAATGAAATCGATCTAAACCGGATCCCATTTTTAGATGAGTTTAGAGTGATAAAAAAACCAATTAAAAATGAGGTAAGTATAGAGGAGAACAATGAATACCTAAAGGAAATCATGCATTACCTGGAAAAGAATGAAGGACGACAGAATAAACTCAATTCAGATCAAGTGGAAAAATTGGTAGAAAAAATACTGAAGATGGTGGAGTTGCGTTATGAAGATCAATAAAATAACTCTTAAAAACTTTAGAAATTATTATGGTGAAGTTTCATTCGACCTTACGAGAAAAATTACAATCTTGCACGGGGATAATGGTTTTGGGAAGAGCTCTTTTTTCGATGCAATTGAATGGGGATTTACAAGCAAGATTTCACGGATGAATGGTAGCGATGGAGAGATTAAACGAGATATATTTAATAAGCATTGTACCTATCAAGAGAGTGAGACACTTTCGGTTTCCATCGAATTCGGAGGAAATACACTAACACGTTGGTTTACTGTTACTGGAAATGAATACGGAAATACGCAAGTGATCCTGGTGGACAGTGAAGGAAAAACGTATCGGGGGCAAGTTGATGTAGAGACCTTCTTAAAGCAAGGAACTTTGGACGAAACCAGCTTTGGACGCGGTAATTATGGTCAACTTATCAAACAAACGTATATACTATCACAAAGTCAGGTTACTGATTTTGTGATCTCTGAAGACCCTTCTGAAAGGTTTCGAGCCTTGGCCAATATCATGGGATTTAAAGCACTATTAAATGAATCTGATAACATGAAGAAAATCTACAATTCTTTAATAAAAAAATCTAATGCGATAGATGATGAGATTACATTAAATAAAAACTTGATCAAGAGTAAAGAAGAAGCAAAAAAGAATGTGGATATTTTTGATCTCAACTCCAAATTGTTTAATGTTGGTATTGTTGTGGTTGATAACCGTATGGATGTTGAAATTAAGCAATCACAAGAACAAGCTATGACTCAAAAAATTAACACGGAGTCATTCATCGAATTGTGCAACGAGTTGAATTTGGAACGCTTTGAAACGGTTAATAGGATTGTACAGCACATCTCCGAGAAAGAAGCAATTCATGAACATTTGAAAGCTCAAGGTGAAAATATAAGAGCGTTCTTGAGGAGAGTGGAACAGAAAATCAATGCTCTTAAAAATGAAAAGGACAACATTCAGAAGTATAATGAAACAAGAATTGCGATTCAAGAAAAGGAACATGAACTTGCTTCTTATGGACTACGCAATCAAAATGTAGAAATCGTAAAAGAAATGCTCAACGCTTTGAGGAAGCAAGCTTCTTCTTTAGAGTTCGCATTCTCCTTTCATCCCTCGATAACCTTAAATGTAGAACAACAAAAAAGTATACCTGTTAACCTGGAACTTCTCGAAAAGAGAAGTGTTATTCTGGGAAAAAGAAAAAAGAGATGGTCCGCACTAACAGAAAGATTAACTCTTATTATACAAGAGAATAAGGATAATATACTTCTTCAACTGATTGAAAATATCAAGGACATTAAGAATTATGTTGTTGTAAACAGTCTGGACAGATGCCCAGTATGTTTTTCTGTTCCTGAAGAAAACTTGGAATCCTGTATCGAACATAATATTTTGTCTTACACAACAAAGCTCGAAGAGGATACTACTTATGTTGAGAAAGTCATTTCATTAAGAAATACGATTTCAAAAAAGTTGACTAAAATCGATGGAGAAATAAATGAAAATACCAATAATATAACCAGGCTAAATTTGGAATTAAATCGTTTCGTTGATGAGTATAACAACTATAAAAATAATGCCTTGTTTTCTGAAGAACTTAGTCTGTCTTCCGCGGCAGAATTAGAGAAACAATTAAGTGATGTACGAGGGGAGATTGCCTTACAACAGAAAATAGTCGAATTAATAATTTCTCTTAGTAAATTGCAAGAGGAATTCAAGGATTTTGGCAATATAGTGTCATCTAAAAAAACACGTACCACTGGAGAAGTCGAGCAATCGATTGTACGAATGAATAGAGCAAATAGTAGAGTCTTGTCGTATCGAAGCAAGATAGAAGCTGATATTAAAAAGTTACATACAGAGATTCAAGATCATGAAATTATTATCAAACGTCTACAACCATATGTGGAGTCGCAACAATATGTTGTTCCAATTCAGCAATTGATATCAGAACATCAAGATTCGATAATACGCAATACTAAGAAGTTAAGTGGATTGGAAGATATTGGACAAATACAATATGCTATAAAGCAAAATCATGAAATTCAAGCACAGATTCAAGAACTGGAAGGGAAAATAGAAGCTCATGTCCGAAAGAAAGCAGAAGTTGATAAAATTGCTGCTTCACTAAATAACCACATGACGCAATTATTCGATTTCTTTGATTCTGATGCAAGAGATTATTTAAATAATGACAACTCACCTATACAAAAATACTATAGATACCTGAATCCACTCCCTTCCAATAATCTGATCCAATTTGATGGTGCGGACGAAAAATTGTCCATCAAGGTTGTTTTTAATAACGGAAATGAAGAAAGCAATGCTCAAAATATACTCAGTTCAGGCCAACTGAATGTTCTTGCAATATCCATATTTTTAGCTATTAATGAGGCACAAAATATCAACTCTCTTGATTTTATTGCTATCGATGATCCCATTCAAAATATGGACGATGTGAATCAATATTCTATTTGCGACGTGTTAGGTCAGATAAATAAACAGATTATCTTTTCTACGCATGATCTGGATTTTGTAAAGCTCTTTTTGAAAAAAAATGAACACAAAAAGGAAGAGATACAGGTCTTCAATTTCACAAGTCCTTTTCTAAATCAAAGCAAAATACAGCAGTTTTGCTATAAATGAATGTAGATTTTGATAAAATTCCCAACTAGTGATTGATTTAAGGTGAAGTTTTCCTGGATTCGAAGTGATCCTTGTCAATGATGAGCGGGGAGTTGTATTTCTTGAAGAAAACTAGATAAAGAGATTGGTATTTAAATATAAAGAAGGCGTTCTAGGATTATATTTGTCCAGGAGTGCATCAAACTAGAGGGGATTAAAATCCCCTTGTATCCATATCTAAAACCCGCTCAGTGAGTGGGCTTTTACCTTCGTACGTATCTGTCAATCAAGGGGTGAAAAAATGAGTTATACCATAGAATTTATAAAATCTATGTTTCCTGATTCATTAACTGCTGCTATTGCGATTATTCTTACAATTTTAGTTTTTTGGATGTATAGAGAGCTAAGAAGCAATTTCCTTGAAAGCAGTAAATCTAATCAGCAGCGGATTGATAAAGCTCTTGATTCTTACTCAGACTTAGAATTTGAGATATTCAAATATTTCAATGAAAGATCGGATCTCTTTACTGTTACCGAAAAAATGTCAAAGGCCTCTTCTCTGTTGCCCTATGATTTACTGAGAAAGTATATTAAATTCAAAGAGACAACCGATGAAGCCTTGAAAAAAGCCTTACTATTTGAGTTTCATAAAGAGATAGAGAGTGAGATATACAGACTTAAGTTAAAGCAAATTGATTCAGTAACCTTCAAAAGTGATAAAGACATATTGTCTAGTATCGATTTTTACATAAGGACAAAGATTGCTCCATTTGGTATTCCCTTGATATATACATATTTTAATTTAGCATTTCTAATGCTGTTGGTAATACTTACTGTCTCAATAATAGGAGCCCCTTCGGTAAAACAACAGATCTTGATTTTTTCTTTAATTTTAGCTGGGATTTTTTATTTAGTGGTTTTATATCTTGTCATTAATGAAGGGTTTATTAAGAAGCGATTTAGACATTCCTTTTTGAACTGGATTCTATTCCTGATTTTTGCGGTTGGGTTGCCTCTGTTAGTTATTTTTACAGAATTTTGGTCCAGGGGAATTTCTGTTTTTATATTAATATTAATTTATGCTTATTTTACAGGAAGAAAGTGTATGAGAGAACCAGTAGTGTAGTAACTTATATTTATGATCTTTCCAATCTCAAAGTGAGTCTAAATGATAAATTCGTCACATGGAAGAGAGTGAGGACGAAATTCGAAAGACTGAAATCACTCTGCATTCAAGAACAGAAGGCACGGGAATACGCAAACACAAGAAAGAGCTATTGGCGAACGTCCAATAGCCCTATCCTCTCGAGAACCCTCAACAACGCCACGATTAAATGATTAGGATCAGATTACCGACAAGTCACTGTGAAAACTTAGGAACCGCCGTATACCGAACGGTACGTACGGTGGTGTGCGAGGTCGGCTACTCAACTAATGGGTAGCCACCTACCCGATCCGTTAATAGCGTATAAAAATCGTGTTAGACACCGTCCTCTAGGATTATAACCCCAGAAAAATTTTATAAAAAAGAATATCAAAATAATAAAGAGATATTTATTGAATTAAAGAAATCGCCTATAACCAAATAAAACAATTTAGGGATGCTAAAAATTGATGCCTAAAGGGAGACTTTCTATGGAAATAATAATACCCGAAAATTTTAGGGAAGTTGTATCCGCTATATCAATATTACTTGGCTTTGTCTTTTCATTCATTTCTTTAAAAGGCGTTTTAAAAGAACATGCATTAAGATTAGCAGGATTGTTATTATTGCTGGGATTGTGTCTCTTTGCAAATAACACATGGTGTTATTTTGCAGCAATATTTATCATTGCAACTGCTGTTACTCAATTGGATTTCCTTCAAAATTTAGCGGCGATTATAAGAGGAAACAAGGACTATTTTGATTATAGGAAGGAATTTATTTCTAAAGATGAAGTATTAGAAAGTAAAACAAAAGAGATAGAGACCGACAAAATGGAGACAATTCTCAATACTTCCGAATCAATAATTGCTAAACAAGAAGCTGAGACCGAAGAAAAGAAAGTTAGCGATACATCGGAACAGACTATTAGCTTGGAATTGAAGAAGGATAACCTGAAACCTGTCCATTTTGCATTAATCGCTGAAGAATTAGTTTTTAAAGATATTGAAAAGCAGTATCAAAAGCAGGTACAACGATATATCAGAATCATCGGTAGATCAGGAACAATAATTGAGTTAGATGGTTTATTAGAACTTGATACAAGAGATATTATTTTTGAAACTAAAGTATTTAGACAATTGCCATTTCCTTTAATAGTAATCAAGAATTCATTAAAAGAAAAAGTAAGCCAAGCAATTGATTATCAATCAATCACAAAGAAAAATAAAGAAGTACAATTAACTTATGTTATCGTGAGTTCATTTGAAAAGGAAACAAAGGAAAAGCTTAACGAAAGGCTATCAAAACTGTCTAATGAGATGAATTTGATGAATGTAAAAATTAATTTTCTTTATTACTCTTTCCACGAGTTTGGCTTGGAAAATCTCGTTGTAAATAGATAGATAGTGAGCAAATACAATTCCTATTGAGGCGTTGTTGTTCTCCCTCTCAACTCAATACATGTGGAGTGTGTATACAGTGTGAATAAAGAGAATATACATTCTGACAAAGAGCCCTTGCTGCGCAAGGGCTCTTCGTCTTGGTGAAGAGAAATCTCTTATGCTGAAATGACGCTACATCGTTGTTGATTGTCATGCAATAAGCATTATCCCAACTCTGGTTGATCAACAAACTGCAGCTCTAAGCTTTCAGTTCCGTCAATGTCAAATACGATGATTTCATTGCTGCCTTGACGTAGAAACGGTGCAGGAATGTAAAGGGTCTGCTGTGGACCAGCTTTCCAATATCGACCTATATTGAATCCATTCACGTACACAACTCCTTTAGACCATCCTTCCAACTTCAAAAATGTATCTGCTGGTGCATTTTCAATGTGTAATTCTGCACGATAAAATGCTGGTACATTTGTTGTAGTAGTAGTTGTTTCCTCTATCGCAGCAAAGTCTAAAGTGTTTCCGCTAATCTAATATGACCGTCAGTTGACGGTTAAGATTGTCCAGACATTGACCGATATAATGACCATGTAAGTTAATCTAGGAAAGGAAAAGACGCCTCCATAAGTCGTGTT
>NZ_JBXBBJ010000026.1:0-66029 GCF_057221575.1 Paenibacillus sp. Y660 | reverse complement strand
CCGAAGGACAAGATCCGCTCGACTTGCATGTATTAGGCACGCCGCCAGCGTTCGTCCTGAGCCAGGATCAAACTCTCCAAATGGAAGTTTTCGCTTCGACGCGATGTCGAAGAGAAAGCTTCATGTGTTTGACTTGCTCATTACTTTTATATCGCTTTTTCTTACAATTCGTTAGAATCATAAGGGCAGTTATTACTCGTTGTTCAGTTTTCAAAGAGCAATCTACTCTTTCGTTGTTTCCGCGTTTGTCTCGCGGCGACAAGAAATAATATATCACAGGGGCCCAATTAAATGCAACCCCTTTTTGAAAGTTTTTTTAAATCCTAATTTTATCGATAAGAACGTGCGTTTAACGCGTAACGCGACAGTTCTTTAGGAGAGGCAATACGTGCATACATTCGGAAAATGATCTTATATCTTCTCGTGATTGCTTGCTTAATGTCTCCATCTAATCGGGAATCATTTAAGTCAAGCAGCATTTCATCCAATTCCTTGCGAAGGACGTAGTCGAGTTCTTTGCATTCTTTATCGTTGAATAGTATTCCGAGCATAGCCGTGAGTGACCTCCTTTAGTTGTAAAGCGCAACTAGACCGTCCAAAACGAACAAAAAAGCAACATCTCACGCCAATGCGTTTCGACACTGCTTTACTGTTATGCTCAAATATTGGAAAAATTATTACATCGTTAACAACCATGTTGTAAATGTACTTTCAATAACAGCAGCAATAAGCAGCGTTATCGTCAAAATAACCATAACGGGAACGGTTCTTACAACGAAGCTTTCGAGCTCACGACCTAAGCTTTCCTGTTTCGACCGAGCGAATAGGATGGAGCCTCCTGCTTTTAGTACGAGCACTCCGAACCTCATCCCGTAAGCACAAGCGATAATGATTGCCGGAATTTCCAATATGCCATGCGGCAGCAGCCCTTTAAACACAAGCTCCGCAACGAACCCACCGCCATGCAGCTCCGCGCTTGTTTTCAGCAAATATCCAATGAGCATGCCATTTACGACTAGGAAGAAGAAAGGGAGGATACCGAACAACGCCCCTAAGTACATAACCAAAATTGATTTTATCGCATTATTCAAAAAGATAAAGACGATCATCGTTAAAGTTGGGTTGCTTGAATTATCGATCATATTGGCAAGCTGTCCGAGCCCCTTCAGCTGTTCATCCAGAAAGGCCTTGAATGTCGGGTTGGTGCCCCCAACAACCATTCCGGCTAAAAATAATATCGAGCCAAATGCTATGTATGGATTCATTTGCTTGAAATGCTCCCAAATCAACCGCCATTTAAACATTTTATTTCCCTCCATACGATGTAAGTTGGCAACATGGATGAATATCTTTGTTGTACGAGCATAGATTGTACTACTAGCGTAAATGACTGCAGCCTTCCATGGAGGCAAAAGCTCGTTTCGCGATAAAAGATAAGCGAAGTATAAAGGTCGGATTTATACTTTCTTATCTTTGTACAAGCTTCCATTAGAGAGGAGTGCCCTTCCCCATGAACGTCTTTTATGTTTTGAACGGCCGCAAGCTGAAAAGGTATTTTTTGATTACGATCGCTCTTGTCTTCTCGGTTGGCATCATTTATGCCGAACGTGACAACATCACCGTCTTCGCCCCGCAGCAGCCGGCTGCCATTTACAGCGTGCCTACTGACAAAAAGGTCGTCGCCCTTACCTTCGATATCAGCTGGGGCGAGAAACGGGCAGAGCCCATTCTTAATGTGCTAAAGGAAAAGAACATCAAGCAGGCTACCTTCTTCTTATCATCGCCTTGGAGCCAATCTCATCCGGAGATCGTCAAAAAAATTCAGGAAGCCGGCTATGAAATAGGCAGCCATGGCCACAAGCATGATAACTACAGCAAGCTTACCGATGAAGAAATTCGAAAGCAAATTACGACAGCGCACACCATCTTGTCCGACGTTACCGGCAAACAACCGAATTTAATAAGGCTGCCTAACGGCGATTTTGACAAACGGGTACTGCGTATTGCAGAAGAGCTTCAATATAAGGTCATCCAATGGGATACCGATTCACTCGATTGGATGAACATCGGCACTGACAAAATTATTAAACGTGTCGTGACCCGCGTTCATCCCGGCGATATTATTTTGTTTCACGCAAGCGATTCTGTGAAGCAAACCCATGAGGCTTTGCCAATTGTCATTGACCAGCTCCGTGACAAGGGCTACGAGTTCGTAACGGTATCCGACCTAATCACACAAACAGAAATCGACGGCAAAGCTGTGCAGGATAAGACTTCGTCTACATTCCCGCAGCTCGATGCCGCCGAATACGAATACTAAGCTATACGACCGGCTTTGCAGCTATTGCTGCTGAGTCGGTCGTTTCTTTTTTGACCAGACGATGCATCATCATGATTTGGTATGCATTGCAAACGAATAAAGGGACCATCATAAATATGATGGCGGAGACGTTTGTTTCCCCTTGCAGCGCAGGCCATGCCTCAATAAACGTGACGACAAACATCAGAAACATCGTTGGAACAAAGGCTGTTTTGTTCGTTTGCTTAACCTTGAACCATGACACAACTCCGGAGAAAATAAGCAGGATAAGCGGCAGCGTCCAGAAAAACCAGTTATTCATACGCTGCTCGTACAATAAATAGCCAAGTCCGGCCGCTGCAAATATCGTCGTATAGCCTTGAAGCGTATTCCATAAATATTTTTTGCCGAACACGCTAAGGGCGATATAGTTCAAGGTTAAATAAGCGAAAAAGCCCATCTGGCTGAAGGCTCCGATCATTAAACCGACTAAGGCCATCATTAAGGCGTTAAATCCGACGGCTTTAAAGCCTAAAAAGCCAAATTCCGGATCAACCCAAGCCATGATCGCCCCGGTTATCACGCACGCGAGCGCACCGACAACCATGCCGCTCCAAAATAAAAAGAACCACTTTTTTAAATTCACGTTCATTTTCCTCCTGAATGTTTATGATGGCTCGCTTTCCAACCATCGTTTTTCGGAACAAATTACTGGTTATGAAGTCGTTTCCCATTTGCGGCTTTTAATCGCTTCCGCATTACCCTTTATTTTACCACGTTCACAACAAAAAGCTAACGACTCTCCATGATAATACGGTGAACAATGTGCATAATAAGAACATGATCCATCACTCTTAGAACGATATGCTTATCCGAATGGTATACAGCTGTACTGACATAGAAGGGAGCATGCTAAGGATGCGTAAGAAGTGGGTTTTATTGTCGGTTATCTCCGTAATGATGTTTATGCTTTCAGGCTGCGGTGCCGAGTCATCAGGAGGTAGCAATGAACAGGTCAGCTATAAGGATTTGAAGTCCATGGTTATTGACATTTTGAAAACGGAGGACGCACAAAAGGCTTTGCAGGAGTCCTCGCAGACCATATCCGGCTATAGCGGGCAAGGATCAAAGCTGCTGTCCGTTCAGGATCAGGAAGAGGTTCGCATGGCAGTAAAGGATGTCCTTGTCTCTCCTCAATACGATAAGGTTATCAAGAAGCTGATGGTCGATACTCGCTTTGCAGGTGAATTTGCAAAATCCGTTAACAAGCAAAATAAAGCGATTCATAAGGAATTGATCAAGGACCCTTCTTACCAAGCCGAATTGATCAAGGTGCTCAAAAATCCGGAAATGGACAAAATGATTCTTGAGGTGCTGCAAAGCACGCAATATCGCAAGGAAGTTATGTCTCTCATGCAGGAATCGATGCAAAATCCGCTTTTCCGGCTTGAGGTGCTCGATCTAATGAAAAAAGCGGTTCAGGAAGAGCTTAAACCGAACCCTAATGAGAAGGTAGATAAGAAGAAGGAAGAATCCGGCGGTGAAGGGGAATCTGGCGGCGAGGAATCAGGCGGAGATTCGGGCTCTGAAGAAGAAGGCGGAGGCGGAGACTCTGGCATGTAGTCGCATTTTGTAAAAATAGCCCGAACAGGTTGTCCGCATAAGACAATCGTTCGGGCTTTATTATTGTAATCGCTACTTTATTCGCACTTGCTCAACACGCGATCCGCCAGCTCCAAGTACATTCTGCCTGTATCGCTGTCCTCTTTGTATACAGATGGAGCAAAATCAGGCTCGGAAATATGGTTATCCGGAGCGCCCAATGGAATTTGCGCCATCAGATCGGCATGAAGCGTCTCCGCTAAGCGAGCGCCGCCACCGCGTCCAAATACATATTCCTTCTCACCGGTAGCCGCAGATATGTAATAGGACATATTTTCGACGATCCCAATGATTTCATGCTCTGTTTTCAGTGCCATTGCGCCTGCTCTTGCCGCTACGAATGCTGCGGTAGCATGCGGCGTTGTTACAATAATCTCTTTGCTTTGCGGGATGATCTGATGCACGTCAAGCGCAATATCTCCCGTGCCTGGAGGCAGGTCTAGCAGCAAGTAATCAAGCTCGCCCCATTCGATCTCTTGGAAAAAGTTGCGCAGCATTTTGCCGAGCATCGGTCCGCGCCATACGATCGGACTGTTGTCTTCCACGAAGAAGCCCATCGACATCACTTTGACGCCAAACTTCTCGATTGGGATTACCCTCTCGTTCACCACTTCCGGGCGCTCTTCGATCCCCATCATATCGGGAACGCTGAAGCCATAGATGTCGGCATCGATAATGCCGACTCGCTTGCCCCTGCGGGCTAAGGCGACCGCAAGATTGACGGTCACCGTCGATTTGCCGACGCCGCCTTTGCCGCTGGCGACGGCGATGAACTTCACGCCGCTGCTAGGGTCCAGCAGCGGTGTAGCAAGGCCGGCCCCGTGGCCCTGTACGGGCGCTGGGCCGCCAGCTTTGCCGGCACCGGCGCTAGCCGCGGCCGCTGCTTTAGCTGCCGCAGGCGGCGGCGCAGACGCGCCTGCGCCCGCGGCAGGCGCTGCCTCGGCCCGAAACCGGAAGTGCACGGTTTCGGCGCCCAGGCGCGCCAGCGCCTCGCGGAGCGAGGCTTCCAGCGCGGGCTGCGCAGCCGCGCCAGCCCCAAGGACCGTCATCGAAACTTGACGGTCCCGAACCATTACGTCGCGGATGGTGATTTCATCCGCCTTCTGTTCTGCCGTCACCAATTCGACGGCCTCTATAACTTGCTCGCGTGTCAACATAGTATGTGTCCCACCTTTATATAATCAAACCTAGATTATAGTCATTATAACACAGGAAATGAATCAACCAAGCCATCTGCAGACGAACTGATTTTTTTTCCTCCTGAATGGTCAATCTTTCGTTACATCATCCTACAATACGCTGCCGCTCAACATCTCGCCAGATGCAGATTACATTACGCCTTCATAGATCGATGCTGCAGCGTTTTTTCAAATAAGTTGTCAATCAGTCGTTACGTCCCCCTGCAGCACGCTGCCGCTCAGCTTCTCACCGGAAGCATAGCGCAGCACGCCTTCATAGATCGATGCTGCCACCTGTCTTTGATATTCGGCATCAGCGAGCCGCTGCGATTCGCCTGGATTGGACAGAAAGCCAACTTCGACGAGCGCTGTCGGTATATCCTCAATCGCTTTAAGTACGTATACATCCTTTACGGTAGCCGCAACCCGAGTCGTATTTTCCAAATTTCGCTTGATCTCATCCTGTATGAAAGTAGCTAAAATCCGGTTGTCCGGATGGTTGGCAGGATGAAAAAAAGTTTGTGCTCCTGACCACTTGGCCGATGGAATGCTGTTCATATGTATGCTGATTACGGCAGCCGGCTTGCTGCCCTTAATAACCGCCACGCGCTTCTTTAAATCCTCCGTCTTGCGCTTGCTGTACGCTCTTGCATCACCCGTTGCAAGGTCGTAGTCCCCTTCTCTCGTCATCACGACGATAGCACCAGCCTGCTGCAAATAATCACGCAAATAAAGCGCGATTGCCAAGTTCAAATCCTTTTCGATTACTCCTTGCTTGCTGATGGCGCCTCCATCTACTCCCCCGTGGCCGGCATCAATGGCAATGGTCTTCCCTGATAACGGCAGCGTCCAATAAGACCATGTTTTGGTCGCTGGCATCGATTGCGTTAATATGATGCCCGTCAATGTAATGATCAAGAGTCCGATTCCGATTCGCATTACACCTTTATACGTCAACCAAATGACAACATGCCGACTGATTCGGCGCATAAAAAAACCACCCCGTTCTCCATCAAATGAATAAGCGGCATCACTCAGCTTCACATTAAGCCTAATGCACACTTTCATTTATATGGGACGAGATGGTCGTTTATGAGACAAACCTTATACAAGTCTAATTATTAGACTACAGGCTGCTCGGACATGCCTTCGATCAGAATTTGAGCAACCTCTGGACGGGAGAATTCAGGCGGCGGGCATACGCCATCGCGAAGCAATGCGCGAACCTTCGTACCAGAAAGCGTCAAATGATGCTCCTTGTCATGCGGGCAAGTTTTTGATGTAGCCATATTGCCGCATTTTTTGCAGAAAAAGCTGTGCTCGAAGTAGAGCGGCGTAATGCCGAGATCTTCAACTGGAATCGTGTTGAGCAGATCCTGAGCTTCATAAGTGCCATAGTAGTCGCCTACGCCGGCGTGGTCGCGTCCAACGATAAAATGCGAGCAGCCATAGTTCTTGCGAACAAGCGCATGAAAGATCGCTTCACGCGGTCCAGCGTAACGCATAGCTGCCGGGAATACGCCAAGGAAAACACGATCCTCCGGGTAGTAGTTCTCAAGCAAGGCCAGGTAGCTCTTCATCCGCACGTTAGCAGGAACGTCATCGGACTTCGTTTCGCCAACAAGCGGGTTAAGGAACAACGCATCAACGATTTCCATGGCCGTCTTCTGAATGTACTCATGAGCGCGGTGAACAGGGTTGCGCGTTTGGAAGCCAACAACTGTTTTCCAGCCCTTCTCAGCAAATAGACGACGAGTTTCCGATGGGTCAAAATAAAACTCATTGAATTTCTCTGGCTGTGGACGGTTCAAAACTGTAATTTCTCCGCCTACATTCGTATTGGAACGCTCAAACAGCTTTTGAACGCCTGGATGCTCCAGATCATCTGTTTTGAATACGTTGACTGCTTCAACCTTGTGATCAACCGTGTAAATGCTGTCGATGATGATGATTGCATAAATCACGCCATCTTCGCCAGTTAGAGCTGCGCGCTCGCCAACCGACAATTCAGCAGCCTTTGCTGCTTCTACAGCAAGCGCAATCGGAATGCTCCATACTGTTCCATTCGCAAGACGCATATCCTTCACAACCGATTGGTAATCCGCTTCGTTCATAAAGCCAGTCAATGGGGAGAATGCGCCTACGCTGATCAAGTCAAGATCAGAAATGGTCCAAGTGTTGATCGTTATCGCTTTTAAAGTTTTGGCCTCAGCCAGCAGTGCTTCACGTTGTTCGCCCGTAGCGACACGGTTAACCAATACGCCGCCGTGCGGTAGAATTTGACTCATTGTTGTAATTGCCTCCTAAGGTTGCTTATTTATGCAATCCGCATTCTGTTTTTTCCTGACCAGCCCAACGTCCCGCACGCGGATCTTCACCCGGCATTACTTTGCGTGTACATTGCTCGCAGCCAATGCTCGGATAGTTTTGGTCATGCAGCGGGTTATAAATGACATCATTCTCACGGATGTAGTTCCAAACATCTTCATTCGTCCAATGAGCGATAGGATTGAATTTAACGAGTCCGAATTTTGTATCATATTCGATCTTCTTGGAATTTGCGCGAGTAGGCGCTTGATCGCGGCGAATACCGGTAATCCAAGCATCGTATTTAGAGAGGATACTAGTCAAAGGTTTTACTTTACGAATGTTGCAGCAAGCGTTGGCATCGGATTTCCAAAGCTCTTCGCCAAATTGCGCCGCTTGTTCTTCAGGTGTAATTTCAGGCTTTACTTCTACGAAAGGAATTCCAGGGTAGCGCTCTACCATCCGGTCGCGTGTCTCATAGGTTTCCTTGAAATGAAAATCGGTATCCAAGTAGAAAATATCCGATTTCGGGCTAATTTTTTGCAGCATGTCAACAAGAACGACATCCTCGGCGCCGAAGCTGCATGCGAAAGTAATGTTAGGGAAGGTCTCCACTGCAAACGCAATAATTTCTTCCGGTGTCGCGTTTTCGAGCTCAACTTCCTTTTGCTTAATAAGCGCTTCTTTTTCAAAAAGGTTCATTTGAATGCCCTCCGTTAATAAATCCTAGTGATTTAGTCTGTATAAAAATTATACGTCCTACGCGTGCAATGTTCAATAATAAGTTTTCACCAAAATGAAATAAAGTTTTTGACCGTTTAATTTTAGACACAAAAAAATGCCTCTCTGACAAGCAGAGAAGGCATTTGATGTATAGATATTAACGTTTCGAGAATTGTGGAGCGCGACGAGCCGCTTTAAGACCGTATTTTTTACGTTCTTTCATACGCGGATCACGTGTCAGGAAGCCTGCACGTTTTAGAGCTGGACGGAATTCAGGATCTGCTTTAAGCAAAGCACGGGAAACACCGTGACGGATAGCGCCCGCTTGGCCTGACATACCACCACCGTTAGCGATTACAAGCACATCGTATTTCGACAATGTGTCAGTAAGGTTAAGCGGTTGTTTTACGATCAATTTCAATGTTTCTAGACCAAAATATTCATTGATGTCGCGTTTGTTAATAATGATTCGTCCTTCACCCGGCACAAGACGTACACGTGCAACAGAGTGTTTACGACGACCGGTTCCATAGTATTGCACTTGAGCCATGAAACTTGTCCTCCTCTTTATTACCCGCGAAGTTCGTAAACTTCAGGGTTTTGTGCTTGATGTGGATGTTCCGCACCTGCGTATACTTTAAGTTTAAGCTTCATTTTGTCGCCAAGACGGTTCTTAGGCAACATGCCGTGTACTGCCAGCTCAATAACGCGCTCTGGCTTGTTTTTGATCATCTCTTGTGCCGGAGTAGCTTTCAAGCCACCGGAGTACATGGAGTGACGGTAGTAAATTTTATCCGACATTTTTTTGCCTGTCAGATGGATTTTTTCAGCGTTGATAACGACAACGAAATCGCCTGTATCAACATGTGGTGTAAATGTCGGTTTGTGTTTGCCGCGGATCAGGGCAGCAACTTCACTCGCCAAGCGGCCTAGCGTTTTGCCTTCCGCATCGACGACGAACCATTTACGATCAACTTCAGTTGATTTAGCCATATAAGTGGTACGCATGGATGATCCTCCTTAATTTCATACATTAATCGTTTTTATAACAACGTAAACGTTGGTTTGTTAATTCATTGTTGATAGCCAAGTTTGTGACGATCTCAGTCGGGGCTGTGGGTTAGCCACTTCGAAAGCACAAGTTATATTCTACTATAAAGTATGTTTAAGTGCAAGTAATTTATAGTGATTTATCCCTGTTTTTCGCTGGAATATTCAACATCCATCAGCATCAATCCATGCGGCATTGCCGTAGGACCTGCAAGCGATCGATTTCGACCCTCCAGGATGCGTTTTATCTCAGATGGAGCCATTTTTCCTTCGCCAACCCATAGTAAAGTTCCCATAATGACTCGAACCATATTGTACAAAAAACCGTTGCCTGTCACGTACATATGCACGATAGGGCCTTCCTGTACAAAGTCTGCTTCGTAGATCGTCCGGATATGATGAGGCTTGGTAGAATGTATCGATGTAAACGAGGTGAAATCATGCTTCCCCACAAGGCAGCTGAGCCCCTCGCGCATCGCCTCTACATCAAGCGGCGTCGGATGATGAAAGCGATACTGGCGACCAAACACATCTGGAAATTTTCCGGTATCAATCGTGTAACGATACGTTTTGCGCTTGGCGGATCTTCTCGAATGAAAATGCTCCGGCACGTCGAATGCTTCAATAATGACGATGTCCTTCGGCAGCCGCGTATTAAGCGCGATCGCCCATCTCTCTGTCGGAATCGTAGATTCCGTATAGAAATTGAACATCTGCCCCTGTGCGTGCACTCCCGCATCCGTGCGTCCCGAACCAATGATAATGGTCGTCTCGCCCGTAAGCTTCTTGATAGCCTTCTCTATTTCACCTTGAACCGTTCTGCCGTATGGCTGCGTCTGAAAACCGTTAAAGCCCGACCCGTCATAGCTGACCTTTACGCAAATATTCCTCAACCTGTTCCCCCCTTAACTAAAGGGATTCCTAAGTCCCTAAATCCTCTTTATAAAAGGACCTCGAGGAGCTTCGCCCTCTGGACACCCAAGAGATGTCGCACAAGCACATCTATCGCTCCCTGGTTGCTTTCCTTGCTTAGGGGCAGCATTTCCTACTCAATCGCTTAAATGGCACTCAGCGCTCGTTATAAGCATGAGCTCATCAAAGCGGCATTTCGTTCACTTTGCTCTAAGCAGGATAAGCTTAATCAACATGATTAACCATTTAGATAGGCAAATAAAAAAAGGTGGCCGCAAGGGTCCACCCTTTTCACTAAAATACAAGAAGCATAGGGCGAGCCCAAATACTTAGCTTATATTTCATCACGTTAGCGTGCTTATACCGCCAAAGGCAGGCATAAGCCGTTTACGCTCGCGTATAAAGCTTGGACAAGGTTTAACGCTGTGGACAAGCTTATACTTTTCCGTGTTGTACAGTACTACGCGCGGTCAACCAATTCCAGGTAAACCATAGGCGCAGCATCGCCGCGACGGGGTCCTAGTTTTAGAATACGTGTGTATCCACCTGCACGCTCCGAGTAACGGCTAGCTAGTTCGGAGAACAGCTTTTGAATAGCGTCTTGTTGTCCATCAATGGACTCGCGACGTACATAAGCTGCTACTTGACGACGAGCATGAAGATCACCTTGCTTCGCTTTAGTGATCAGCTTCTCAGCGATAGAACGAACTTCTTTCGCTTTAGCTTCAGTCGTTTGAATACGCTCATAAAGGAACAAGTCAGTAACGAGGTCACGGAACAAAGCTTTCCGTGCACTAGCGTCACGTCCTAATTTTTGATATGCCATCTTGTTTTCCCCTCCCTTGCTCTTTTGTCTGTTCTTGTTGGTTTACTACTCTTCCATGCGCAGGCCAAGACCTAGCTCTTCAAGCTTCTCTTGAACTTCCTCAAGTGATTTGCGTCCGAGGTTACGAACCTTCATCATGTCCTCTTCGGATTTCGTGATCAGCTCTTGAACCGTGTTGATACCAGCGCGCTTCAAGCAGTTGTAAGAACGGACGGAAAGATCAAGTTCCTCGATCGTCATCTCAAGAACTTTCTCTTTCTTATCTTCTTCCTTCTCAACCATAATTTCCGCGTCTTTGGCTTCATCGGTTAATCCAACGAACAAGTCCAAATGCTCTGTCAAAATTTTAGCGCCGAGGCTTACAGCCTCTTCCGGTCTAATACTACCGTCAGTCCATACTTCAAGCGTAAGCTTGTCGTAGTTAGTAACTTGACCAACACGAGTATTTTCTACGCTATAATTCACACGAGTAATTGGCGTGTATATCGAATCAACGGGTATTACCCCAATCGGTTGTTCGTCCTTCTTGTTGCGGTCCGCTTGCACGTAACCGCGTCCCCGATTAGCAAAAACCCGCATATGGAGCCGCGCGCCGGAGGCCAAGGTTGCGATGTGAAGATCAGGGCTTAAAATCTCGACATCGCTGTCTGCTCGAATGTCGCCCGCTGTAATATTCCCTTCGCCATCCGCGTCGATTTCCAACACCTTTTCTTCATCGGAGTGGATTTTCAACGAGAGGCCCTTCAGGTTCAGAATGATCTCGGTAACATCCTCAATCACTCCGGGAACCGTAGAGAACTCGTGAAGCACTCCATCGATTTGAACCGAGGTTACTGCTGCACCTGGCAACGACGACAATAAAATCCGACGAAGCGAATTTCCTAGCGTCGTGCCATATCCGCGTTCAAGCGGCTCGACGACGAAACGTCCGTAAGTTCCCTCATCATTCAGTTCTACGGTTTCGATTTTCGGCTTTTCGATCTCAATCACTAATAGTACCCTCCTTCAAACGTCGCTCCGTTACCTTACCGTTATTTTAAGTCAAATCTTGTAGTATGCCAAACCTTCACAACCATTATTCACAAGTTGTTGATATTTGATACCACATCGGATCCAACTATACGCGACGACGTTTCGGCGGACGGCATCCGTTGTGAGGAACTGGTGTTACGTCTTTAATGAGGTTAACTTCCAATCCGGCAGCTTGAAGCGAGCGAATTGCAGCTTCACGGCCAGCGCCTGGTCCTTTTACCATCACTTCAACGGTTCTCATGCCATGCTCCATCGCTGCTTTCGCAGCTGTTTCAGCAGCCATTTGAGCTGCGAAAGGCGTGCTCTTGCGTGAGCCTTTGAAGCCCATGTTGCCAGAGCTTGCCCATGAAATTGCATTGCCGTGCGGATCCGTGATCGTAACGATCGTATTGTTGAAAGTCGAGCGAATGTGCGCAACGCCAGTCTCAATATTTTTCCGGTCGCGACGTTTCGTACGAACGACTTTTTTTGGTTTAGCCATTGTCCATTATCCTCCCTTCTTATTTCTTCTTGTTAGCTACAGTCCGACGAGGACCTTTGCGAGTACGTGCATTCGTTTTCGTACGTTGACCGCGAACAGGCAAGCCGCGACGGTGACGAAGACCACGGTAGCATCCGATTTCAGTCAGACGTTTAATGTTAAGCGAAATTTCACGACGCAAGTCGCCTTCTACTTTAACAGATTTGTCAATTGCTTCGCGAAGGCGAGCAAGTTCGTCTTCTGTCAAATCGCGAACACGAGTGTCGAAGCTAACTTCAGCTGTATTCAAAAGTTTTTGCGACGTTGTTTTGCCGATACCGAAAATGTATGTCAGGGCGATTTCGACGCGTTTGTCACGCGGCAAGTCTACACCAGCTATACGTGCCATAGGCTATATTCCCCTCCTTCTATCCTTGTTTTTGTTTGTGTTTCGGATTTTCACAAATCACCATTACGTTGCCTTTGCGACGAATGACTTTGCATTTTTCGCAGATCGGCTTTACCGAAGGTCTAACCTTCATTGTGATTACCTCCCGAATCTTTCGTGAGCAAGCCGCCAATGGGCCTACTTACGATAGGTGATGCGCCCTTTTGATAAGTCATAAGGCGATAACTGTATAACCACCTTGTCTCCTGTCAGGATGCGAATAAAGTGCATTCTGAGCTTACCGGAAACATGTGCGAGAATTTGATGACCGTTCTCCAGCTCCACCTTGAACGTGGCATTCGGCAACGGCTCAATGACCGTACCTTCGACCTCAATGATGTCTTCCTTAGCCAACCGTCATTCTCCTTTCGCATGTGCAAACTTCTGTATTGCGTAACGCAACTTAGCGTTGGTCACCCTGCCGGTTTCTAGCAAGCTGCTTGAAACCTCTGTACTAATTTCAGGCTGTAACTCGAGATGTAGAACGTTCTTTTTCTTCGGTCCATCGAATCGGCGCTTATGCCCATCGGCAATCATGACGAATCGATCGTCGACAATTGCTAAGATAATCGCATAGCTTTCCTCATCTTTACCGCGAAGTACTTTGACGAACTGACCAATCTGGGGACGAGCATCCATCGTCATAGACTATAGCTGCTTCGGCAAAATGGTCAATATTTCAAAGCCGTCCTCTGTAACAGCTACTGTATGCTCGAAATGAGCGCACCATGAGCCGTCTTCCGTTACAACCGTCCAATTGTCTTCGAGCGTCCGGACATATCGTTCACCGATATTAACCATTGGTTCGATTGCAAGCACCATTCCGGTCTTCAGACGAGGTCCGCGATCTGGCATGCCGTAGTTCGGTATTTGTGGTTCCTCATGGAGGTCCGCGCCGATTCCGTGCCCTACGTATTCCCTTACTACGGAGAATCCTGCATCTTCAATTACCTTCTGAATAGCATGCGAAATTGTATATAGTCTAATATCTGGTTTGACGAGCGCAAGTCCCGCATATAGCGATGCTTCCGTCACATCAAGCAGCTTTTGCACTTCAGGCGTTACGGCTCCTACCGCATAGGTCCAAGCCGAATCACCATGATAGCCTTCAAACTGCGCACCGATATCGATACTGATTATATCGCCTTCGTTCAACTTGCGTGACCCAGGGAAGCCGTGCACCAGCTCGTCATTCACAGAAGCGCAAATGCTGGAAGGGAAACCATTGTAATCTTTGAAGGAAGGGATCGCATTTTGACTCTTAATGTACGTTTCAGCGATTTGGTCAAGCTCACGAGTTGTGATGCCTGGTTTCACAGCTTGCGACATCAATCGATGCGTTTCCGCAACAATGCGTCCAGCTTCCCTCATATATTGCAGCTCCGAATCGGATTTGCAGATAATCATTACAATGAACCTTTCAAGAGGGAAATAATGTCGGATGTTACAACATCGATATCCTTCTCGCCGTCGACTTCGCGTAGGAGACCTTTAGCATTGTAGTAATCGAGTAGAGGTGCGGTTTTGGATGTATATTCGTCCAAACGAGTTCCGACCTTTTCCTCTGTATCATCAGAACGCTGATACAATTCGCCGCCGTCTTTGTCGCAAATACCTTCGACCTTAGGCGGGTTAAAGATTACGTGATAAGTCGTACCTGTCGTTCTAGATATGCGTCTGCCCGTCAAGCGAGCAAGCAGCAAACTGCGATCAACCTTTAAGTTTACAACATGGTCAATTTTGCGGCCGAGTTCCGCAAGCATAGCATCAAGTGCTTCAGCCTGCTGCAGTGTGCGAGGAAACCCGTCAAGCAAAAATCCATTTTTGCAATCATCTGCTTCAAGTCTTTCTTTCACAATACCGTTCGTGATCTCATCGGGAACGAGCAGGCCTTGATCGACATACTCCTTCGCTTTGATTCCAAGTACAGTTCCTTGTTTCATAGCGAGGCGGAAAGCATCGCCAGTAGAAATATGGGGAATACCGAACTCATCAACGATTCGTTCCGCTTGTGTACCTTTACCGGCTCCCGGAGGGCCCATGAATAAAATGTTCATGTCTGAGTTCCTCGCTTTAAGAACAATAGGCTCAGGCGGGCTGCCGCACAACGCTAGTTGACGAACGCGGAAGCCCGGTCAGAACCTATTGTTATTTATTGATAAACCCTTTGTAATGGCGTTTGATCAACTGGCTCTCAATTTGTTTCATCGTATCCAGTGCAACACCGATAACGATTAGTAACGATGTGCCGCCTAGTTGCACTGAGCGCGGTAATCCTGCAAGTGTTCCGAAAAACACTGGTAGAACAGAGATGACAGCTAGGAAGATCGCACCCGTCAATGTAATACGCGACATAACGCGTGTTAGGTATGACGAGGTCGGTTTGCCTGGACGAATGCCAGGAATGTATCCACCGTTTTTCTTCATCTGATCAGCCATTTGCACCGGATTAATTTGCACGAATGTGTAGAAGAAGGTAAAACCGATAATTAACAATACGTACAATACCATACCAAGAGGTCTGTCATAGTTCATATTGTCAATAATCCATTTTGCCCAGGCCTGAGTAGACCAGAACTGTGCAATCGTAATCGGGAACATGATAAGTGAAACCGCGAAAATGACCGGGATAACGCCTGCGCCGTTCACTTTCATCGGAATGTGAGTCGATTGTCCGCCGTACATTTTCCGTCCTACGACGCGTTTAGCGTATTGAACAGGAATTTTACGAATACCTTGTTGTACGAATATAACACCGACGATGATTGCGATAATCGCAATCAGAATCAGTAACATTTTGATGATGTTCAAGAACAGTTGGTCTTGTGCACCAATGAACTGATCTTGGACGATCGTCCGAATGTGACCTGGAATACCAGCTGCTATTGCTGCAAAGATAAGAATGGAAATACCATTTCCGATTCCCTTTTCCGTTATTTGCTCACCGAGCCACATCAAGAATGCAGTACCTGCAGTCAAGATGATCGCAATGAGTAAGTAGTCAACGAATGTTGCGCCAACAATCATCTCATTACCGTATTGACGGTTAAATCCGATTGCTGTTGCGAAGCCTTGGACCAAACCAAGGATAATCGTTCCATAACGAGTGATTTGCGCGAGTTTACGTTTACCGTTCTCGCCTTCCTTTGCCCACTCCGCAAATTTAGGAATAACGTCCATCGATAACAGCTGTACGATAATCGACGCTGTAATGTATGGCGTAATTCCGATTGCGAAGATTGAGAATTGGAACAAAGCACCGCCGGAAAACGTGTTAAGCAAGCCGAACAGATCCGCACCGGCTGCATCAACCTGCTTAAACACATCTTTGTTTACATCGGGTACCGGTATAAAGGAACCGATACGGTAAATCAAAAGGATGAAAAGGGTAAAGAGGATCCTTGTACGAAGATCCGCCACTTTCCAAATATTGGACACGGTCTTGAACAATTAGATCACCTCGGTTTTACCGCCGGCAGCCTGGATTTTCTCTACCGCAGATTGAGAGAACTTGTTTGCTTTTACAGTAAGTGTAACGCTAACTTCACCATTACCCAAAATTTTAATTCCTGCGAGCGGGTTCTTTACGATCCCAGTCTCGATGAGAACTTCTGGAGTGACTTCAGTACCTGCTGCAAACGCATTTAGCTCTTCAATATTGACAATCGCGTACTCTTTGCGGAACGGGTTGTTAAATCCGCGCTTCGGCACTCGACGATACAAAGGATTTTGTCCGCCCTCGAAACCAGGACGAACGCCGCCGCCAGAACGAGCGTTTTGACCTTTGTGACCTTTACCGGCCGTTTTACCGTTACCGGAACCGATACCGCGACCTTTGCGCTTAGGCGCTTGGGTTGAGCCCGGTGCTGGTGCTAGCTCATGCAATTTCATCGTTCGTGCACCTCCTTATTTATTTCTTGGAACAAAAAATCTATTCTTATACTTCTTCTACTTTTACCAAGTGACTAACAGTGTTAACCATGCCACGGATAGCTGGGCTATCGTTCAAAACAACTGCCTGACGAATCTTTTTAAGACCGAAAGATTCAACCGTTGCACGTTGTTTCTCGTTGCGACCGATTAAACTGCGAACGAGGGTGATTTGCAATTTTGCCATCTTATTTCCCTCCTTAGCGTAACAGCTCTTCGACTGTTTTTCCACGAAGCTTTGCAACTTCTTCCACGCGTTTAAGACGGGAAAGACCTTCAAGCGTTGCGTTAACCATATTCATGGAGTTCGAAGAACCTAGCGATTTCGTCAAGATGTCGCCGACACCAGCAAGTTCGAGTACTGCACGAACCGGGCCGCCAGCGATAACGCCAGTACCTTCGGAAGCTGGTTTCAGAAGAACTTCACCTGCGCCGAAATGTCCGAGTACAAGGTGAGGAATTGTCGTTCCTACGATTGGTACGTGGATCAGGTTTTTCTTAGCATCTTCGATACCTTTGCGGATTGCATCAGGTACTTCGCCTGCTTTACCGATCCCTGCGCCAACATAGCCTTTACCGTCGCCGACTACTACAAGTGCGCTAAAGCTGAAACGGCGTCCGCCTTTTACAACTTTAGATACGCGATTGATATTAACAACTTTTTCAGTCAGTTCTAACGTATTTGGATCTACACGCAAGTCGTTTAACCTCCTTATAAATAAAGTCGATTAGAATTCAAGGCCAGCTTCGCGAGCTGCTGTAGCAAGCGCCTGAATTCTGCCGTGATACAAGTAACCGCCGCGATCAAATACTACTTGGGATACACCCTTAGCTTGAGCGCGTTTCGCAATCAATTCTCCGACTTTTGTCGCTGCATCGATGTTACCACCGTTGCCAACTGCTTCAACCAATTCTTTATCCTGTGTGGATGCAGAAGCGATTGTTACACCTGCAACATCGTCAATCAATTGTGCATACATATGCTTGGAGGAACGGAATACAGATAGACGCGGACGTGCAGCTGTACCGTTAATTTTTTTACGAACACGAAGGTGTCTTTTCAGACGAGCCTTGTTTTTGTCGCCTTTCGTAATCATACAAGGTTCACTCCTTTCCTTATGCCTTAAGACGCTATCTTAAGCAAACGAACCGTTTGCTTATTTTTTCTTACCGGCTTTACCTTCTTTACGGATGATGCGCTCGCCTTCGTACTTGATACCTTTACCTTTATACGGTTCTGGTTCACGTACCGAACGAATTTTTGCTGCAGTTGCACCAACGAGTTCTTTATCGATACCGCGAACAGTAATCTTAGTGTTAGCAGGTACGTCAAACTCAATGCCGTTATCTGGAGCAATTTCGACTGGGTGAGAGTAACCAACGTTAAGAACGATTTTATCACCAGTTTTGTTAGCACGGTAACCTACGCCAACTAGCTCCAAGTTTTTGGAGAAGCCTTCTGTAACGCCGCTCACCATGTTAGCGATGACGCTGCGAGTAGTTCCGTGCAACGAACGATGCAATTTATTATCGGAAGGACGTTCTACAAGAATTTCCGTTTCCGTTACATTCACTTTCATTTCTTTGTGAATTTCACGAGAAAGCGATCCTTTAGGTCCTTTTACAGTAATAACTGTGTTGTCCAAGCTGATTGTTACGCCGTTAGGCACTTGGATTGGTTTGCGACCAATACGGGACATTGTTACACCTCCTATCTTTATGACTTGTTACTTACCAAACGTAGCAAACTACTTCGCCGCCGGATTTAACCTGACGAGCTTCTTTATCAGTCATAATCCCTTTGGAAGTGGAAATAATTGCAATTCCAAGTCCACCGAGTACTCGAGGGATTTCAGTTGATTGTGTATAAACGCGAAGGCCTGGTTTCGAAATACGTTTCAAGCCAGTAATAACGCGCTCTTGGTTAGGGCCGTATTTCAAGAAAATACGGATAATCCCTTGTTTATTGTCTTCGATATATTCAGCGTCGCGGATAAAACCCTCGCGCTTCAAAATCTCAGCGATTTGCTTCTTCATTTTCGAAGCGGGCATTTCCACGGTCTCGTGACGAACGACATTCGCGTTACGAATACGAGTCAACATATCTGCAACCGGATCAGACATAACCATTGTGTTAACCTCCTTCCCAAACTAGGCTGATTACCAGCTTGCTTTTTTAACGCCAGGAATCTGGCCCTTATGTGCTAACTCACGGAAACAAATCCGGCAAATTTTAAACTTTTGCAAAACAGAATGCGGACGGCCGCAACGCTCACAGCGCGTATACGCGCGCACTTTAAATTTCGGTGTGCGTTGTTGCTTCACTTTCATCGAAGTTTTTGCCACTGGGTATTACACCTCCTAAAAGTGGATTACTTCGTGAACGGCATGCCCATTTGGGTCAGCAATTCACGAGATTCTTCGTCCGTTTTTGCCGTCGTGACGATGACGATGTCCATACCGCGCACTTTATCGACTTTATCGTACTCGATCTCTGGGAATATCAATTGCTCTTTGAGGCCAAGCGTATAGTTACCGCGACCGTCGAAAGCTTTGTTCGATACACCGCGGAAGTCACGTACACGCGGTAGAGAGATGTTGAACAGTTTATCTAGGAAATGATACATACGCTCGCCGCGCAATGTAACTTTAACCCCGATTGGCATGTTCTCACGAAGTTTGAAGCCTGCAATAGACTTCTTCGCACGAGTAACGACTGGTTTTTGACCAGAAATGATACGTAGTTCTTCAACTGCTACATCAAGGATTTTCGAATTGGAAACCGCTTCGCCTACCCCCATGTTGATAACTACCTTCTCAATTTTCGGCACTTGCATAACAGACGTATAGTTGAACTTCTGCATAAGAGCAGGAGTTATTTCGTTTAAGAAACGACCTTTCAATCTTGCTGCCATTGATCATGGACCTCCTTTCCTACCGTAACGATTAGTCGATTACTTCTCCGGAACGTTTCGCGATCCGAACTTTCTTGCCGTTGTCTAGCACTTTGTATCCGATACGTGTTACTTTACCGCTCTTCGGATCGATGTGCATAACGTTTGAAACGTGAATTGGCGCTTCTTGTTCGATAATACCGCCCTGTGGATTAGCTTGCGATGGACGAGTATGTTTCTTAACAGTGTTGACACCTTCTACGAGAACGCGATTTTCACGCGGGTACGCAGCGATAACGCGGCCCTTCTTACCTTTGTCTTTACCGGTAATGACGATAACCGTGTCGTCTTTTTTCACGTGCAATTTGTTATTATGGGATTCGAGAATTTTTTTCAGCCTTGGCATGAGTTACACCTCCTGCACGCTTGTGCTTTCAAGCTTATATAGGTTCTTAGATTACTTCTGGTGCTAGCGATACGATTTTCATGAAATCTTTATCGCGAAGTTCACGGGCAACAGGTCCAAAGATACGAGTACCGCGTGGGCTTTTATCTTCTTTTACAATTACAGCTGCATTCTCATCAAATGCGATGTACGAACCGTCTTTACGACGAACCGAACGCTTTGTACGAACGATAACCGCTTTTACAACGTCACCCTTTTTGACAACGCCGCCTGGTGTTGCTTGTTTTACTGAGCAAACGATCAAATCGCCGATGTGACCAACGCGACGTCCCGTTCCACCAAGTACACGGATACACATCAATTCTTTTGCGCCGGAGTTGTCAGCAACCGCTAAGCGCGAAAATGGTTGAATCATTTCAACGTCCTCCTTTCGGAAAAATGCTCAGATACTGCATACGCTCATTAAATAATAACAGCTACTTCCACAACTTCTACGAGTCTGAAGCGCTTGTCTTTCGAAAGCGGACGAGTCTCCATGATTTTCACGATATCACCAATTTTAGCTTGGTTGTTCTCATCGTGCGCTTTAAATTTTTTCGTAACTTTAATGCGTTTATGGTACAAATCGTGTTTTTTATATGTTTCAATAGCAACTACGATTGTTTTATCCATTTTGTCGCTTACCACTTTGCCGATTAGTACTTTACGGGCATTGCGTTCACTCATGTTCTTCCTCCTTCCTTCAGCCGTGTTTATGCATTCATGTAAGGGATAGACTAGCTGCTAATTCCGAGTTCTCTTTCACGCAAAATCGTTTTAGCACGAGCAATTCCTTTACGCACATCACGGATCCGAGTCGGGTTATCCAGTTGGCCAGTAGCCAGTTGGAAACGAAGATTGAAAAGCTCTTCTTTAAAACCAGCGACCTGTTGTTCAAGCTCAGCAGAGGTTAGGTTTCTAAATTCACTAGCTTTCATTTGCTTCACCACCCACTTCTTCACGTTTCACGAATTTTGTCTTGATTGGCAATTTATGAGCCGCAAGACGCATCGCTTCACGAGCGGTTTCTTCGGATACACCAGCAAGTTCAAACAGGATTTTACCTGGTTTAACTACGGCTACCCATTTCTCAACGTTACCTTTACCACTACCCATACGCACTTCAAGAGGCTTTTGAGTAATAGGTTTGGCAGGGAAAATCTTGATCCATACTTTACCACCACGTTTGATGTAGCGAGTCATTGCAATACGAGCCGCTTCGATCTGACGGTTAGTGATCCATGATGGTTCTAGAGCTTGAAGACCAAATTCGCCGAATGCTACTGTAGTGCCGCCTTTAGCGCGACCCTTCATATGACCGCGTTGTTGTTTGCGGTGTTTGACACGTTTAGGTACCAACATGATTAGTTGCCTCCTTCCTGGGGAGCTTTCTTCTTAGTCGGAAGGACTTCGCCGCGATAGATCCATACTTTAACGCCGATTAGGCCGTATGTTGTAGCCGCTTCAGCCGTGCCGTAATCAATATCAGCGCGTAGTGTATGAAGTGGTACTGTTCCTTCGCTGTAGCCTTCCGAACGTGCGATTTCCGCGCCACCGAGACGACCGCTAACTGCAGTTTTAATCCCTTTAGCACCTGAACGCATGGAGCGTTGAATTGCTTGCTTCAATGCGCGACGGAAAGATACACGACGCTCAAGTTGTTGTGCGATGCTTTCAGCTACAAGAATAGCGTCAAGATCTGCATGTTTGATTTCAGAGATGTTGATGTGTACTTTTTTGCCTTTAGTGATTTTACCAAGCTCAGTACGTAGGTTTTCTACTTCGGAACCGCCTTTACCAATTACCATACCTGGTTTTGCGGTTTGAATCGTTACGTTCACGCGGTTAGCTGCACGTTCGATCTCGATGTGAGAAACTGCTGCGTCTTTCAGCTTGTTTTTCAAATATTCACGGATTCTAACGTCTTCCATAAGAAGATCGCCGAAATCTTTGCCCGCGAACCATTTGGACTCCCAATCACGGATAACTCCGACCCGGAAGCCTACTGGATTTACCTTTTGACCCACACGTAATCCCTCCTTATTTTTCAGATACCACCAAGGTAATGTGGCTGGTTCTTTTATTGATCCGGCTTGCGCGACCCATCGCACGAGGACGGAAACGTTTCATCGTTGGCCCTTGGTTAACGAAGGCTTGCGATATAAACAATTTGTTTACGTCTAGCTGATAGTTGTGCTCAGCGTTAGCAATGGCAGAGTTCAGCAGCTTCTCCAAAATTGGGGATGCAGACTTAGGCGTATGACGCAAAATCGCGATTGCTTCGCCAACTTGTTTACCGCGAATCAAATCCGCAACAAGCTGTGCTTTACGGGGAGCAATACGAATAAATTTAGCGTGCGCTTTAGCTTCTGGCATGTAGGAACCTCCTCTCGTTCAGTGAAAGATGATAAGGGCAAATTAACGTCTGCCCGTTTTTTTGTCTTCGCCAGCATGGCCTTTGTACGTACGAGTTGGTGCAAATTCACCAAGCTTGTGTCCAACCATATCTTCCGTTACATATACCGGTACGTGCTTGCGTCCGTCATATACTGCAAACGTGTGACCAATGAATTGCGGGAAAATGGTCGAGCGGCGGGACCAGGTTTTGATAACGACTTTTTTCTCAGCTTCGTTCAATACCTCGACTTTTTTAAGCAGGTAACCGTCAATAAACGGACCTTTCTTTAAACTGCGACCCATTTGTGTTCCTCCCTTCATATAAGCGGTAGCGATGCTTGAGCATCACGCGGTTTTTATCAAGCTGCTATTATTTCGTGCGACGACGAATAATGTATTGGCTCGATGCTTTTTTCTTTTTGCGCGTTTTGTAACCAAGAGTTGGTTTACCCCAAGGCGACATTGGCGATTTGCGTCCAATTGGAGCACGGCCTTCACCACCACCGTGTGGGTGATCGTTAGGGTTCATGACAACACCACGTACTTGTGGACGATTTCCGAGCCAACGGTTACGGCCGGCTTTACCGATTTTCACGAGTTCGTGATCTTCGTTACCAACAGAACCGATTGTTGCACGGCAAGTGTTCAAGATACGACGAACTTCACCGGATGACAAACGAACGGATACGTAGTTATCTTCTTTACCAAGAAGTTGAGCACTAGTACCAGCTGCACGAACGAGTTGTCCGCCTTTGCCTGGTTTCAATTCGATGTTGTGGATAACTGTACCAACTGGGATGTTCACAAGCGGCAACGCGTTGCCTGGCTTGATATCAGAACCTACGCCAGAAGTTACTTGATCTCCAACTTTCAAACCTTTAGGAGCGATGATGTATGCTTTCTCACCATCTACGTAATGGATCAAAGCGATGTTGGATGAACGGTTCGGATCGTATTCGATCGTCGCTACGTTACCAACAATACCGTCTTTCGTACGTTTGAAGTCGATGATACGGTATTTACGTTTGTGTCCGCCGCCATGGTGACGAACCGTAATTTTACCTTGGTTGTTGCGTCCAGCTTTTTTGAAAAGAGGAGCAAGCAACGATTTCTCCGGTGTGCTTGTCGTGATCTCTTCGAAAGTCGAGACGGACATGTTACGACGAGCTGGAGATGTCGGTTTGTACTTTTTAATTGGCACTTCGATTTCCTCCTTTTCTAAACAGACGTTTCAAAGAATTCAAGTTCTTTGCTGTCAGCGCTCAGTTGAACGATCGCTTTTTTCCAATCCGGTCTGTATCCGCTATGTTTACCATAACGTTTTGGTTTACCCGCAACACGCATTGTGTTAACGCCGGTTACTTTTACTTTAAAGATTTGCTCGATTGCTTGTTTGATTTCAGTTTTGTTTGAACGTAGATCTACTTCAAACACATACTTCTTGTCAACCATGTAATCGCTCGTACGTTCCGTGATAACCGGGCGCTTGATAATATCGCGTGGATTTTTCATTACGCAAGCACCTCCTGTACTTTCTCTACTGCTTCTTTAGTGATGATAAGATTATCATGCACGAGTACATCCAGAACATTGATGCCGTCAGCTGCAACGAACTTCACACCTGGGATGTTACGAGCAGACAATGCTACATTGTCTTCATAATTAGCCGTTACAACTAGTGCTTTGCGGCCAACTTTAAGATTGTTCAAGATTGCTGCGAATTCTTTCGTCTTAGGAGCTGCAAATGTCAGTTGATCCAAAACGATAATCTCGTTTGCGATCACTTTCGATGACAATGCCGATTTAATCGCTAGACGACGAACTTTCTTAGGAAGCTTGAATCCGTATGAGCGTGGAGTCGGTCCGAATACTACACCGCCGCCAACCCATTGCGGGGAGCGAATGCTACCTTGACGAGCACGGCCAGTACCTTTTTGTTTCCAAGGTTTACGACCGCCGCCGCGTACTTCGGAGCGTCCTTTAGTTTTGTGATTGCCGAAGCGCTCAGATGCTTGTTGATTAACAACAGCACTGTGCAAAACATGAACGTTTGGTTGAATTCCGAAAACCGTTTCAGCCAGTTCTAGTTCGCCCACTTGCGCGCCGCTCACGTTATATACTGTTACTTTTGGCATTTCCTGTTCCTCCTTTCTTTAAGAGCAATTAGTTCTTAACAGTTTGTTTTACTTTTACAAATCCGTTTTTAGGGCCCGGAATGGATCCTTTTACAAGAAGAACGTTGCGTTCTGCATCTACACGGATAACTTCAAGCTTTTGAATCGTAATGGTTTCGTGACCCATATGTCCTGGAAGGCGTTTGCCTTTCGGTACACGGTTCGCTTGGATAGAACCCATCGAACCTGGTCCACGGTGGTAACGGGAACCGTGAGACATAGGACCCGTGCTTTGTCCCCAACGTTTGATAACGCCGGCAAAGCCTTTACCTTTAGAAATACCTGTTACGTCAACGAATTCGCCCTCTGTGAATAGGTCAGCTTTCACTTCTTGGCCAACTTCATAATCACCCAGGTTAATTCCGCGAATTTCACGAACGTAGCGCTTAGGCGTTGTGTTAGCTTTTTTAGCATGACCAGCTTCTGGCTTGTTCGATCTGCTTTCTTTCTTATCAGAGAAGCCGAACTGAACAGCTTCGTAGCCATCGTTCTCTTGGTCTTTCTTCTGAAGTACTACGCAAGGTCCAGCTTCGATAACCGTTACAGGAACGACGTTACCTTCAGCGGTAAACACTTGAGTCATACCAAGTTTTTTTCCTAAGATACCTTTCATGTTGACACCTCATTTCCTTTCTATGATCGCATATGCTTTTATTACAGTTTGATTTCGATATCTACACCGGATGGTAAATCCAAGCGCATCAACGCATCAACCGTTTGCGGCGTTGGGTTTACAATGTCGATCAAACGCTTATGAGTGCGTTGTTCGAATTGCTCCCTGGAATCCTTGTACTTGTGTACCGCACGTAGAATGGTGATGATTTGCTTTTCCGTTGGCAACGGAATCGGCCCGGATACGCCTGCACCGGAACGTTTTGCAGTTTCAACGATTTTCTCTGCGGATTGATCAAGAATTCTGTGATCGTATGCTTTCAAGCGGATACGAATCTTTTGCTTTGCCATATAAGTCCCTCCTTCTTTCGCCCAATTTATTATCGGACATACTCCGTGAGAAAACCCTGCACATGCCCCATGGCAAAGGGGCCGGGTGTGTCGGCAACCTCTCACATCATCGCAACGTCAGACCAACAGACACTATTATACCGAATCCAATAGGCAATTGCAACATAAAGTTTAATCATTCTCTAATCACAATCATTTATGAAAAATATCGCGATTTGATCAAGTATCTATCTTCTAATAATCAACAAAACCAGCTCTCTTCCAGCTATCAATAATAATAGAAGAAACGGTTCTGTTTATGGGAATTGCCTTTGCCTTCTTCTACTGCCTGTATGGCACAAACGCTATATTCGTCCATATAGCGCCCATTATGTCCCTTATTATAAGCCATTCGAACATATCCATTATAATAACGGAATTAATGGTCGCTATATGATTATAAACACTTCTTGGACGAAAAGACACCGCCAAAATAACGCCAACGTAATGTAATAGCAGCCATATGGGAAACCTACAAAAAAACACGCACCGACCAGTGGTCGCTGCGAGTTCTATTCTCCAATACATCAGCCTAGCACAATTCTGTCATCAGCCAGCTTCTTGCCGCTAATAAGTTCGAACTCGCCAAGCAACTGCTCGACTGTAAGATCTTTTTTACGTTCTTCAGGCACATCGAGAATGATTCGACCCTTGTCCATCATAATGAGACGATTGCCTAGGCGAATGGCCTGCTCCATATTGTGAGTAACCATAAGGGTAGTTAATTTCATTTCACGGACAAGCGTTTCTGTCAGCGTAGTTATGAGTTCCGCACGAGACGGATCAAGCGCGGCGGTATGCTCATCGAGCAGCAAAATCTGCGGCCTTGTAAAGGTTGCCATTAGCAAGCTTAGCGCTTGTCTCTCCCCGCCTGACAATAAGCCTACCTTTGCGCCAAGACGGTTCTCAAGGCCAATGCCAAGACGCTGAAGCTCTTGCTTGAAAATAGTACGCTTCGCACGCGTTACGCCAAATGAGAAGCCGCGCGACTTGCCGCGAGCATACGCGATCGCCAAATTCTCTTCAATGGACATGCGAGGAGCCGTACCTGCCATCGGATCTTGGAACACTCGACCTATCCAGCGGCTCCGCTGATATTCAGCGAGTTGACTAATATTGTTCCCATCAATCCGAACTTCTCCGGCATCCGGCTTCATAACGCCAGAAATAATATTCATTAAAGTTGACTTGCCAGCGCCATTACTACCGATTACCGTAATAAAATCGCCTGGCTTCATCGTAAGGTTAGCGCCAACAAGCGCCGTCTTCTCATCAACTGTACCCGGATTAAACAGCTTGGACACATTAGCTATCTCCAACATTAGCGTCCACCTCCAGGCTGCGTCTTATCCAAAGCTGCTAGCATTTCTGCCGTTCGTTTCAGCGCTACGTTTTTTTGTTTAATCACTCTGCGCGTAGATGGTACAACGAGTGCAAAAATAATGATAACGGCAGTAATCAGCTTCATATCTGAGGCTTCTAGCCACTCCACGCGAAGTGCGAGCGCATAAATAATGCGATATATTAATGAACCCAGCACAACAGCTAAAGTAGCTCTAAAAATGGTGCGTGAACCAAAAATGGCTTCTCCAATAATGACCGAAGCAAGGCCAATAACGATCATCCCTATTCCCATGCTGTTATCGGCAAATTTCTGATCATGTGCAACTAACGCTCCTGACGTTGCAACAAGCGCATTAGACAAAGCAATTCCGAAAATAGTCGTAATATCGGTATTAGCGCCAAAGCTGCGAATCATCCGAGAGTTGTCACCCGTAGCGCGAAGACTTAAACCAATATCAGTCCTGAAAAATATATCTAAGATCAGCTTAATCACAACAACAAAAATAATCATAATGACGAGTGTTGAGACATGATCAAAAAAATTGTCCTGCCCTCTCAAGGACACATTCGGCTTGTCTAAAATTCTTAAATTAATTGAATAAAGAGCAATCATCATAATAATACCTGACAGAAGACCGTTGATTTTACCTTTCGTATGAAGCAGTCCCGTACATATGCCAGCGAGTGCTCCACCAATAAATGCGCATAAAACAGCAAGCCATGGTGGTGTCCCATTAACCGTCATGACCGTGCCGATAGCGGCTCCAGTTGTAAAGCTGCCATCCACCGTTAAATCCGGAAAATCAAGTATCCGAAATGTAATATAAACTCCTAATGCCATAAGCGCATACAGTAATCCGCTTTCTATAGCTCCTTGCATCGATCCGAGCAAATGACAAACCTCCTTTGCCATAACAAGAGGGTGAACGAGTAGCCCGATCACCCCATTTATACTTGTACGTATTATTTTAAATGAAACAAGCAGAACTTACTCAATGATATTGTTTTCTTGATCCTTAACAAATGCTTTCATTTCATCAGTTACTGTAATCCCTTGCTCTTCCGCTGCTTTCATATTGAAAATGAAATCAAGCTTTTGCGGAACCGTTACATCCATTTCAGCTGGGTTTTTCCCGTTTTTCAAAATCTCAACAGCCATTTGTCCAACTTCATAGCCATGGTCAAAATATTTAAAGCCTACAGCCGCAAATGCTCCTTTTTCAACGGTATCGCGATCAGCTGAGAAAAATGGAATGTCGTTTTCGTTTGCGACTTCAATAATCGCGTCTGCGCCTGTAACAACCATATTGTCTAAAGTAATATAAATGGCATCAACACGTCCAACCAAGGAATCAGCTGCTTGTTGAATGTCGGAAGAATTGGCAATAGCTGCTTTGATCAACTGGATATTATGCTTAGCAAGTGCTTCCTCAGCAATATTAGCCATAACAACCGCATTTTGTTCGCCTTCGTTAATAATGAGTCCAACATTTTTCACATCTGCAATTTGGGAAGCGATAAAATCCATCGTTTGAGTAATAGCTGCCGAATTCGTATCCGACGCACCGGTAATGTTGCCGCCTGGCGCTTGCAGCTGCGTGACAATTCCTGCTTCAACAGGATCTGTTACTGCAGCGAACAATACGGGAATATCCTTAACATCATCAGCAAGAGCCTGTGCAGTCGGTGTAGCGATACCTAGCGCTAGATCGCTTTTGCTATTTGCAATTTTTTCGGTGATTGTTTTAATATTCGATTGATCGTTTTGCGCATTATTGAAATCGAGCTCCAGGTTTTTGCCTTCTTCAATGCCAGCATCTTTAAGAGCAGCAACAAAGCCGTCATATGCTGCATCTAATGATGGATGTTCAACGATCTGAGAAACGGCAATTTTGTACGTTTTCTCGGATGTGTTACCCGCGCTTGCACCCGTGTTTGCTGTATTACCTTCATTCTCTGAGCCTGTTTTACCTGTGTTGGCACCACATGCTGCCGTTACAACCATAATCGAAGCCAGTGCAATACTTAGCCAAAACTTTCTGTTCATCCTTTAAACCCCTCTCATCGTATAAGTCGTCTTGTAAAGAAGCTGTTATGGAATGGACTAATCAAGTACAGCAAAGCATCATCGCTTTCTCTCATTAAAGTCTATGTCTGTACGTAATTGGCTGTATCTTAACGAGCAAGGACGACATTTTATTGCCATTCCCTAATATTAAATGGGCTTGAGGTGTACAGTCAATCATTAGTTGAATTTAAAAATAAGTTAAGCAGACTATTGCTCGACAATGTCTGGACAAATCAAAAGCCCCCACCAAAGTGAGGGCTTTTGTTATTCATAGCGGCTAAAGCCGCCATCAATTATTTTTGGATAGAAGCTACAGCGCCAGCGCCTACTGTACGGCCGCCTTCACGAATAGAGAAACGAGTTCCCTCTTCAACAGCGATTGGAGCGATAAGCTCAACTGTAACAGTGATGTTGTCGCCAGGCATAACCATCTCAGTGCCTTCTGGCAGGTTGATGATACCCGTTACGTCAGTTGTACGGAAGTAGAACTGTGGACGGTAACCTGTGAAGAAAGGCTTGTGACGGCCACCCTCTTCTTTAGTAAGAACGTAGATTTGTGCAGTGAAGTTAGTGTGTGGTTTAACCGAACCCGGTTTAGCCAAAACTTGTCCACGCTCAATGTTGCTACGGTCTACACCGCGAAGCAATGCGCCTACGTTGTCCCCAGCTTGAGCGGAGTCAAGCAATTTACGGAACATTTCAACGCCTGTTACTACGGATTTACGGGATTCTTCAGCAAGACCGATAATTTCTACCTCGTCGCCGACTTTGATAATGCCACGCTCTACGCGACCTGTAGCAACTGTACCACGGCCAGTGATTGTGAATACGTCCTCGACAGGCATAAGGAAAGGCTTAGCTGTGTCGCGCTCAGGAGTTGGGATGTAAGTATCAACTTGATCGAAGAGCTCGATGATTTTTTCAGCCCAAGGGCCTTCTGGGTTAGCAAGAGCTTCACGAGCAGCACCACGAATGATCGGAGTGTCATCGCCTGGGAACTCATACTCAGAAAGAAGGTCACGAACTTCCATTTCTACCAATTCAAGAAGCTCTTCGTCTTCAACCATGTCGCATTTGTTCAAGAATACAACGATGTATGGTACGCCTACTTGTTTCGAAAGCAAGATGTGCTCACGAGTTTGTGGCATAGGGCCGTCAGTAGCGGAAACTACAAGAATAGCTCCGTCCATTTGTGCAGCACCAGTGATCATGTTTTTTACATAGTCGGCGTGACCTGGGCAGTCAACGTGTGCGTAGTGACGAGCAGGCGTCTCATACTCAACGTGAGCTGTCGAGATTGTGATACCACGCTCGCGCTCTTCTGGAGCTTTATCGATTTGGTCAAATGCGATTGCTGCACCGCCATATTTTTTGGAAAGTACTGTTGTGATAGCTGCTGTCAAAGTCGTTTTACCGTGATCGACGTGACCGATTGTACCGATATTAACGTGCGGTTTGTTACGTTCAAATTTAGCCTTAGCCATTGAACTTGAGCCTCCTCAATATATCATGAATTTTTTTATGTGTGGGCCGACATCATGTTTGCAAGCAAACGTAGCTGGCGGCCAAAAGCAAATGGTTTAGAAGGACAAATGCGATTACTCGCCTTTGTTCTTAGCAATGATCTCTTCAGAGATCGATCTTGGAACTTCTTCATAGTGAGAAAGTTCCATGGAGAATACGCCGCGTCCTTGTGTACCGGAACGTAGTGTTGTGGAATAACCAAACATCTCGGAGAGAGGTACCTTGGAACGGATAATTTGTGCACCTGCACGAGTATCCATACCTTCGATACGACCACGACGGGAGTTAAGCATACCCATAACATCGCCCATGTACTCTTCAGGAACAGTAACTTCTACCTTCATGATTGGCTCAAGAAGAACTGGCTTACATTTTTCTTTGGCAGCTTTAAGCGCCATCGAACCTGCAATTTTAAACGCCATCTCCGAGGAGTCAACATCATGGTATGATCCGTCAACAACAACAGCTTTGACATCTACGAGCGGGAAGCCAGCGATAACGCCGTTCTTCATTGACTCTTCGATACCAGCTTGGATAGGAGCGATAAACTCACGAGGAATCGATCCACCGACTGTTTTGTTTTCGAAAATAAAGCCTGAACCTGGCTCAAGTGGTGAGAACTCAACCCAACAATGACCGAATTGACCTTTACCACCGGACTGACGAACGAACTTACCTTCAACCTTCGCAGCTTCACGGAACGTTTCACGGTAAGCAACTTGTGGTTTACCAACGTTTGTTTCAACTTTGAATTCACGGAACATACGGTCAACGAGGATCTCAAGGTGAAGCTCACCCATACCAGAAATGATTGTCTGGTTTGTTTCTTCGTCTGTATGTGCGCGGAAAGTAGGATCTTCCTCTGCCAGTTTGGAAATTGCGATACCTAGTTTATCTTGGTCAGCTTTCGTTTTTGGCTCGATTGCAACCGAGATAACAGGCTCTGGGAAGTTCATTGATTCAAGAATGATAATGTTCTTCTCATCGCAAAGAGTGTCTCCTGTTGTTGTGTCTTTAAGACCAACAGCTGCAGCAATATCACCTGCATACACTTCAGAGATCTCTTGACGAGCGTTCGCATGCATTTGCAAAATACGTCCAATCCGTTCGCGTTTGCCCTTAGTTGAGTTAAGAACATAAGAACCGGATTTCAGAATTCCTGAATACACACGGAAGAACGTCAATCTACCCACATAAGGATCCGTCATGATTTTGAATGCCAGTGCCGCGAACGGTTCTGTATCGGATGATGGACGTTCACCTTCTTCTCCGTCTTCAAGTGTACCTTTAATGGAAGGTACATCAAGCGGAGATGGAAGATAGTCAACAACCGCATCCAACATCAATTGAACGCCTTTATTGCGGTAAGATGAACCAACGATTACCGGGAAGATTTTAACTTCGCAAACACCTTTACGGAGTGCTGCTTTAATTTCTGGAATAGTGATTTCTTCACCTTCCAAATATTTCATCGTTAATTCTTCATCCAGCTCAGCGACCTTCTCAATCAATTCCGTACGAAGCTCTTCCACTTGGTCAGCATACTCCGAAGGAATCTCAACTTGAATAGGGTCTTTGCCTGTATCGTCTTTGTACTTATAAGCTACACGTTCAACGATATCGATAACGCCGACAAAATCAGACTCAGCGCCAATCGGAATTTGAATGGCAACAGCATTAGCTTGCAGACGCTCACGCATATCTTTGATAACGTTAAGGAAGTCTGCACCAATGATGTCCATTTTGTTTACGTAAGCGATACGCGGAACGTTGTAACGGTCAGCTTGACGCCATACAGTCTCGGACTGTGGCTCAACGCCTTCTTTAGCACTGAAAACTCCAACGGCCCCGTCCAATACGCGCAGGGAGCGCTCAACTTCTACTGTGAAGTCAACGTGTCCCGGGGTGTCGATAATATTAATACGGTGTCCATTCCATTGAGCAGTTGTCGCGGCAGACGTAATCGTGATACCGCGCTCTTGTTCTTGTTCCATCCAGTCCATCGTAGCAGCACCTTCGTGCACTTCTCCGATTTTGTGGGTACGGCCCGTGAAGAACAAGATCCGCTCAGTTGTAGTGGTTTTACCAGCATCAATATGCGCCATAATCCCGATGTTGCGCGTATTGTTCAAGGAGAACTCTCTTGACATAAAATGGTCTCCTCTCGAATGTTAGAATCCTACCAACGGTAGTGAGCAAATGCTCTGTTGGCATCAGCCATTTTGTGAGTATCTTCGCGCTTCTTAACAGCTGCGCCAGTGTTATTGGAAGCATCTGTGATTTCAGCAGCTAAACGCTCTACCATCGTTTTCTCACCGCGGTTGCGTGAGTAGTTCACGAGCCAACGGAGAGCAAGCGCAGTACGGCGCTCTGGTTTAACTTCGATCGGCACTTGATAGTTAGCACCACCAACACGGCGAGCTTTAACCTCAAGTACTGGCATAATATTTTTCATTGCAGCATCGAACACTTCCATTGGATCTTTACTCGTGCGTTCTTGAATCAGTTTGAAAGCATCATACAACAATGTTTGTGCAACGCCTCTTTTACCGTCAAGCATAATGCGGTTGATTAGACGGGTTACCAGTTTGCTGTTATACAGCGGATCTGGAAGCACATCACGTTTCGTTACAGGACCTTTGCGTGGCATGAGAAAGTCCCCCTTTCTTCTAATAGTCGCTATTTCTAGCATTTCAATGACCCGTTAGGGTTATACTTATGATTTTTTAACTTTCGGACGTTTCGTACCATATTTCGAACGAGATTGGTTCCGATTGTTAACGCCTGCAGTATCAAGTGCGCCGCGAACGATATGATAACGTACCCCTGGAAGATCTTTTACCCGTCCACCACGAATCAATACCACGCTGTGCTCTTGCAGGTTGTGTCCGATACCCGGAATGTACGCTGTAACCTCTACACGGTTAGTAAGACGTACACGCGCATATTTACGAAGCGCGGAGTTCGGTTTCTTAGGAGTCATTGTACCTACACGAGTGCACACACCGCGTTTTTGAGGAGCGCTGATGTTTGTAGCTTCACGTTTCAATGCATTGAAACCTTTTTGCAATGCCGGCGATTTCGATTTAACGACTTTCGCTTGGCGTCCTTTACGGACTAGCTGGTTAATAGTTGGCATGTTGCCACCCCCTTCCTAAATTCATGTCTTTTCGAAAATATAAGCATTTATAACCTCTTGTTTATAAATCCACTTATATTTCTTCGCGTAGGCGAGCTCATTCCACCAAAGGACGGCTATAGCCGTATACGCTTGTATGGTAGACATTTTACCTAAAATTAAGCCCACAGATCCAGGCGGTTCATTAAAGAACAAACAAAAGTTCTCGTCAGTCAATCATCGCTAAATAATCAACTAACAAAAACGGTTATTGCGTTATTCTTCTTCGGTTACGAGCGCTGCCATTGCGGCCCCGATATCGATGCCGCAGGTTTCCCCGAGGTCTTCCATCGTATCGATCCATTTAACTGGAACTCCCGCCCGCTCACATAGATGAACAATCTTCTCTTTCATCTTCGGATCTGCATCTCGTGCAACATAGACTTCAATAGCTCTTTGCTGCTCGAGCATCTTGGTCGTCTGCTTTGCGCCGACTTTGAATTGCATGAAAATCACCTTCAATTCTTCCATTCAGCGATCTCACAATTAGGCACACTTCGATATGGTACCACCTATACTGTGCTTGTGTCAAGAAACTTTAAGGAAATTCATTTGCAAATATCTAGTAAATGAAATCCACACCATAAACATGCAAAAGAGCGGTCATCCTCCGCTTCCAAATGAAGCGGAAGATGTGACGCTCTTTCGTTATAGGTTAGTGACTGGTTACAGCTGCAGTTACTTGATCAACGATTAGTCGACGGTAACAGCAGCTGCTTCTAGTTCGCCTTCTACTGCAGGTATGACTTCATCTTCAAGGCCAGCAAAGCGAATGTTGCGATAACGAGCCATTCCAGTACCAGCTGGAATCAACTTACCGATAATAACATTTTCCTTGAGTCCAAGCAACTGGTCAACTTTGCCTTTAATAGCCGCATCAGTCAATACGCGAGTTGTTTCTTGGAAGGAAGCTGCTGACAAGAATGAATCCGTCTCAAGCGATGCCTTCGTAATACCTAGCAAAACAGGTTTTGCAACAGCTGGTTCAAGATCTGCAAAAATCGCAGTGCGGTTTTGTGATTCATATTCATGAATGTCAACAAATGCACCAGGAAGCAGAGTTGTACCGCCTGCATCTACGATACGGATTTTACGGAGCATTTGTTTAATCATGACCTCAACGTGCTTGTCATTGATTTCTACCCCTTGGTTCCGGTAAACGCGCTGTACTTCTTGCAAAATGTAGTTTTGAACGCCACGGATACCTTTGATGCGCAGCATATCTTTAGGGTCAATAGAACCGTCAGTCAGCTCATCGCCGGCTTCGATTTGTTGTCCTTGCGTTACGCGGATACGCGAACCATAGGTAACAGCATACACTTTGGATTCCGCTTCGCCTTGAACCTCGATTTCACGTCGGTCCTTCGCTTCACGAATTTCTTTGATTACACCGTCAAGCTCGGAGATGATCGCTTGACCTTTCGGATTACGCGCCTCAAACAACTCTTGGATACGCGGCAAACCTTGTGTAATATCATCGCCGGCAACGCCGCCCGTATGGAACGTACGCATCGTCAGCTGTGTTCCTGGCTCCCCGATCGATTGAGCCGCGATAATGCCTACCGCTTCCCCAATTTCAACGTGTTTACCAGTAGCTAGGTTACGTCCGTAACAGATCTTACATACGCCATGACGAGCACGGCAGCTTAGTACGGAACGGATTTGCAGCTTTTCAACGCCAGCATCGATAATCGCGTCCGCTTTGTTCGAGTCGATCAACTCGCTGCGGTTAACGATAATTTCCCCTGTTTTTGGATTACGAACGGTTTCGAACGCATAGCGGCCTTCAATACGGTCGTAGAGATCTTCAATAACCTCTTTACCGTCTTGAATTTTGCTTACGCTGAAGCCTTTGTCCGTTCCACAATCTTCTTCGCGCACGATTACGTCTTGGGCGACGTCAACAAGTCGACGAGTCAAGTAACCGGAATCGGCAGTCCGAAGTGCTGTATCGGCCAAACCTTTACGCGCTCCGTGAGTCGAGATAAAGTACTCGAGGACAGTAAGACCTTCACGGAAGTTCGATTTAATTGGCAACTCGATGATACGACCGGATGGATTCGCCATCAGACCACGCATACCGCCAAGTTGTGTAATTTGAGATTTGTTACCCCGAGCTTTGGAGTCCACCATGAGCATGATGTTGTTGTAACGATCCATTGACTTCATAAGAACTTCAGTGATCTCGTCTTTACATTTACTCCAAATGCTGATGATCCGGTCATAACGCTCTTCGTTGGTAATCAAACCGCGACGGTATTGATTCATAACGGTAGAAACCTTCTCATCAGAGCGTTTCATGATTTCGTCTTTCTCTTTCGGGATGATAACGTCGGATACACCGATCGTAATACCAGCCTTAGTTGAGTAAGTGAAACCAAGCTGCTTAATACGGTCAAGGAGCATCGCAGTAAGCGTTGTGTGGTATTGACGGAAGCATTCCGCAATAACTAATGCGAGATAATCCTTACCTACCGCACCCGGCGTCTCGATCGCATCCAAAAACTTAGGAAGATCGGCACCTTTTTCGTAAACGAAATATTTATCTGGCGTACCGTGCAATAGGTTCGTTTTCGTTGCTTCGTTGATATAAGGGAAATCTTCAGGGAAAATTTCGTTGAAGATTACTTTGCCAACTGTCGTAACGAGTAACGAGTTTTGCTGTTGCTCGGTGAAATTAACTTTCTTAAGGACGCGAACCGGAATGAAAATTCTCGCATGCAAGGAAACAATACCGCGTTGATAAGCAGAGATCGCCTCGTTAATGGTACCGAATACGGAACCGCTACCTTTAGCCTCTTTGTTATCCATCGTCAAGTAGAAGCTTCCTAGAACCATATCCTGCGAAGGAGTAACGACCGGTTTGCCGTCTTTCGGGTTAAGGATGTTGCCTGATGCAAGCATGAGCAAACGAGCCTCAGCTTGTGCTTCAGCAGACAACGGAACGTGAACGGCCATTTGGTCACCGTCGAAGTCAGCGTTATAAGCTGTACATACGAGCGGGTGAAGCTTAATAGCGCGGCCTTCAACTAGAATAGGTTCAAATGCTTGAATACCTAGTCTATGCAGCGTCGGGGCACGGTTAAGCAGCACTGGGTGTTCCTTGATAACTTCCTCAAGCACATCCCATACCTCTGGGCTTACGCGTTCAACCTTGCGCTTCGCACTCTTAATGTTATGTGCCAAGCCTTTATTAACAAGCTCTTTCATAACGAAAGGCTTGAACAATTCAAGTGCCATTTCCTTCGGAAGACCGCACTGGAACATTTTGAGGTTAGGACCTACGACGATAACCGAACGACCGGAATAGTCAACCCGTTTACCGAGCAAGTTCTGACGGAAACGTCCTTGCTTACCTTTCAGCATGTGGCTGAGAGATTTAAGCGGACGGTTACCAGGACCTGTAACAGGACGACCGCGACGACCGTTGTCGATCAAAGCGTCAACCGCTTCCTGCAGCATCCGTTTTTCATTTTGCACGATAATATCAGGAGCACCCAGATCTAGCAGACGCTTCAGACGGTTGTTACGGTTAATAACACGGCGATACAAATCGTTAAGGTCAGATGTCGCAAAACGTCCGCCATCAAGCTGTACCATCGGACGAAGCTCAGGAGGGATTACAGGAAGCACGTCCAGAATCATCCATTCCGGCTCATTGCCGGAGTTGCGGAATGCTTCGACTACTTCTAGGCGCTTAATGGCGCGATTGCGTCGTTGTCCTTGAGCCGTACGCAGCTCTTCCTTCAATTGCTCCAGTTCTTTGTCAACGTCGATATCCTGCAAAAGCTTTTTAACAGCCTCGGCGCCCATACCAGCATGGAAGCCATACCCGTATTTCTCCCGATAGCTGCGGTATTCTTTCTCCGAAAGGAGTTGTTTTTTCTCAAGCGGCGTATCTCCTGGATCCGTTACGACATAGGATGCAAAGTAGATGATCTCCTCAAGCGAACGAGGCGACATATCCAGTGCAAGACCCATACGGCTTGGAATCCCTTTAAAGTACCAAATATGAGAAACTGGAGCAGCTAGCTCGATGTGACCCATACGTTCACGGCGAACTTTAGCGCGAGTTACTTCGACGCCGCAGCGATCACAAACGACGCCTTTATAGCGTACACGTTTGTATTTGCCGCAATGACATTCCCAGTCTTTCGTAGGTCCAAAAATCTTTTCGCAGAAGAGACCTTCCTTCTCCGGCTTTAAGGTCCTATAGTTGATCGTCTCCGGTTTTTTAACTTCTCCGCGGGACCACGAGCGAATTTTATCCGGCGAAGCCAGACCGATTTTCATATACTCGAAGTTGTTCACGTCCAACAAGGAGCAACCCTCCTCCGTCATGTATGACAATGTCTATCTAATCAGCTAGATTCCGTCATAGGCGCGTGACCAAGTGACGGAATCCAGCAACTAGTTTATTCAGCAGCGGCGCCGATCTCGGCACCTTCAATATTGAGGTTGAGCTTATCACCCGTCGCCTCGTCTTCATCGTCCATTTCCTTCATTTCGATCTCTTCTTCATTCTCAGACAGAATTTTAACATCCATACCTAAGCTTTGAAGCTCTTTGATCAAAACTTTAAACGATTCCGGAACGCCCGGTTCTGGTACGTTCTCGCCTTTGACGATCGATTCGTACGTTTTCACACGACCAACCACGTCATCGGATTTAACCGTCAGTATTTCTTGGAGCGTGTACGCAGCGCCATATGCCTCAAGCGCCCATACCTCCATCTCCCCGAAACGTTGACCACCGAACTGTGCTTTACCACCGAGCGGTTGTTGTGTAACGAGTGAGTAAGGACCAGTGGAACGGGCATGGATTTTATCATCGACCATGTGCGCCAGCTTGATCATGTACATGACCCCAACTGTAACTTCACGCTCGAAGTTTTCGCCTGTCCGTCCGTCATAAAGTACGGTTTTACCGTTACGCTGCATGCCTGCTTCTTCCATCGTATCGAAAACGTCATTCTCGCGCGCGCCGTCAAAAACAGGCGTAGCAGCGTGGATGCCGAGATGTTTGCAAGCCATACCCAAGTGAACTTCAAGCGCTTGACCGATGTTCATCCGAGACGGAACGCCGAGCGGGTTGAGGACAACCTCTACTGGTGTGCCATCCGGTAGGAAAGGCATATCTTCTTCTGGCATGATGCGGGCGATAACCCCTTTGTTACCATGACGTCCGGCCATTTTGTCGCCTTCGGAGATTTTCCGTTTTTGAGCAATATACGCACGAACCAATTGGTTAACGCCAGGTGGCAATTCATCGCCATTCTCACGCGTAAATACTTTAACGTCTACAACGATACCGTCAGTACCATGCGGTACACGCAGCGATGTATCACGTACTTCACGAGCTTTCTCACCGAAGATAGCGTGCAGCAATCTTTCTTCCGCAGTCAGCTCCGTTACGCCCTTCGGCGTTACTTTACCAACCAGGATATCGCCAGCGCCGATTTCAGCACCGACACGAATGATTCCGCGCTCATCCAAGTTGCGAAGAGCTTCTTCGCCGACATTCGGGATATCGCGAGTGATTTCTTCTGGTCCAAGCTTCGTGTCACGAGCTTCGGACTCATATTCCTCGATGTGAATGGATGTGTAAACATCCTCTTTCACAAGCTTCTCACTAAGCAGGATCGCATCCTCATAGTTGTAACCTTCCCACGTCATGAATGCAACGACTACGTTGCGTCCAAGAGCCAATTCGCCCTTTTCAGTGGAAGGACCATCTGCAAGAATGTCACCTTTCTTAATTACGTCGCCTTTGCGTACGAGTGGACGCTGATTGATGCACGTTCCTTGGTTAGAACGCATAAACTTGTGTAGCTTATGTTTTACCAAATCGCCTGTAACTGGCTTGCCATCAATTTGTTCGACGCGACGAAGCCAAATTTCGTTTGCGGAAGAACGTTCGATAATACCGTCATGTTTCGCAACGATACAAACGCCGGAGTCTTTCGCAGCTTTGTGCTCCATACCCGTACCAACAAGCGGTGATCTAGGTATGAGAAGCGGTACCGCTTGACGCTGCATGTTCGATCCCATGAGGGCACGGTTGGAGTCATCGTTTTCCAGGAACGGAATTAACGCTGTCGCAACGGATACTACCTGCTTAGGAGATACGTCCATGTAATCAACGCGATCGCTTGGCATAGTCAAAATGTTGTCGGCTTGTTTATTGTAACGAACGATCGTATTCTCTTCTGCAAACTTATCTTCCGAAGTCAGCTTCGCATTCGCTTGCGCGATTACGTAGTTATCTTCCTCATCAGCAGTTAGGTATGCGATTTGTTCTGTAACAATACCCGTCTTCGGATCTACCCAACGGTATGGCGCTTCAATAAAGCCATATTCGTTAATGCGGGCAAAAGAAGACAAGGAGTTGATCAAACCGATATTTGGTCCCTCTGGCGTCTCGATCGGACACATCCGCCCATAGTGGGAGTGATGGACGTCACGTACTTCAAAGCCAGCGCGTTCCCGTGTCAAACCGCCGGGTCCAAGTGCTGATAGACGACGTTTATGCGTGAGTTCAGCAAGCGGATTCGTTTGGTCCATAAACTGGGACAGCTGCGAGGAGCCGAAGAACTCTTTTATAGATGCAATGACCGGACGAATGTTGATAAGCGCCTGTGGCGTAATCGCATTCGCGTCTTGAATGGACATTCTCTCGCGCACTACGCGTTCCATACGAGACAAACCGATACGGAATTGATTTTGAAGAAGCTCGCCTACAGAACGCAGACGACGATTACCGAGATGATCGATATCATCCGTGCTGCCTACACCGTGAAGCAAATTAATAAAGTAGTTAATGGAAGAAATGATGTCCGCAGGCGTGATATGCTTCACGGATTTATCAATAATGCCATTTGCAATTACCTTAATAACTTTGCTTTCGTCATATGGCGAGAATACGCTGATCGTTTGTAGTGGAATACTATCAGCATCCAATACGCCGTTAGCAACGTGATACGTTTTGAAGCCTACATCCTTCTCGAGCTTTTCGAGAATTTCATCAAGCAAACGACGGTCAATCATTTGTCCTGCTTCAGCGATAATTTCGCCAGTAGTAGGGTCAACTAGATTTTCCGCAAGCCGTTGATTGAACAAACGGTTCTTGATGTGTAGTTTTTTGTTTATTTTGTAACGGCCAACATTGGCCAAGTCATAACGTTTTGGATCAAAGAAACGTGCTACAAGCAAGCTCTTCGCATTATCCAAAGTCGGAGGCTCGCCCGGACGAAGACGCTCATAAATTTCAATCAGCGCTTTCTCGGTTGAATCCGTATTATCCTTGTCTAACGTGTTGCGAATGTACTCATCGTGGCCAAGCAACTCAAGAATCTCAGCGTCAGTACCGAATCCAAGAGAACGCAAAAGTACCGTTACCGGTATTTTTCTTGTACGATCAATACGAACGTAGATGATATCTTTTGCATCCGTTTCAAGCTCCAGCCAAGCGCCACGGTTAGGAATAACCGTCGCAGTGTAATTCTTCTTCCCGTTCTTATCAACCTTCGTGCTGAAGTACACACTCGGGGATCGAACCAATTGGCTGACTATGACACGCTCGGCCCCGTTAATAATAAACGTGCCTGTATCTGTCATAAGCGGGAAATCACCCATGAAAACTTCTTGTTCCTTTACTTCGCCGGTCTCCTTATTAAAAAGTCGTACCTTAACGCGCAAAGGAGCCGCATACGTCACGTCGCGCTCTTTTGATTCATCGACCGAATATTTCGGTTCGCCCAAGCTATAGTCGATAAACTCAAGCGATAGATTGCCTGTAAAGTCCGAAATCGGAGAAATGTCCTGGAACAACTCAATCAAGTCGCTTTCCAAAAACTTCTCATACGATTTTTGTTGGATTTCAATCAGGTTCGGGACTTCCAGCACCTCGTTGATCCTGGCGTAGCTTCTGCGCGCGCGCCGACCATACTGAACAAGTTGTCCTGCCAACTTAACCTCACCCCTCATGTCTGTATCACAGCATCGATATCCACTGCGTCACTATAGACGGACCAGCCGCCTATATAGTCAAATAAAGAAAAGCCCTTATCGAATATTTCGAAAAAAGAGCATGTTCCGGCAGTTAACCAATCACAGCGCGGCCGCGATAGTCTCATATCAAATAATTTTGCCCAAAACGTAAACATTATACGTCAAATGTGTAAAACTTATGCATTCCGCGCTTTAAATTTACACTTGACATTTTAGTTAACTAAAGAGATCGAGCCCAATTTAATGCTGACATTTTATAATTTTACCATATCTAAAATGTCAAGTCAATAAATATAATTCTACTTTCAAACATATTTTCAAAACAGCTTTTGAGATATTCAACTATCCTTTTACAGCTCGAAAAATACGATAGCCTTTATCCTTCGTTACTTCCTCCACATCGCTGAACAATAACTCCAGTTTGGCTTTGGCCGAAGGCGCTCCTTGTTTCTTCTGAATAACTACCCACATGCTTCCGCCTTGCTCAAGCAAATCATAGCCTTCTTCAAAAATCTGATGAACGACCGATTTGCCTGCCCTTATAGGCGGATTCGTAACAATTACATCAAATTTCAAATGTTTAACGGCTTCATATACATCGCTCTGCAAAACCGTAACGTTCGCAATATGATTCAGCTTGGCATTTTCGCGTGATAGTTCTACTGCTCTTTCATTGATATCAATCATGGTCACTTGCCCTTTCTCGGCAAGCTTTGCAGCTGTTAACCCGATCGGACCATAACCACAGCCTACGTCTAGCACCTTTGCTTTAACATCAAGCTCGAGCGCATCAATCAAAACTTGACTCCCATAATCGACACCCGATTTCGAGAAAACTCCTGCATCCGTCATAAATCGGAATGAAAAGCCTCGAAGAGACACTTCATGAATTTGACGATTATGCTTCACATCTGGGCTTTGTGAGTAATAGTGATTCGACATAATCCATCACCCCCCGTTTTTCCATAGCGTCTAGCGCAAACGGCGATCGCCCGATCGCAGCGGTAAAGGCGCATTTCGCGTTGAAAGATAAGAATGTATAAGTTCTTAGCTTATACATTCTTATCCTTTAACATACAACGAGCCCCTTGAAACCTGACGGTTCAAGGGGCTCGCCAGCCGATTCATCATTCAATCGCATGATCAGCTTATTTTATTGTACAAATACTACTTAACTTCTACGGAAGCGCCAGCTTCAGTAAGCTTAGCTGCAACTGCTTCTGCTTCTTCTTTAGCAACTTTTTCTTTAACAGCTTTAGGAGCGCTGTCAACCAAGTCTTTCGCTTCTTTCAGGCCAAGACCTGTGATTTCGCGAACTACTTTGATTACGTTGATTTTCGAAGCGCCAGGGCCGTTAAGGATAACGTCGAATTCAGTTTGCTCAGCTTCTACAGCTGCGCCAGCTCCTGCTGCTGCTACTGGAGCTGCTGCAGTTACGCCGAATTCTTCTTCAATTGCTTTAACTAGCTCGTTCAGTTCAAGAACGTTCATAACTTTAATCGCTTCTAAGATTTGTTCTTTAGACATGGTTATACCTCCAGGAATATGGTTTATTTTTTTGTTTTATCATGCAGCCGACTTGCGTCGGTTCAATGCAATTAGTGACTGTAGCTGATTAAGCTTGTGCTTCTTGTTTCTCGCCGACTGCTTTAACCGCAAGCGCGAAGTTGCGCACTGGAGCTTGCAATACGCTGAGGAGCATAGAAAGCAAACCTTCGCGGGACGGAAGTTCCGCAAGTGCTTTAATCTCTTCTTGTGATACGACTTTACCTTCTACAATGCCGCCTTTAAGTTTCAAAGCATCATTCTTCTTAGCGAAATCGTTCAAAATTTTAGCTGGAGCAACAGCGTCTTCTTTACCGAATGCAATTGCAGTAGGACCTGTAAGAATGTTGTTCAATTCTACGAAATCCGTACCTTCAGTTGCGCGGCGAACGAGCGAGTTTTTTAGAACTTGGAATTCGATTCCTGCTTCACGAAGTTGTTTCCGAAGTTCAGTTACTTGCGCAACGTTCAATCCACGATAGTCAGCTACAACTGTACTGGAGCTAGCAGCAATTTTCGCCGCGATTACGGCAACTGCCTCTTGTTTCTCTTGGATGATATTTGCGTTAGCCAAACTGTACACCTCCCGTAATAGTATACATTCCGTTAATTACGACGGGCTTTCCACGCCTCGATGCATGAGAAAGGCCTTCGCAGACACTGCGAAGGCCATGATGTCGTTATCGCGCATCAATCCAAAAAGGATCGAATGTTGCTTACAAACGTTTTATCATAACACCTCGGTAGGAAATTAAGCCTAATGGCACCTACTGTCTACGGTATGCGTATTCGAATTTAGTTCCGTTCTTCTTAGCGATAATTCGCTGTAGAAACACGAGCGCCAGGGCCCATTGTCGAAGAAACGGCGATGTTTTTCAGGTAAATACCTTTTGCAGCAGCCGGTTTAGCACGGTTAAGTGCGTCGATCAATGACTTGAGGTTCTCGTTGAGTTTCTCAGCATCAAAAGATACTTTACCGATTGGCGCATGGATTTGACCTGCTTTATCAAGACGGTATTCAATCTTACCGGCTTTGATTTCTTGAACGGCTTTAGCAACGTCAAACGTTACTGTACCTGCTTTAGGGTTAGGCATCAAACCTTTACCACCAAGGATCCGTCCAAGCTTACCAACTTCAGCCATCATGTCCGGCGTTGCTACGCAAACGTCGAATTCGAACCAGCCTTGTTGGATTTTGTTAATCATGTCTGCATCGCCGACAAAGTCAGCACCCGCAGCTTCCGCTTCTTTCACTTTTTCGCCTTTTGCGAAAACGAGAACGCGTTTTGTTTTACCAGTACCGTGTGGTAGTACAACTACGCCACGAACTGCTTGGTCTTGTTTACGCGGGTCTACACCCAAACGAACTGCTACTTCAACGGACTCGTCGAATTTAGCTGTTGCTGCCTTTTTCACAAGCTCGATCGCTTCCAAAGGCTCGTAAGTTGCTTCGCTGTCGATAAGCTTAGCAGCTTCTACATATTTTTTACCTTGTTTAGCCATTGTAATTTCCTCCTCATGTGGTTGTAGCGGAAAATCCTCCTAAGGATGATCCTCCCACTCGCGAAGCCGAAGCCTCGCAAAGCAAGCTACCTCGCGGTATTAGTCAACAATAGTTACGCCCATGCTGCGAGCAGTACCTTCAACCATACGCATTGCTGCTTCTACAGAAGCTGCGTTAAGATCCGGCATTTTTTGCTCAGCGATTTCGCGAACTTTGTCACGTTTTACAGTAGCGACCTTCTTCTTGTTCGGTTCGCCTGAACCTTTTTCGATTCCAGCTGCGACGCGTAGCAATACTGCTGCCGGCGGCGTTTTTGTTTCGAATGTGAACGAACGGTCTTCAAATACTGTAATAACAACTGGAATAATCAAGCCTGCTTGATCTGCTGTACGAGCGTTAAACTCTTTACAAAACGCCATAATGTTCACGCCTGCTTGACCAAGTGCTGGACCGATCGGCGGCGCTGGGTTTGCTTTACCTGCAGGAACTTGCAGTTTGACCATCTTGATGACTTTCTTTGCCATGCCTGACACCTCCTAACCCTTTATTCCATGCGTAAGTAACGTTCGTCACCAAAATGGCTTAGTCACTTCGCGTCCAATCCTCCACCGGAATGAACCGATGGGTTCGGAAACCAGATATTATATCTTCTCCACTTGAGTGTAATCCAGCTCCAGCGGGGTCTCCCTGCCAAACATGTTTACATGAACCTTCAACTTCGCTTTGTCCAGCAAAATTTCTTCTACTGTACCAACAAAATCTGCGAAAGGACCTACTTTGACGCGAACCGTTTCTTTCAAATCGAACTCGATTTTCGGTTTTGGCTCTTCCATGCCCATGTGCTTGAGTATTTGCTCAACCTCATCAGGCAATAGAGGAATCGGTTTTGAACCGGAACCTGTTGATCCTACAAATCCAGTTACGCCTGGCGTATTCCGAACAACGTACCAAGAATCGTCGGTTTGAACCATTTCCACAAGAACATAGCCGGGGTAGACCTTACGTTGGACAATCTTCTTCTTGCCGTCCTTCTCTACCACTTCATCTTCCATAGGAACTAGAACACGGAAAATCTTGTCTTCCATGCCCATTGATTCAACACGGCGCTCCAAATTGGCTTTCACCTTGTTCTCATAGCCTGAGTAGGTATGCACGACGTACCATCTTTTTTCCATCACAAATCCACCTTTGGACCCTTCTTAAACAATGAGTTCAACCAGAGACGAGATCCCGATGTCAAGAAGCCAGAAGTAAATCGTTACAAGCGTGATCGTAAGCAAAACCACGATCGAATAGCTTGTCAACTCTTTACGGCTTGGCCAGCGAACTTTCTTAAGTTCCGCCCAGCTGTCGGCAAAAAAACTAAACGTTGTACCAAAGCCTTGCTTTAGTTTAGCCAAAAATGCCACGTTCACACCTCCATTTGACTATCTCGTCTCGCGATGAGGAGTCTGCTCGTTACAGAACTTGCAAAACTTCTTCAACTCGATGCGGTCGGGGTGATTGCGTTTGTTCTTGCTGCTCGCATAGTTTCTCTGTTTGCAGTTTGTGCATGCCAACGTGATAATTACCCGCATTGAATTACACCTCCCGAACTGCTACAAAATACGAATCATGAAGCTCTATATGAAAGTTCATTGATTCCAACGCCAAAACGAAAAAAAACCTCGAATTTAGGCCTACCTAAACAGTTTATCATACAGCAATTTTGATGTCAATGTAAAAGATAAGTGTTTGGCCTACGAATAATTGGGAACAACAGCAATATCGGGCTCGTCTCTATCAGTATAGTCTACTTATGCCCTTTTAAAACAAAAAAGACTGTATCTTCCACCTGGACACCGCCAGATGGAAGACAGTCCTCTTTAAAAGCAATTTACGTATAATTGCGGTTAACCGCTAATGTCTCTGACTTCCAAGTAACGCTCAAGCTTTCGCTTCACGCGCTGAAGGGCATTGTCTATTGATTTCACATGCCGATCCAGATCGACTGCAATCTCCTGATAAGATCTTCCATCCAAATAAAGCATTAGCACCTTACGCTCAAGGTCGCTTAAAATTTCGGACATCTTATCTTCCAAGCCAATAAACTCTTCTTGATTAATAATTAATTCTTCAGGATCTGATACTCGTGTGCCACAAATGACATCAAGCAGCGTGCGATCCGAATCTTCATCATAAATGGGCTTATCGAGCGATACGTAGGAATTAAGCGGGATGTGCTTCTGACGCGTGGCTGTTTTGATGGCAGTAATAATTTGTCTCGTTATGCACAATTCCGCAAAGGCTTTGAAGCTTGCAAGCTTGTCCCCTTTAAAATCACGAATTGCTTTATATAGACCAATCATACCCTCCTGCACGATATCTTCACGATCCGCACCGATAAGAAAATACGAGCGCGCTTTGGCTCTCACAAAGTTCTTATACTTGTTAATCAAATATTCCAACGCTATGCTGTCGCCATTGCGGACCGCTTCGACGATATCCTCGTCCGTACTGCTGTCATACTCAAGCGTACTCCATTCTTTGAGGTCGATACTCACGAACTATCCCTCCGGCCTGCAAGGCGTACACCGCTAGATTCGTATTCACGCAAACCTATCTAACTGTTCCCAATTGCTTAGGCTCAGCAGCGTTTCACGTCGAGAGATAAGAAAGTTACCTGGCAAAATCCACACGTTCTTATCGCTAATAATAGAGTCAGTATACATTATGTAACCTTACACCGTCAACCAATCGGGTGTCCGAAAACCATCGATTTTCTAGCATTTTTGTAACTTTGTGGCATAGTATAGCGACATGTTCAGCTAACACGATCACCCGCATTAAAAACCGTACCCATTATTTCTCTCCTCGGCGAAGCTTTTCAAGCTTGCTCCGAACCTCAAGGCTTACAATGCCGTCTACCGTATTACGCGTCCCCGGCTTATCCTCGCGCAGCGACTGCTCGATGTTTTTGCGGTTTTGGTTTATATCGACAAGCAGCTCGCGCGCGGAAACGCGGAGCGCTCCTTTACCGAATGCTACATGCTGCTCCACCAGATCGGACGTAGCAACATAAATGTTCCTCCGCCTTACAAACAGCTCGGAGCAGAGACGCTCGATACATTCATCGGCCGTTTCCTTTTCTTTCGTATATACGATCATCAGCTTGTGGTGCCGATAAGTGGCCCCAAGTCCGGGCACCTGATGCGCATCAAACACGACGTATACTTGCATGCCCGTAAATCCTTGGTAGTCCGCCAGCATATCGAGCAGCTTGTCCCGAGCTTCCTCCAAAGCGTATTCCTTCAGCTTCTCGAGAACCGGCCAAGCGCCAATCACGTTATACCCATCGACCAATAAAATATCGTCGTGCCGATTCATGGCCTACATACTCCGGCGTTGCCGCACGACCTCATACATAAGCACGCCAGCCGCAACCGAGGCGTTCAAAGAATTCAGTTGGCCAAGCATAGGCAGCTTAACGAGAAAATCACATTTTTCCTTAATAAGTCTTCCCATGCCCTTGCTCTCGTTGCCGATGACGATAACTAGCGGCATATCGAATTTCATCTTATAAACATCTTGCGAAGCGCTAAGGTCAGTGCCTGCTACCCATACGCCCGCTTCCTTCAGCTTATCGATCGTTTGCGCCAGATTAGTAACGCGTGCAACTGGCACATGCTCAGCTGCGCCGGCCGAGGTTTTCAATACAGTAGCCGTAAGTCCCGCAGAACGACGCTTCGGAATGATTACGCCATGAACTCCTGTACATTCAGCCGTTCGAAGGATGGAGCCAAGGTTATGCGGATCTTCAATCTCGTCAAGCAGCAGTATAAAAGGAACCTCATCACGCTGCTTCGCGCGTTCAAGAATCTCCTCTACCTCCACATAGGCGAAGGCAGCAGCTTGAGCGACAACTCCTTGATGAGTAACACCTGGGGTTAAGCTGTCGAGCTTTCTCTTGTCAACAAACTGTACGACTATACCGAACTTCTTTGCTTCTGCGACGATAGGCTGCGTCAATGTCTTCTGTGCGCCGTCGGCGATCCATATTTTATTAATTTCACGTCCTGATCGAAGCGCCTCGAGCACAGGGTGCTTACCGGCAATCATCTCATCTTGAATCGTTTCTTCTGTCATCGGTTACCCTCCTTATATCGTTTTCATATTCTCAAATGGCTGCGCCAGCCTTATTGCTTTTCTTGTACGCCTAGCGCAATCGCGAGCAATTCGTTCAATCTGGTTATACGTCCTTCATAATAGAGATATCCTACCAAACTCTCCAATGCGGTAGCGAGCCGATAATCGGCGAGATCGGCATTTTTGGGAGGCGTGCCCGACTTCGAATTGCGGCCGCGGCGGACAATGTCCGCCTCCTCCTCGGTCAAATGCGGCTGCCAGAGATCCAGTGTTCTCTTCTGCCCTTTGGCAGATACAAATTTTGTCGCTTCCCGGTGGAGATGATGCGACTTTTGATTCGGTAACGAGATTAAATATTGCCGTATAAGAAGCTCAAATACGGCATCTCCTATATAAGCTAGAACGACTGGGTTCATCAGCTGCGGTTTTTTGGAAGGCGGATGAAAGAGCAGCATATTTAAATCGTTTTGCTCACTCATTTGCGCCGCCAGCGGATACCTTGCGGCGTATCCTCGAGCACGATGTTCTTCTCCGTCAACAAATCTCGAATTTCGTCGGCTCTTGCCCAGTTTTTCGTCTGACGGGCTTCCGTACGCTCTACGATCAGCTGCTCAATATCCGCATCAAGCAGTTCACTATCCGCTTGCTGCAGCGGGAGCAAGCCAAGCACAGCATCCATACGCTCAAGCAGAGTAAGCAGTGCATACACTGCACTTGGAGCTGCATCGGCACGATTTAGATATTGATTCGCTTCCGTGACCAAGTCAAATACCGTCGTTATCGCATCAGGCGTATTGAAATCATCGCTCATTTTCGCATGGAATTGGTCATGTATCGCCTTAAGTCTCGCATCCAGCGCTTCATCGCCCGAAGGAACAAGTCCGCTTCCAGCTGCCTCTGCGAACTCACCGTTCATGGCAGAAAGCCTATGCTTTAGATTGGCTGCGCAATTTGCAATCCGCTCCACACTGTTCTCTGCTTGGGCAACGGAATCATCGCTGAAGTTCAGCGGACTGCGATAATGAGTCGATAGCATAAAGTAACGGATAGCCTGGGGCTTAACCCGCTTCACAATCTCATGTACCGTAATGCCGTTGCCCAGCGATTTGGACATTTTCTCATTGTTAATATGAATATAGCCGTTATGCATCCAATAGTTCGCAAGCGGCTTTCCTGTCAATGCTTCCGATTGTGCAACCTCGCATTCATGATGCGGAAATTGCAAATCATGTCCGCCCCCATGGATATCCAGCGTATCCCCAAGATACTCACGCGCCATAGCCGAGCACTCAATATGCCAACCGGGTCGGCCATCGCCAAATGGGCTTTCCCATTTGATTTCTCCAGGCTTAGCGCCCTTCCACAATACAAAATCCTGCTGGTTCTCCTTGCGTTCGCCAATCTCAACCCGAATACCGAACTGAAGCTCCTCTATATTCTGATGCGAAAGCTTGCCGTAATCTACGAATGCAGCCGTACGGTAATAGACATCGCCCTCGCTCATATAAGCATAGCCTTTGTCTATCAGCCCTTGAATAAACGCAACAATCTGAGGAATATGCTCCGTCACGCGCGGATTAAGCGTCGCCTTATGAACGCCAAGCGATTCGATATCCGCATAAAATGCCGCAATAAACTTTTCCGCTACTTCTGGCACCGTTGCGCCAAGCTGCTCTGCTTTGCGAATAAGCTTGTCGTCTACGTCCGTAAAGTTCACGACATATTGGACATCATTTCCGATATCCTCAAAGTAACGACGAACCACATCGAAGAAAATAACGGGCCTTGCATTGCCGATATGAATGTAATCATAGACGGTCGGACCGCAGACATACATCTTAACTTTCCCCGGCTCTTGCGACTCAAAAGGCTCTTTCACCCTAGATACGGTATTATAAATGGACACTGTCATTTTCGTATTTCTCCTCCAGCTACAGGTTCCCGAAGCTGATTCAGCTCGGTTTTCAAATCATCTATTTCCTTCTGCATCGTACGGAACATTTCTATGACCGGATCGGGAAGCTGCGTATGATCCAGACGATCGCCCACTCGCTCTCCGTTGCGTTTAACGACACGTCCCGGATTTCCTACTACGGTACAATTCGTCGGCACTTCCCTCAGAACAACTGCGTTTGACCCAATACTGGAAAATTCACCGACCTGGAAAGATCCAAGTACCTTCGCGCCTGAGCCGATAACAACATTATTGCCAATTGTCGGATGACGCTTCCCTTTTTCCTTCCCTGTACCGCCTAGAGTAACGCCTTGATAAATCACGACATCATCGCCTATTTCGCACGTTTCTCCAATCACGACACCCATTCCATGATCGATAAACAATCGCTCGCCGATTTGAGCGCCCGGATGAATCTCGATGCCCGTCATGAAACGGCTCACCTGAGAGACCATTCGCGCAATAGTGAACCAGCCTCTGCGGTAGAGAGGATGGGCGATGCGGTGAGCCCAAATGGCGTGTAAGCCCGAATAGGTGAAAACAACCTCGAATCGACTGCGGGCAGCTGGATCATTCTCGAAAACCGCCTGTATGTCCGATCGGAAATGACGAAACATAAGCAATGCTCCTTTTTCAAACGCTCATATGATTCTAATAAAAAATAGAAAAGCCCCTGCAGCATATTATGCTGCAGAGGCGTGTAATCTCGCGGTTCCACTCTGCTTGAACAAATCGACAGCCTACGCTGAGGATTCGTTCCTCTTAGAGTCTTTAACGCAGACGATACGTTGCTGCCTACCCTGCGCCGCCAAATTTGCAACCTCATAAACGACGTGGCATATCCGCCTTGCCCTTATGATCGTGCATTTCTCGCTGCAGCAGCTCGGAACAAAGCTCCCAGGTGCATATTTCCGTTTGGCGGACCAGACAACTTTCAGCCCCATTCCAGTTTCCCATTGCCACACATCATGATGCGACGCCGATTCGAATGACGGTTGTCCTCTCTGCGAATCCACAAGCAAACGTACTTCTCCTGTTCATGGCCGTTCGATTCATTCATTTATTAGTCATAGTATACCGAATACCCAAAAATGTGACAAGGGCATTATGTCCGCTCCATTGCAAAACGGCTATAAGCGTCTAAACCCCGTAGCCAGCCAAACGTACGCGCAAGCGGCTCGCAACCTTCTCTTTGCCTAGCAAGGCAAGGGATTGGTTCAAGTCAGGACCATGCGTCTGCCCGGTAAGCGCTGCACGAATCGGCATGAAGAGCTGCTTGCCTTTGAAACCCGTCTCCTTCTGCACCGCTTTGATCATTTCTTTAATGCCGTCCACTTGGAATGGCGTTTCGCCCGCTTCTATCCGCGTCAAAAAGGCTTGCAGCACGGTCGGCACCTGCTCTTCAGCAAGCACTTCGACAGCATCGCCCTCATCCTCAATCGTATCGCGGAAGAAGAGCTCCGTCATCGGCACGATTTCAGCAGCATAACGCAGCTTGTCCTGATGAAGCGCTACTAGATCTGTTGCCCATGCATGGCCTTCCGCATCCAGATCATTTGCGATACGCCCTGCTTGCTGCAGATGCGGGAGGCAAAGATCAACTAATCGCGGGAGATCAGCCTTTTTCAAATATTCGTTGTTCATCCAGCTCAGCTTCTGCGTATCGAATACGGCAGGGCTTTTGCTTAAACGATCCGGATTGAAGACAGAGACAAGCTCCTCGCGGGTAAAGATCTCTTGCTCGCCTTCAGGCGACCAGCCAAGAAGTGTAATAAAGTTAAACATTGCCTCAGGCAAATAACCAAGTTCGTCATATTGGGAAATGAACTGAATAATCGATTCATCACGTTTGCTAAGCTTCTTGCGCTGATCATTTACGATAAGCGTCATATGACCGAATTGCGGCGGCTCCCAGCCGAACGCTTCATAAATCATGAGCTGACGAGGCGTATTCGAAATATGATCCTCGCCCCGCAATACATGACTAATTTTCATCAAATAATCGTCAAGCACTACTGCAAAGTTATAAGTTGGAATGCCATCCTTCTTCACGATTACGAAATCGCCCATCTCCGCTGTATCGAAGCTGATTGAGCCTTTCACGATATCATCGAAGGCGTAGGTGCGGCCTTCAGGAACGCGGAATCGAATGCTTGGCACACGGCCTTCCGCTTCAAAAGCCTGCCGCTGCTCTTCCGACAAGTTGCGGTGAAGTCCGGAGTACCGCGGCGTCTCGCCACGCTCGCTTTGCTCTTCCCGCTCCTTCTCCAGCTCTTCCTCCGTGCAGTAACAACGGTAAGCCAGACCCCGGTCAATCAGCTCCTGCCAATACTTATTGTAAATATCGAGACGCTCGGTCTGGCGATAAGGTCCATACCCGCCTCCGATATCAATGCTCTCGTCCCAATCCATGCCGAGCCACTTCAAATATTTAAGCTGGCTTTCTTCTCCACCCGCGACGTTCCGCTTCACGTCTGTGTCCTCGATCCGGATAATGAATTTACCGCCTTGATTTCTTGCGAATAAATAATTGAACAAGGCCGTTCTTGCATTTCCTATATGTAAATGACCCGTAGGAGATGGGGCATACCGAACTCGAACCTCTGCTGTCATCTGAAAAACCTCCTAAAAGTTTTGCGAAGCAAAATCTCGCTTCGTAAGCATATGCTATAAAAGTTTTGCGAAGCAAAAGCTTGCTCCCGAAGAATCCGCTTAAAGTTGAATACTCCCGATCATAGCACATCCTTGATCAGACAGACAACGGATTGTGCCGCAATCCCTTCGCCGCGACCCGCAAATCCAAGCTGCTCCGTCGTTGTCGCCTTCACGTTCACCTGCGTTACGTCAGCCTCAAGCGCCTTTGCGATAATTTCGGCCATTTGCGGAATATACGGCAGCATCTTAGGACGCTGAGCAATAATCGTCGAGTCAATGTTGCCAAGTCTGTAGCCCCGCTCGCGCACGAGCTTCCATATCTCCTCAAGCAGCTTCAAGCTGTCCGCATCCTTAAACGCAGCATCCGTATCCGGAAAATGCTTGCCAATATCGCCAAGCCCAAGCGCTCCAAGAATCGCATCCGTTATCGCATGCAGCAGTACGTCTGCATCCGAATGGCCGAGCAGCCCCTTCTCATAAGGAATTGTTACTCCCCCAATAATACATGGACGTCCTTCTACTAATTGATGCACGTCAAATCCTTGTCCAACACGAATCATCCTTGCCCACCGTTCCCCTCTGCCCTATCGGCACGACGCTTTGCGAGCAGAAATTCCGCCCACGGCAAATCTTCAGGCGTCGTAATTTTTATATTTGTATATTCGCCTTCTGCAACGGTGACACTCGCACCCATACGCTCTACGACCATCGCGTCATCCGTCCCTACAAATTGCTCTGCCAGCGCGCGCTCATGCGCCTCCAGCAGCAGGACACGTCGAAAAGCTTGCGGCGTTTGTATCGCCCACAAGCTTCGGCGGTCCGGCGTAGAAATGATGACACCCGCTTCATTCACTTGCTTAATCGTATCTTTAACCGGCACAGCCAGCACGGAAGCGCCGCTCTTCTCCGCCTGCTCGCAGCATGCACGGACAGCATCCGCCGTTACAAGCGGCCGAACGCCGTCATGCACCATCACCCAGTCGCTTGTCAGCTCCTGAAGCCCGCAGTACACGGAATGCTGGCGTTCTGCTCCCCCGGTCACCACAGCCGTTACCTTCGTTATTCTATATTGCTGAACCCATTTGCGGCAGCGCTCAACATCATCGCTTCCTACGACAAGTACAGCTTCCTTAACGGTGTCCATCGACTGAAACAGCTCCAGCGTATGGACGAGAATAGGCTTGTCCCCCAGCTGCAAGTACTGCTTGCTTTCCTTCGTTCCCATCCGCGTGCCTCTTCCGGCCGCAACGATGATAACTCCCCAATCTGCTCCCATGCCTTCAACCCGCCTCACACTATGTTAAAATACAAGCATTCATAAGACGATCTCTTATAAATGGACTTATATTTCACCGCGAAACGAGCTTATGCCGCCATTGGACGGCGTCAGCCGTTTGCGCCCTAACAATAGTACTATCATACCTTGTTACTGCGCTTTTTCCAACAGCTTCGGCTTTGCAAATATCATTCGGCCCGCAGACGTTTGCAGCACGCTCGTCACGAGCACCTCCATTGTCGTACCGATATATTCGCGTCCGCCCTCAACGACGATCATCGTACCGTCATCCAAATAAGCGACACCTTGTCCATGTTCTTTGCCGTCTTTAATCACTTGAACGATAATTTCTTCTCCCGGCAATACGACAGGCTTCACAGCATTTGCCAAATCATTAATATTCAGCACCGACACGCCTTGAAGCTCACATACCTTGTTTAAGTTAAAATCATTGGTAACCACTTTGCCGTGGAGCGCTTTAGCCAGCTTAACAAGCTTGCTGTCCACTTCTCCGATTTCCTCGAAGTCACCTTCATAAATAAGAACCTTCACGTCAAGCTCTTTTTGAATCTTGTTCAAAATATCAAGTCCGCGCCTTCCTCTGTTGCGCTTCAGCAAATCAGAAGAATCAGCAATATGCTGCAGCTCCTCAAGCACAAACTCCGGAATGACAAGCGTTCCTTCAATAAATCCAGTCTTGCAAATGTCTGCAATTCGACCATCGATAATAACGCTCGTATCGAGAATTTTATGCTCCTCGTAGCCGCCCGCTTCATCTGCAGCTGGTGCAATCCTCCGCTTCTCAAGCAGGGCTGCAAAGCCTTCCGCCAATTCTTCCTGCTTATGCAAGCCAATACGCATGCCCAAATAACCGAAGCATACCATCATAGCAGCAGGAATAAGACTTCCTAGGCCTTCTAAGCCGGATACAGCGGGATAGATTAACACTGTGAGCAATAAACCTGCAAGCAGGCCGCCTGCCCCTGCAATCAACTGCTGCATCGGAAGCGCTGCAGTTTGCTCCGCACCTTTCTGCATATAACGAATGACTTGCCCTGCAATCATCGTTGCCACAACCACACCAAAAACCGCGCCAATTGCTACATTCATGTAATAAGTGCCGGATCGCTGTAGCATTCCGAAGGATGAGCCAGACCATACGGCCGCTCCATTCATCCATCCGTATACCTCACCGCCTGCCATACCACCGAACAACAAACCCATTATTTGAATAATTCGTCTAACCATTATGGTTCACCTCCACTACAATTATGTTCCAATTATTGCCTCGCTAACCGTGGGGGAGCCTATTAATTGCAAACATTTATAAATTCTAATAATTCACATTTTGAAATGAGAGGGTAGGAAGCTTATAATGGAAATTAAGATTACATCATACGAGGTTGGTGAAAGAGGTGGAACCGATGAGCGCTCCTACACTGGATCAATTTCAGCAGCAAGTATCCGAATTGCTGCTCCGGCACCGCAGCTTACTGGATGTCATGTCCAAATTCGGACAGTCAAGCGCTTCTGTCAACCGTGCAGTCACGAAAGCAGTGACAGATTGTGGCTGTATCGAGCTAAATGCCCGCAAGCAGCAATACTCAGACGAGCTTAATCTTGAAGATGCCAAAACAACCCTGCAAAGTCATCTCACGGGAGCCGTGTGCGAGCATTGCCGCGACGTACTTAAGTCCGATCTTGGACGCAACTTATTTTATATGACTGCTTTATGTAATCTGCTGGACATTCAACTCGATGAGGTTATTGCTGACGAATACGACAAATGCTCAACCTTAGGCCTGTTTAATTTAACGTAACTGTATACAAGAACATACCAAGTTAGACCTTTACAACTGACAAAAGCTTTGAGGATCTCTCCTCAAAGCTTTTTCTTTGTTTCGACCGTTTAATAGAAAATAAAAATAGCGTTCCTAGACACAATTGTTGTGTCTTGGAACGCTATCTCATTTCGATTGCAAGCTATGTCTTTAGGCCGGCTTCTCTGATTGAACAGGCTCTTCGGCAACTTCTCCGCGCTTCTTCCGCTTGCGGTTTCGCTTGGGCAAACGGCGATCAACGTTTTTTTTTAGGCCGTACAGCGCATAAAGCAGCAGCGGTACAAACACTATTTTGGATAGATCATTTTTGAACACTAAGCCAAGTATAACGGATACCACAATAACGATTGGGACAACCCAAACCGCACCTTTTGGAATTCCGACCTTTTTGAAATTCGGATATTTAATCGTACTGACCATAAGAATGGAGAGGACAAGCGTGCTCGTAAGCAGCACGGATACGTAAATATCATCCTTGAACAAAGCAAGCGTCGCTAGTACACCACCAGCTGCTGGTATTGGCAGTCCGATAAAGTAGCCTGGCGCACTTGAAATGACATTGAAGCGAGCAAGCCGCAAAGCGCCGCAAATAGGAAACAACGCCGTTACAATCCATGCTAAGGCAGGACTCAGCTCTTGAAAAGCGACAACATACATAATGAAAGCAGGCGCTACGCCAAACGAAATCACATCGGATAAGGAATCCAGCTCTTTGCCGAACTCACTTTGAACGTTCAGCGCCCGAGCAACGCGTCCGTCTACACCGTCAAGCAGCATGGCGATCAACACCATCATAGCTGCCGTATCTGGTTTTTCATTGAATACAAGAATGATGGCGATTACCCCTAAAAATAGGTTCCCCACCGTGAGAAGGCTCGGTATCGATTTTGCGATCATCTTTTCCACCTCTTCTCTACTATGCCCCAAAACCCTTAACGAATGTACATCCCTTTAAAGGACCACATTCAATCTATTGTATGGGATTTAGATTTGCCTGTCAATGAACATCTGCTCTTGGATCCGCTTGAGACCCTCCTTGATTGCCCGTGCCCGCACTTCCCCAATACCCTCAACCTCATCCAATTCTTCAATCGTCGCCATCAAAATATGAGGAAGCCGTCCGAACCGCTCAATTAAATTGTTCATAATGATAAGCGGCAATCTCGGAATTTTGTTCAACAGGCGATACCCGCGAGGGGAGACGGATTCATCGTTCATATTGCTCGTATGTGGATAACCGATCAAACGGATGATTGGCGGCGCATCCAGCAGCTCATCCGAGCTTAGCTTCTTTAGCCCTGCCCGAATTTCCCGAATCTTCTCATCCGAATTTTCTTTGGCGTAATCCTTAAGTAAGTACCACGCGTCCTCTTCCACTCCGCCAACCAGCTCATCCATTTGCATGCTAATCAGACGGCCTTCCGTACCTAGCTCAATCACGTAACGCTTTATTTCCATCTTGATACGCAGCACCATTTCAACACGCTGAATAACATGCGCCACTTCCTGCAGCGTCACAAGCTCCTCGAACTCAAGCGCGGACAAATTCGTAAACGACTGGCTAAGCACTGCCTTATATTTCTCGAGCGTTTGAATCGCCTGATTGGCCTTTGTCAAAATAACGCCCATATCCTTCAGTGAATAGCGCAGGTTGCCTTGATACAGCGTAATAATATTGCGCCGCTGAGAGATCGATACGACAAGCTTACCCGTCTGTTTAGCAACACGCTCTGCCGTCCGGTGCCGTATACCCGTTTCAATGGAAGGAATCGAGCTGTTCGGAATGAGCTGTGTATTCGCATACAATATTCTACGCATATCCTCGCTCAATATAATCGCGCCATCCATTTTAGCAAGCTCATACAAATAGTTCGGCGAGAAGTCGCAATTGATGGAGAAGCCTCCATCTACAACCTCCATTACCTCAGGACTATATCCAACAACAAGTAACGCCCCCGTTTTGGCCCGAAGCACATTCTCCAGCCCATCACGAAAAGGGGTACCTGGTGCGACTAATTGCAATAATTGATTCATTATTTCCAACTGAGTAGGTTCCTTCATCATCTGCCCCCTATCCAAGCGCTGCCTTAAGTGCTTCCGACACTGTGGTTACGCCAATAATTTCTATGCCAGAGGGCGGCTTCCAGCCTTTTAAGCTCTTCTCCGGCATAATGACACGTTTAAATCCCAGCTTCTCTGCTTCCTTCACCCGCTGCTCCGCACGCGACACGGCACGAACCTCGCCCGTCAGCCCCACTTCGCCAAATATGACATCATAAGGCTTCGTCGGAGCATCCCGAAAGCTGGACGCAATGCTGACGGCGGCTGCTAGGTCAACAGCCGGCTCATCGAGCTTTACGCCGCCCGCAACGTTCAAGTACGCATCCTGCGTTTGCAGAAACATGCCGTTTCGCTTCTCCAGCACCGCAATGATCAGCGCCATGCGATGATGGTCAATGCCTGTCGACATTCTTCGCGGAGAAGGAAAATTGGTTGTTGCTACAAGCGCCTGAAGCTCGACTAGAACGGGCCTCGTTCCTTCCATGCTTGCAACGACTGTCGAGCCTGACACGCCTAATGGCCGTTCAGACAGGAACAGCTCAGAAGGGTTAGAAACCTCCCTTAGCCCGTCCTCGCCCATTTCAAAAATTCCAATCTCGTTTGTCGAGCCAAACCGATTTTTCACTGCGCGCAAAATGCGATAGGTATGATGACGCTCTCCTTCAAAATAAAGAACGCAATCCACCATATGCTCCAGCAGCCTTGGCCCAGCAATCGCGCCTTCCTTCGTAACATGGCCGACCAGCACCGTTGCGATCCCTTTAATTTTGGCGACTCGCATAAAATGTGCCGTACATTCGCGTACCTGTGATACGCTGCCGGGAGCAGACTGCACATTCGGATCGTACACCGTTTGAATCGAGTCAATAACGAGAAAATCTGGCTGGACCGATTCGATTGCATCATTAATTTGCTCCATATTGGTCTCGCATAGTACATACAGCGATTCCGTCAGCGCTCCAAGGCGATCTGCTCTTAGCCTCGTTTGCCGCACTGACTCCTCTCCGGAAATATAGAGCACCTTAAGTCCCTTCACCGCAAGCGCGTGAGAGGTTTGCAGCAATAGCGTTGATTTGCCGATGCCTGGATCTCCGCCAACCAGAATAAGCGAGCCAGGTACGACGCCCCCGCCGAGCACCCGGTTAAGCTCAAGCATCCTGGTTTCGATGCGCGGTTCTTGCCCGCTTTCTATATGTATGATGGACTGCGGCTTTTCTTTCGCATGAAACGATGACAATCCGACGCCCTTCGTTTTCACAACGGTTTCTTTTTCTTCCACCATAGAGTTCCATGCATGGCAGCCCGGACATTTTCCGAGCCATTTAGCGGATTCTGTGCCACATTCCGTACAAACAAACTTCGTTTTAATTTTGGCCATTCTGTACTCCTTAAACGTTATGGGCTAGCACAATAGATGGAGCCCTCACTTGCGATTCTGCAAAAATGACGCTATATAAAGTTTACCATTTAATCCCCAATGTATAAACCCACATTGTTGATGAAAAAGCTTATTATCGTTTCTATTATTAGTTTCCCACATAATAAGTTATCCCTTTTATATCATATCGGTATTGTCCACAGATTTATTAACAACTTATCAACATTATCCACAGGTTGATCAACATATCCCCACCGAAATTCAAAGGAATGAACCATAAAAAAAACGCCCCCTTTATCCACAGTGGATAAGAGAGCGAAATATAATCCGATTCCATAGCATTCCGTTTTAATTTGTTATGCCTCAATCCCGGCTTGCCGAGCAACCAATACGCGGTGCGTGGTCAACTGCGAGCCTAGCATAACGCTTTCCGTTTGCTGACCATCAGCGCCTTGCGGCTGGCCGCCTCGATGGGCATGTGCTTGCCTGAACGAATCGCTGTTCACCCAGCCATCGAAGGAAGCTTTGTTTTCCCAAGTTGTGCTTACTTTCAGCTCATCAAATTCCTCTAGATCTTCCGTAAACAATACCTCCATGCGTACGAAACCCGGCGATTGATCAATCCCTTTGGAATTTTGAAACCGTTTGGCAACCGTCTCTCCATGCCCCTTTTTTACTTTTATCGTATTTGTAACAACTATCATCGTTGCACCTCCATTCTATGTAATGCTCTACTGTCATTATACGATAATGATTCTCATTGTCAATTAGATAAACCATAATAAAAACTGTCCCGCAAGCTACATTTCTGGCTGCGGGACAGTTCGGGATTATGTTTTATTTCGCAGTGGATTCCTCTGGCTCTTGCTCCGAAACGGACTTCGTTACCGTCAAGGCGCCGTCTTTTTCATCAATCGTGAACGAATCGCCTTTTTGAATTTTACCCATCAGCAAATCTTCGGATAAACGATCCTCAATATGCTTCTGGATAGCCCGGCGAAGCGGACGCGCTCCGTACTGTGGATCATAGCCTTCCTTGGCAAGGAATGCTTTGGCCCCATCCGTAAGGACGAAATCAACCTCTTGCTCGCGCAGACGCTTGCGAAGCTCATCAGACATAAGCGTAACGATTTGAGCAATATGCTCCTCGCCGAGCGAGTGGAATACGATGCTCTCATCGATCCGGTTGAGGAACTCAGGACGGAAGCTTTTCTTAAGCTCTGCCATCACTTTGTCCTTCATTTGCAAGAAATCACGTCCCGCATCCTGCACAGCAGTAAAGCCAAGCGAGGAATTGCGTTTAATTTGGTCAGCGCCAACGTTGGACGTCATGATAATCAATGTATTCCGGAAATCGACGACGCGGCCTTTGGAATCAGTCAAGCGACCATCCTCCAGCACTTGCAGCAAAATGTTGAATACTTCAGGGTGAGCCTTCTCGATCTCATCAAGGAGTACAACGGAATATGGCTTGCGACGAACCTTCTCGGTTAATTGGCCGCCCTCTTCATAACCTACATATCCAGGAGGCGCTCCGACTAGACGCGAAGTCGAATGCTTCTCCATGTATTCCGACATGTCGATGCGGATAACCGCATTCTCATCGCCGAACATCGCCTCGGCAAGCGCTCTTGCCAGCTCCGTTTTACCAACGCCTGTAGGCCCTAAGAAAATGAACGAGCCGATTGGACGCTTCGGATCCTTCAGACCGGCACGAGCACGACGAATCGCTCTAGACACCGATTTAACGGCTTCCTCTTGCCCGATAATACGGTCATGAAGAATTTCTTCCATTTTGAGCAGACGCTCCGTCTCTCCCTCTGCTAACTTGCTGACCGGGATTCCTGTCCAGCTAGCTACAACCTGAGCAATATCCTCCGGCGTTACTTCGGAATCGGTACGGCCTTGCTTTTCTTTCCATTGGTTTTTCGTTACATCGAGCTCTTCGCGAATTTTTTGCTCTGTGTCGCGTAGCGCAGCCGCTTTCTCGAATTCCTGGCTTTGAACCGCAGAATCCTTCTCCTTGCGGATATCCTCCAAACGGTTTTCAAGCTGCTTCAAGTTTGGCGGTACGGTGTACGAATGTAGGCGTACCTTCGAGCCTGCTTCATCAATAAGGTCAATTGCTTTATCCGGCAAGAACCGGTCTGGGATATAACGATCGGACAGCTTCACCGCTTGCACGATTGCTTCATCCGTAATTTTCACGCGGTGATGAGCCTCGTAACGATCGCGCAGTCCGTACAAAATTTGAATCGCTTCTTCCGGTGATGGCTGATCAACCGTTATCGGTTGGAAACGACGCTCAAGCGCTGCGTCCTTCTCGATATATTTGCGATACTCATCCAAGGTAGTAGCACCGATACATTGCAGCTCGCCGCGTGCCAGAGCAGGTTTCAAAATGTTCGATGCGTCGATCGCACCTTCAGCTCCGCCTGCACCAATGAGCGTATGAAGCTCATCGATGAATAGAATAATATTGCCGGCTTGGCGAATCTCGTCCATGATCTTCTTCAGACGATCCTCAAACTCACCGCGGTATTTTGTGCCTGCTACAACGGAGCCCATATCGAGCGTCATAACTCGTTTATCGCGCAACGTCTCAGGAATTTCATTCGCAATAATTTTTTGCGCTAGTCCTTCGGCAATCGCCGTTTTACCAACGCCAGGCTCCCCGATTAGCACTGGATTGTTCTTCGTACGGCGGCTAAGCACTTGGATCACGCGCTCAATTTCTTTGCTCCGTCCGATAACGGGGTCCAAATTGCCTTCCTTCGCATAAGCCGTCAAGTCTCTTGCAAGTCCATCAAGCGTAGGCGTGCTTACGTTAGCCTGCGAGCTATGATTACTCGATACAGCCTCGCTGCTGCCAAGCAGCTGCAGCACCTGCTGACGAGCCTTATTAAGGCTGATGCCAAGGTTGTTCAGCACACGCGCTGCAACGCCCTCTCCTTCACGGATTAATCCAAGAAGAATATGCTCGGTGCCTACGTACGTATGGCCCAGCTTTCTCGCTTCGTCCATCGAAAGCTCAATGACTTTTTTCGCGCGAGGCGTATAAGCAATGTTGTTAGGCTGCTCTTGCCCACGGCCGATCAATGCTTCAACCTCATCTTGAATTTTCTCAAGCCCTAAACCAAGTCCGATTAATGCTTTGGCCGCTATTCCTTCCCCTTCGCGAATAAGACCAAGCAAAATATGTTCCGTGCCGATATTATTATGCCCAAGACGGACCGCTTCCTCTTGTGCTAATGCAAGCACCTTCTGTGCTCGCTCCGTAAATCTTCCAAACATCATATTCATGCACCCCCATGGCCTTTTTCACCGCGCAATTGCTTGCGTATAAGTTCTGCTCTTCTGAAATCCCTCTGCTCCGAGCTCATCTTCTCGTCGAAGGTTTGCTGTAGAAATCCGGGCTGAGTCATGACCAAAAGCTCATTTAACACTTGTGGCGTTACATCTGTTAAAATGCCTAAATCTGCTCCAAGCCGCACATCCGATAAGCGCTGTGCCGCTTCCTTCGAGTCCATAATCGATGCGTGAGATAAAATACCGTATGATCGCTTTATGCGATCCTCCGTTCTCAGCCTCGAGTCCTGCATAAGTCGCTTGCGCGCCGCTTTCTCATGCTCGATAATTTGTCTTGCTACACTATAAAGATTGTCAATAATTTCATTCTCGGATTGACCTAGCGTAATTTGGTTTGACACTTGAAACAAGTTGCCAAGCGCTTCACTGCCTTCGCCATACAATCCTCTTACCGCTAGGCCAACCTGCGTTACTGCCGACAATATACGATTGATTTGCGACGTGAGCACAAGTGCCGGCAAATGCATCATGACCGAGGCCCTAATGCCTGTGCCAACATTTGTTGGACATGTCGTTAAATAACCGCGTTTCTCGTCAAACGCATAATCAGCTGCCTCTTCAAAAATATCGTCAATTCCGCTGGCCAACGCCCAGGCCTCTTGAATTTGGAAACCTGGATATAGACATTGGATGCGCAAATGATCTTCTTCGTTAATCATTATGCTAACAGATTCATTATCGCTTAAAATAACAGCCCCGCATCGCGAGTCATTCGCTAAATTAGGACTTATCAGATGCTTCTCAACGAGCACCCTTTTATCAAGCTCACTTAAATCTGACAAAATAATCGTCTCAAATGAACCGATGGACTGCAGCTTTCCGCTCTGGCTTACTTCAGTCAGCTGATCCATCACATCCTTGGATTGCTGATTCGTCGCAAGCAACGGAAATGGCTGATGCCTTAAATTACGAGCGACGCGCACTCTGCTGCTAATGACAATTTCAGATTCCGGACCAATATCCTTCATCCATTCGCTAAGCGCTTGTTCTGAGAATCGATGCTTAGTCAAGAGCCTTACTCACTCCTTCTATGCCAGCTTAAAGGTCGGCAATTTGGCGCTCCAGTTCACGTATTCGATCACGCAGCTGAGCTGCGCTCTCAAACTCCTCATGCTCTATTTTCGCTTGCAAATCCCGCCTCAGCTGTTCGATTTCGCGCTTGCACTGAATTTGACCGCCCGAGCGCTTCGGTATCTTCCCGCTGTGTACGGTACTGCTGTGAACCCGTTTGAGAAGTGGATCAAGTTTATCTGCAAAAGCCTGATAACAGTTGCTGCAGCCGAAGCGGCCGATCTTGCTGAACTGCGAATAGGTAAGACCACATTCCTCGCATCTCAGCGTTTCCTGCTTAATACCGGCAATCCCTGCCCCGCCCAAATGCTCGAAGTCAAGAAGTCCTGACAATAAGCTATGAATAGAGAAGCTATTCGGCGCCCCAGGAATACTTTCCCCTTTCTCACGAGCACAGCTTTCACAGATGTGAAATTCGGTCTTCTCACCGTTAATGATTTTTGTAAAATGAAGCGTAGCCGGCTTTTTGCCGCATTCTTGGCAAAACAAGCGTGATCCCTCCTCTCGGTATAAACGGTTTCGCGTTATTTAACCAGCAATGAGATAAGCATGGACCTTAGTAATCTGGCCCTAATTTCATCCCTTAGCGGCAGCTTGAGCGCGATTGTATCGCGATGCACTGCCGCACGAAGCAAGTTGCCTTCGCGCTTTGAAATGAGCCTTGCTTCCTCCAGCTGATAAATAAGTCCTTCCGCCGCACTTTGGTCGACACACTCTCCAATTGTTTCCTCGATATGGAATTGAATCGCCTTCAGTGCCGGAAGATCAATCCGTTGTATACGGATATAGCCTCCGCCTCCGCGCTTACTTTCAACCATGTATCCTTTCTCCATGGTAAAGCGAGTGCTGATGACATAGTTGATTTGCGAAGGTACACAAGAAAATTTGTCAGCCAAGTCATTGCGTTGAATTTCGACTGCGCCTTCTGGGCTATCTTGGAGCATATGCTTCAGATACTGTTCGATGAGATCGGAAATGTTACGCAAACCACCAACCTCCCTGAGAAATAACCAACAAAGTCAAAGTTGAAACATAAACATTAAGATTCGTTTTCAACCAAAATCATTGGACACCGAATATTCGGACAATTGACTTTGACTTTCTTTGACTTTGATTTTATTATATGCAATTTTAGAAAAAGGTCAAGTGGTCGATCAAATTCTTTATAATAGCTTGGTGCGGTTGTACTCTGTTTATACATGGATGAACGTTTTTTTCAGCAGAAACAGACGCTAATATCATAATCTCGATCCAAATCGGAACACAACAAAAAACCTATCGCATCACATGCGATAGGTCTCTCGTGCTTGGCGACGTCCTACTCTCCCAAGACCCTGCGGTCTAAGTACCATTGGCGCTGGAGGGCTTAACGGTCGTGTTCGGTATGG
>NZ_JBXBBJ010000025.1:0-69731 GCF_057221575.1 Paenibacillus sp. Y660 | reverse complement strand
TTGGAAAATTGGTGGAGTCTGGCCTTTTTTGAAACTGGTTTTCATCTTCCATATTTTCCAGCGCCATTTCATAACTATTCTGGCATCACCACTGGAATCCCCCATCTAATTCCGAGAGGCTATGTAATTATAGCATCCGCAGGCCTCGTCCCATACTCCAATAAATGGGATTAAAGTGAATATTGCTTATCGTTTTTGGCTATAACCATTTTCGCAGCTAAGCAAGGGACGATCCCCTTAACGCCAAGCGACTCTACTCTTGCCTTCAACTGCTCTTTAATCGCATCTGCCACACGTATTCCGTCCAAAATGAGTTTCTCCGTCATCCTCTACCCCAGCTCCTTCGAATGGTTGTCGAAAAACTTAAAAAGGCAAGGGGAATGTCCCCTTACCTTTGACCAGGCTCACGGCTAATGATTCTATGCGCTTCCTCATGGTTCCCCATGCTCCGCCAGTTACGCACAGCTTTTGATGTGAAGTCTATTGTAACAGCAAGCGATGATCCTGCTTCTGAGACTTGCGTTCGGATGAAGGGCAACAAGCGCAAGCGGCTTGACATCGAGTCGCGACGCGTTCATTTGGCACATATGTGCTAAAAGCTGCCTTTTGACGTTTCTGATACGCCGATTCGATGCAATAAGCGCATATGTGCGCTTACGGCTCACCAACACACTTGATTTGTTGGCTGTAAGAGCATATACGTTCTTACAGCTGCCTTTTGACGTTTCTGATACGCCAATTCGATGCAATAAGCGCATATGTGCGCTTACGGCTCCCCAACACACTTGATTTGTTGGCTGTAAGAGCATATGCGTTCTTACAGCTGCCTTTTGACGTTCCTGATACGCCAATTCGATAAGGCTGTCCCAAAAGCTCCCTGCTTGAGAAAGGTGAGCCTCGCCTACGTTGCACTCTCTGCAACAGAAAATCTATTTTAGCAATGCATTGCCTGCTACGCTGCACTTACTGCAACAGAATCAGCCATTTACGCCTCACTCCGCTCATTATCAGCCGATTCTGATGCATTTCTGCAACGTAGCGGTTCAAATCGGCTGTCATGTCAGGTTTCTGTTGCATTTTATGCAATGGGATGTCTTAATGCTCGCAGAGTTCTATATCAAGAGGGTATCGTGCGTTCAGCTTCACTTTTTAGCGGACAATGGTCTCTCTCGCCCTATTCTACATATCACGTTCCAGTAAATATCTTGCCGTAAATTGATCCGTGATCAGCACATTCGTATAGCCTCCGCGAAGCGCGCCATAAATGCCGTTCACCTTCTTCGCTCCGCCCGCTACAAGTATCGACTGCTCCTTACGCCTAAGCTCATCAAGACTAATGCCAATCGTGCGCCGATTTAGCTCCTCCGAGCATATAGCGCCAGCCGTATCAATGTAGCGCGAGCAAATGTCCCCGGCTGCCTTCTCCCGAATAATGTCCAGATCCGTATCCGTAAAATAGTTCGCTCTAATTAATACAGAATCATCAGTTGGTGTTCCAACCGTTACAACGGCGATATTAGACATCTTCCCTAGCTCCAAAATATTGCGAATATGTCGATCCGACTCAATCGTTTGCTTCACAACCTCGTGATCGACAAGTGCCGGCAGCGGGATGAAGTATGGAATTGTATGGAATGCCTTACCGAACAAATGAACGATCTCATAGGCGTATGTATTGGTCTCCGAATGACTGACCCCGCCATTTAATTGCACGACCTTCACATCCCGGACCGGCTTATCCTTAAGCTGAGTAGCCATTTGGAAAAGCGTTGTCCCCCATGTCGTAGCGATAATATCGCCATCCTTCACCGTATCATACAAATAGGTCGCTGCCGCTTCGCCAATATACCTTTTTACGATGCTATCCTCGAATTGCGGCACTGATACGATGACTGCTTTTTTAAGCCGAAACTTTGATTCCAGCCGCTCAGCAAGCACATCGTTATTGTCGTTAGGTGAAACGATCTTAATTTGAACGTAGCCCTCATCCTTCGCCTGCTGGAGAAACCTAGATATAGTCGGACGCGACACGCCAAGCTTCTGCGCGATTTCTTCCTGATTATAATTTAATTCATAATAAAGCCTTGCAGCATCAATCATTTTGCTCAGCTTATCGTCCAATCGATCATCTGCCATCCATGCTCAACTCTTTCTATATATGTCTAAAGCGTAAACGGCTGCTAATCCTGATAGAGGCGAGCCGAAACGCTTGAATGGAATACGTCCCACTTATATATAACAAAGCCTTAACAAAATTACAATGAAAACCCCTATCCCCTTTCCACTGTAAAAATAAAACGTCCCAATCCACTCGTAACAAAGTGGACTGAGACGTTTGTACTTATTGATTAGCCTTTGTTCTTATCATACTTTAGCGCCGCCAAAATCAGTGTCACAACCTGTGCCCTTGTTGCATTCTCTTGCGGAGCAAATTGGTTGCCGCCCATTCCCCCAACAAGACCTGCAGCTTGTGCTGCAGCGATATATGGCCGAGCCCATACCGGTATTTTGCTTATATCAGTAAAAGTTGTCTTTGCATTCGGATCAACTTTAATGCCGAGTGCGCGAACCATAATGACTGTCATTTCTGTTCTTGTTAATGGATTTGATGGTCGAAGCGTATTATCCTCATACCCTGAGATGATCTTATCCTCGATAAGCTGTGCAAAGAAGGAGCTTGCCCAGGCAGGCACTTGACCCGCATCCGCAAAATTCAGCTTGCCACCTGTCGATTCAAGCTTCAGCGCTCTTCCGACCATCGTAATGAACTGTGCTCTTGTTGCTTTGTCTCCCGGATGGAAAGTGCCGTCATCATATCCCTTAACAAAACCAATCTTCACAGCCTCTTCAATCGCTTTAGCCGCCCAATGTTTGCCTACGTCTTTAAATTCGACTGCCGGACCTCCATTGCCACCTGGGGTTGGTGTCGGTGTCGGTGATGGAGTCGGCGTTGGTGTAGGTTTTGGATTTGGATTTGGATTTGGATTTGGATCTGAATCTGAATCTGGATTTGAAATCTCCTCGCTCGGAAGCGAGCTTCCTTTCAGATCGATAATACGACCTTCAATACCCGTATTGATGGTGCCAAGCTTCTTAATGTGCTCGATGAATACCTCGTAGTCAACCAGGTTCATCTCATACTGACGACCAGCATCCTTCGCTTTCTTCATCGAGCGGTAGAAGTCGCCGCCATTTGCCATAAAGGAATTCGTTGCTACAAAATAATAAGCATTCAAATCGATCGGGCTGTAGCTGCCGTTATCATTTTTAATTTCGACCTTGACGATACGGCTGCCCGCTTTCACCAGCTTGCCGCTCGCATCCAGCACCTCTGCCTGCTTCAAGGAATCATAGTAGTAGCGAATGCCGGATACTTGCGGGAAGCGGCCTTGAGTAGTCTCGATTCCGCTCACGCCGTTCTCTAACGCTTCAACAATTTCCTGACCCGTCATGCGAAGCGATGTCAAGTTATTGCCGAATGGCATGACCTCCAACAGCTCTCCTAATGTTATGTCACCATCCTTTTTGCCTACTGCGGTTACGGAAATAGACTTACGAATGCCGCCACCATTCTGAATGGCTACAAACCCTTTTACATCTAATTTCTTTAACTCTGGATTGCTGTTAACAAAGCTTTTTACTTTAGAAACCATGCCGTCCGTCATTAGATTTGCAAGATTGGTTTCCTTAATACGAGAAGGAGGGTTGCCGCCTTCTAAAACCACATTTGTCTTGCCGATAACTTGATTTTTAATATCAGCAATTCCAATATTGTAAGGCTCAAGCATTGTTGTCACTACTGGATCTGCTGCAAAAGTTGCAATATCCAGCAGCTTTCCATTCCATTTCGTTAACACGCCAGCTTGATTGAATTTTACTTCCAATCGACCTAGATATCTGTTATATTCCTCGGCCTGTACAACAAGTGTTGGCTCACCATTTGCATGGATTACCTTTGGAGCATCGACTTTCGTATGGCTGTGTCCGCCAACGACCACATCGATACCAGCAACCTGATCAGCTAATATGAGATCAAATGTATGACCAAGATGTGTTATTGCAATGATTTTGTTAATGCCCTTGTCTTGGAGCGATTTGACTGTTTCCTTCGCTTTAGCGATGTAGTTCTCAAATACGATGTTCTCGCCAGGCGAGGCAAGGAACTTCGTATCCTCAGTTGTAAGTCCAAATACGCCAACCTTCGTTTTATCTTCGCCAACCTCAAGAATGATAGATTTATAAATCTTTCCAGCTTCTGCTTCTTTACCAACCGCTTGCTCGGCTAGCAATCCACTCAGTTCTGGCTCCTTGCTGAAATCAATATTGGAGCTAACGAGCGGGAATTTGGCATTTTTCACAAAATTAGCCAACACTAACGGACCTTTATCGAATTCATGGTTGCCGAATACCATGGCATCGTACTTCATCTTATTCATAAATTCTAGATCAGCCAGGCCTAAATATTTAGTAAAGTACAATGTACCCGAGAACACATCACCAGCATCAAGAAGGATCGATTTAGCTGTTTCACTTCGAACCTGTTCAACCGCAGTATATCTTTTTGCTACATTCGCTAGATTGCCATGTGTATCATTGGTATGCATAATCGTCATAGCGAATTCCGCATCTTTCTTAGTTGAAAGATCTAGCTGTGCAAGAAGCGGATCATGATCGCTCACCCTGCCCTGTTCTGTCGAGAAATCAGCATTGACGTGAACAATATCAATAACAGCATTTGTTCCAATTTTATTGTCTACTAGAATATGATCAAGCGTTTGCGAGTTGCCGTCGTAGATGTAGGAGTAGCGTTCCGATACATCCAGCTTGTCGACAAGGTTCGTTAATTCCGCACCCCGCAGCTTATTCAGCGTACCGGAGAATTGGAAATCATTAAAGTCTCCTAACACGATTACGCTAGCCTCAGGATCTTTAGCCGTCAAATCCTTAACGAAGCTGTTTACAGTATCCGCTTGTTTGGCGCGCTGCACTTCACTGCTGCGTACAACCGGCTGAACGCCGCCCCATGGCTTGCCGTCTCCGCCTTTGGAATTAAAATGGTTCGCTATCGCGACTACACGTTTCCCTTTAAAGAGAAATTCAGCAACGAGCGGTTTACGGGATGAAGCGAAGGTAGCAGCATCCGTAGAACCAATGCGGCCTGGATTTTGCGTCAAGCCTCCAATTCCGTCCACTTTAACGAAAGTGTTGGAACTTCCTTTTTTGCCTGATGCAAGCTTTACGCGATCTGCTTTGTATAAGAAGCCAACTCGGATATTGCCGTCAGGTTCGCCGCCGTCCATATTATTTTCCGGAGCAATATCGGTGAATTTGTAAGTTGCGCCGCCTTTCGCAGTAATGGCGTCGATGAGAGTCTTGAAGCTTTGGGAAGCATCCGTATTGCCAGTAATCTTATTGCCGTCATTATCTTGAACCTCCATTAAACCGATAATGTCCGGCTGCTTCATGTTCGTTACGATAATGCTCGCGATTTTGTCAGCTTTCGCTGTATCGCCGGCGCTGAAGTTTTCCACATTAAATGTACCAATTGTCAGCTTGTCTTCATTCGGAACAATAGTCGTTACTTTCGGAGTATTGTTGCTGCGTTTAATTGAAGGCAAAGCCTGCGTAGGTATCAGCTTATAGAGATCGCCTGCGTATTGAATGACGCCCACGAGATTGCCTTCAAAAGCATCGCCTGTTTTAATTTTTGTGCCTGCAGGCTCTGAAACGCCTACAAACAGCTTTTGCGGATTCAGGCTGCTCTCTACCGAATTGATACCGTTGCCTTGCAAAACAACGCCGCCGAAGGCCGTTTTTACCGGATTATTCGTGCCATTGGCAAACGTAACCGGTATTACTGCATTTGCATAAGGTCCCGTTATCGTAGGTTGATTCACTTCAACCAGCATGCTCTCCAAGCTCTCGAAAAAGTCGATAGCATCGACATTCGGATTAAATTGGGCGAAGCTGTCCGTATCAATCAAATTAGGAATGATGCGTCCGCCTGTCCCAAGCAATGTGGTGGAAGGAAGCGTATTATTGCTGGATTGCTTACCAATCGTCGTTGCATTAATTTGTGTTACGGTTAGAGATGGACTGTTGCCAAATTCCTGCACCGTACCGGACACATATACAGAATCCTTTACGGCTAGACCATGGGTATTCTTGAAAACTTGAATAGCCTCGGAAGTGTTCGGATTGCTGTCCTGCTTGTCATTCGGTGCCTGCATGTAGAAGGAATTCGCACTGACCGAAGTGATAATGCCTGTTACGTTCGTAACTTTAACATTATTGTAGATCGATCTATGCGTCTCGCCTTGAATTTTATTGATCGCAATACCATCTGTATTTTCTAATACCTTATATATGAAGGTTGATACTTCACTTGTCACCCCGCCGGCTGTAACAACGGCTTTAATGATTGTATCCGCATTAACAACAATTGGACCACTATATTGCGTTCCCGTCGTTGCTGTCGGAGTGGTCCCATTTGTCGTGTAACGAATGACACCGCCCTCAGCAAGCGAGCTTAAATATACCGAACCTCCAACGTTGATGCCGCCCGAAGGAATGCTCGCTTGAACAGCCAGCTTTTTCTCAACAATATCGAGCGTATTGCGCGGCAGCAGTTCAAGTCCTACGCTGGAATGGTAAGTCATGACGCCTGTAACCTGCTCAAACGTTTTTCCCGCGACAAATGAAGCATCAGAGGAATAAATAATAACTTTACCTGCGCTGACAGCATCCGTTGCCGTAACGACGCCTCCAGCCACACTTTCAACCTTAATATTTTTCAGTTGCACGAAACGGCCTTCGAATTTGTTCTGGTTCTCAATCGTTTTGCCAAAGCTTGTAGAATCTACAACTATTGGCGCAGGGAGAGCGACTGAGCCCGTCACCTTCACATCTTCGACATTCGCGATCAATTGGACTAGTCCCGCGAACGGGGTAAGTTTTCCGAAAGCCTCGATAGTATCCCCCGGCTGAGCGGAAACTGAGTTCAGCGCTCTAACGACAATTCCGTTATTTGCGTCCTGAACGAATAAATTGACGTACTCGTTTGAATCCGCACGGTGTGTTACTGTACCGCTAAGCTTTACGTTTGTGCCAGATGCAGAAGCCCGAGCTGCCGCGATCGTAATCGGGTTCGCTACAACGCTATATGAAAACTCACGTAATGCACTGTTTACCAGCCCGTCTTTTTTCGCATAGGCATGTACCGTCTTTGGCGCGTTTATTGCAATAGATGTCACGCCAGGCTGATACAAAGTAAAGTTTTCAGGAGCAACCTGCGTATCGCCTGAGCCGTATACGCTGTAGTACACGCTTGCTCCAACCGTTGATGTCGAGAGATTAATAATAGTGCCGGGTTGAACCGCTCCTGGCGCTACATCTGCCGTTATAGGCTCCACGCCTGCAACAACCGCTCCATATGTGGAATTGCGCGGGGCTGGAGTGCCCACTTCGAAATCTGCAGAATTGACATCCGTATCTTTGCCGCGGCTGTCAATTGGTGCATTGTCAGCAGCTTTACGAATGGCTGCGTTCGTGTTATTTAGGGCTGCTGTTGGAGCCGTTTCGAATTCGCTAGCCGCTCCAAAACCAACGAAATCGACTCTCGCCCCCGATTTGCTGACCAGCTCTACCTTCCCTTCCGAACTGCTCACTGTTATTGATCCGGTGGCATCAGGTGCCGGCAGGCTCGTAGTTCCGCCATTACCAGCCGATTGTTGAATGAGGTAGTAGCCTTTAGATTTAATTGTACCGTTTAAATACGTTGAACTAGTTACAGTAGCTGTAACATCTGTTGGCAAATTTCCGGTTTTACTTGCATACCTTACCTTCCAACCATCCAAACTCACATCCGCATTAGTCGGATTATACAATTCAATAAAATCATTTTTCCATACTGCCCCGGAGTTCCCCCCACCGCCATAAACCTGAGAGATAACGATATTGTCCCCCGCAGGCGTCGCCTGAACAGGGCTTCCCAAGCTACCGAATGTACCGGTAACCACTAGAAGAGCCGCTAAAATCATGCAGGCTTGTCTCTTTATTCTTATAACCAATTTCTGCATTCCAACCTTCTCCTCCCAAAGACCATAAATGGTATTAATAAGCAATACATATCTCAAATAGAGTAGTTAAAAATTGTAATCAGAACATCATTGTGAAATTAAGTTCTAGTAAACATGCACATTCGTTCGATGGCAGCAATAAAAATCCCCTTGCTCCAATACATGCATGACATCCGAAAGCAGATTTTGCATTAAAGAAGGAAGGGGAATATAGCTTTGGGCCCAAAAGCTATTGGAGCCGCCTTTATAAATGTGATGTAAACTGACATATAATATATTGAAGAGTATACTGTGGAACATTTTTCCTGTCAATTGGTACAATGTAATGAAAAAACGGGTATTAAAACCTAAAAAATATAACAAAAAGTGCCATATACATGACAACATTCGTCATGTGCATGGCACTTTAGATTTGTTACTAGAACAAGATTATTAATTTTTCTACATGCTTACCGTTTCCGCTGAGGCCTTCTCGCCCTTTTGCAGCTGATACATTTTGTAATATCTGCCGCCGAGCGCCATCAACGCATCATGATTGCCCCGTTCGACAATCTCTCCGCGATGCAAGACGAGAATTTGATCAGCCTCACGAATAGTAGACAGCCTATGCGCAATAACCAGCGTCGTCCGCCCTTGGCTGACAACCCGCAGCGCTTGCTGAATTAGCCCCTCAGTCTCGCTGTCTATGCTCGCCGTAGCCTCATCCAAAATGAGAATCGATGGGTCGAAAGCTAGTGCTCTAGCGAAGGAAATAAGCTGACGTTGTCCAGATGACAATGTGCTCCCGCGTTCGACTACCAGCTCATCATAGCCATTCGGCAGCTGCTCGATGAATGGCGCGGCGCCAACATCCTTCAGCACGCTTTTTACACGATCGATGGAAATGTCCTTATTGTAAAGGCTGACGTTGAATTTAATATCGCCGGCAAATAAATACGGATCCTGCAGCACGATGCCCATATGTTTGCGCAGCGCCTGCTTCGAATATTCCGAAATATCGCGCCCATCAATCGATATAACGCCTTGATCCGGCTCGTAAAAGCCCAGCAATAGGTTCATAATCGAGCTTTTCCCCGAACCGGTATGGCCTACCAAAGCAACCGTCTCACCCTTGCGCGCTTCAAACGAAATTTGCTCCAGTACGTTTTCACCCTTTTTGTACGCGAAGGTTACATGATCGAATTTCACGACGCCCTCTGGCCGCTTCACCGCTGCGACCTCCTCGACCTCCATGCCCTCCATATCGAGTATTGCAAACACCTTCTCGGCAGATACGAAAGCACGCTGAGCATTCGTCAACTGATCGAAAATTCCGATAATCGGCTGAAAGATACGCCCCAGATAGTCAATAAAGGCGTAAAACACCCCGAACATAATGGAAGTTTCCAGCGACGCGTGGCCAAAATACCAAATAACTAGCGCCGTCACCAGGCTGCCAATCGTGCCTACAATGTTTCTCGAGGACAAAGAGAACACTCTAAACTGTTTGATCTGATTGACGTATCGGTCCTCGTTCAGCATCTCGAATTCATCCAGCGTCACCTTCTCGCGCCGAAACGCTTGAATAATCGGCATAACGACAATCGATTCATTGATCATCGCATTCATATCGCTAAGCCGCGCTCGCATGATCGTAATGTAACGCTTGGAATACTTCAAATGGATGACCATAATGAGCGCAAAAAGCGGAGGCAGGAGCAAGCAGAACATCGCCAGACGCACATCCAAAATAAACAGCGCCGTAAATATCCCGATTAGCTGCACGAAGCTGACTACAAAGGTCGCCATGAAGCTCATGAATAAGTCCCGCACAGCCTCCGTGTCGTTCGCTATTCTCGATACAATTTGACCAATAGGCGTATTGTCAAAATAGCGCAGCGGAATCCGCTGAATATGGCGCATGAGATCCATACGCATGTTTTTGATAATTTGCAGCGCCGTCGATTGCAAAATATACGATTGCGAGAAATTGCCGATGCTCGCAACGAGCAGCAATCCCATATAAAGCGCAAGCAGCCAGAGAACAGGCGCCAATTCGCTGCCTCCGGCCGATAAATGCTTATCAATTATTGTTTTTATAATAAAAGGTCCGCCAAGCTCAGCGCCTACCGCGCAGCAAAGAATAAGCAGCGCGCCGATAATTTTGAATTTATAGACGAGAGCATATTGGAATAGTCTTCTCGCCGTAGATTGCTTTGGCATGCAACAGCCTCCTTATTCTTCCAAGCTAGCTTCCATTTGCTGCCGTTCCCACTGTTCCTTATACCAGCCTCCGAACAGCATCAGCTCCTCATGCGTGCCTTCCTCGACAATTCTGCCTTCGTTCAGCACGATGATCCAATCCGCATGACTAACCGCCGATAGACGATGAGTGTTGATAAAAGTTGTCTTCCCCTCGCGCTCCAAGCGAATGTGATGAAGGATCCGGCTCTCGGTCCGCGCATCAACCGCCGACAGCGAATCGTCCAGCAGCAATATTTCGGAATCGACGAGCAGCGCCCGTGCAATCGCCAAACGCTGCTTCTGGCCGCCTGACAGCATGACGCCATTTTCACCAACGATGGTCTCAAGTCCCTCAGGCATCATCGCAATATCCTCCGTAAAAGAGGCCATTTCGACCGCGCGCGCAATTTCTTCATGCGTCGCATTCGGCTTGCCAAGCGCGATATTTTCTCTAATCGTTTTGGATAGGAGCAGATGCTCCTGCGGAACATACGCAATCCAGCGTCGCATCTGATCAATGGTGATTCGCTCTACAGGTACGCCCGCTATGTAAAGCTGCTCCTGATCCAGTGGATATTGGCGAAGCAGCTGCTTCAGCAGCGTGCTCTTTCCGCTTCCAGTCTTGCCCACAACACCAAGCGTCTGGCCTCGCTCAAGCCGAAAAGATACGTCGACCAAGCTGGCATGAATAGCTGTAGGATAAGTAAAAGTAAGCTGCTTCATCTCTATGCTTGCAGGGACTGTGATCGCGACCGGCTTGTCCGTGTCATCCAGATCAGGCTTTTGCGTGAGCGCCGTATCCAAACGATCAGCCGATGCGCTTCCGCGCTGCAGGACGTTAATAAACTCGCCGAAGGAGATCATCGGCCATATAAGCATGCCTAAATATATATTGAACGAAATCAGCTGTCCGAGTGAAATTTCGTCTTGAAAAACGAGATAAGAGCCATAGCCGATACCGATCGAATAGCTCACGCCAACAATCAACGAAATGATCGGCTGGAACAATGCATTTAGAATCGATACCCGTTTGTTTTTGAACATTACATCAGAGGTCACTTTATCGAATGCCGTGAGATCATCGTTCTCCTGCACGTACGAGCGGATAACGCGAATGCCGGAGATCGATTCCAGCGCGTGATCGTTCATTTTACCGAAGGAGGCCTGCGCATCCAGAAATCTTGTTCGCACTTTTTTGCCAAGCTTGCTAATCACGACCGCCAGCAAGGGCAGCGGTATGAGAGCAGCAATCATCAATTTATAGCTTACGAGCGAAATCATCATAATAACGACAACCGAAGCGCCAACGAGCGTATTGACGAGAGTCATGACGCCGTAGCCCGCCGTTTGTCCGATTGCCAAAATATCATTTGTTGCGAGCGCCATTAGTTGCCCCGTGCTGTTGCGCTGAAAGAAAGCAGGCGTCATCCGCGTCAAATTCGCAAGCAGCCGGCCTCTCAGCACCTTCTCGACAAGCGCCGAATTGCCAAACAGCGTCGTAATCCAAATATAAACCATGACGTAGAGCAGCAGCGACAACCCGACAAGCAGCAGCACCGTCTGTGACAAGTCCGCCGAAGTGAGCTGCCCTTTATCTATATGATCGACCGTTCTCCCAATGAGATTAGGCGGTACCGTAGACAGCAGGCTGACAATTGCCATGATGCTAACGGCTAATAGATAACTCCCCCATCGATCCTTAAAAAACCATCGCAACCGATTTACAAATGACATCATATCCCCCTTTTCCTGTTTCCTTTACTATCAATGCTGAACAGCTAAGTAAGGAAGTTCCCTTCCTTCCAAATGCCTCAAAGCCATCTCTAGACTATACTAGTGCGCCGATCTTTTGAAGCAAATGGTTAAAATTCAAATATTTCATGACTATTCACCCTCAACTTTTTACTTCAAATCGCGCAACATCCTTATATTACCACGGAAAAGATTAGCCTTCCAAGCTTAAATATTGGCTCTAAATACGATCTGCAAAATAACGATTCGTTCTTTATAACGAATATGGTATGATGATTTTGAAGCTGAGCTTGGCAGCGCTTCAATTATTGATCATAGCTGAGGTGAAGCGTTTGGACTACGCCATTAGTGTAATCATACCCATCTTTAATGCTGAAAAATGGTTGCTCCGCTCCGTAAAACGAATCCTAAATCAGCCCTTCCAAAATCTAGAGCTGCTGCTAGTCAATGACGGCTCCACCGATCAGAGCGGTGTTATTTGCGAAGAGCTCGCTGCCATAGATGCTAGAATAAAAGTGCTTCACAAGCCTAACGGCGGAACGAGTTCCGCTAAAAACGCTGGCCTCAAGGCAGCAAGCGGCAAGTACGTCGCCTTCCTGGATGCCGACGATGAAATCAACGAGATGTTTTTCGTTAAGCTTTATGCCACAGCGGAGGAGCATCGTTGCGACGTCGTAATCAGCGGCTACGAGACTGTGCCCTCTGGGCTAAACGTTTCTCCACATTACAGGCTCCATACGCCGATGAACGGGAAGGACTTTATATTAAGCGCACCGGCTGTTCATTCGAATAACGATTTGTGCTTTAATTGGCGAAGCTTATTTCTTCGGGAGTCGCTTGAAGGCAGCGGCATTCAATTCCATGAGGGACTTGCGATCGGCGAGGATACCATTTTTCATATGGAAGCCCTATTGTCCGCACAGCGTGTCTATGCGCTTCCGGATTCGTTATATTTTTACACCGTCGACAATTTAGATAGCTTAATGAGCTCTCCCTATAAGCCTTATTTGGAGAAGAGCTTGATTTTGCAACATGAGTTAAGGAAGCGGATTTCCGAGGAGTTCGGTATATATGCCTATAGTCATTATAAAAAAGATATGGCAGCCTATCATGTTGGGTCCATCCTTAGCATGCTGATTCGTAATTTAAGGAATAGCCCAACCCCCGTTACGAAGGAAGATATGACGAGGCTTCTCCGACTGAAGATGATCACGGAAAGTACCCATGTATTGGGTTACCGGTATAGATGCGGAAGCCTGAAGGAGTATCTGTACTATTTGTCGATCAAGCTCGAGCTTACAGCCTTACTCTTCAACTGGGAGTTCAACACGCCGTTTATCTCCTCTTTCCTGCCCTTCCGGATAGCGGCCAAAAGCAAGCGAGTCAACAATCGGACCACCCGATAACGGATGTTAACAGAGTTTTAGAAGAGTGAACCATGGATAAACCACATAGGAATGAATTGCCCGCAATTTGCAAGGGTGAACGTTTTCGAAGTTGATCCTCCTTGCACGGAAATTCAGGCGCAAATCGATGCTCCTATTATTTTCTCAGAGGCACTTATTGCTGTAGCTGTGATTCAAGCGTCTGAAAGTCATACTAACTGGAAAATCTCCCGTTATCTTCACGAAATCATTTAAGGATTCTATAGTCTTCACAGCTCTAGCAGGACGCCAAACGAGCCATAAAAGCGATTCTACGGCTCGTTTTCTTTCGTCATATTAAGTTCAGAGTAAGCAGGCTATGCCGGGCGATCGTTCCCCGCTTCTCGCCGCTAGGCCATCCGACAAGGCAATGACGTTTCGATTCTCGCCGCTACGTCATGCGACAAGGCAGCGATGTTTCGCTTCGCATCGCGCTTTGCCATTTGCGATAAAGCTCCCATGGGGCGCCATTATCGAGCAAATCCTTGCAAATATACAACCCTTCCTCAATGGAGTCGACCTTCTCTGCCAATTGCAACCTCACGGCCGCATTAAGCAGCACTTGATTGACGAAAGCGATATGGCCGCGTCCTTGCAGGACGTATTCCGATACGCGCAGCTGCCCTGCAGGCGTCCAATCGATTTCCGGCACTGGCGTTTCTAAGCCATAGGTGTCCGGATCGATGATATTCAGATGCGACTCTCCATTTTCTACGTAATAGGTGCGGGTCGGCCTCTCGATGAACAAATCCTCGGAGCCCTCCATCCCCTGTACGATGAGCGCTTTTTTGTATGCCAAGTTGCTGGCTAGCTTCGCCATTCGCTCAAACACCGTATTATGAAAAACCCCGAATATCAAATAAGGGGAATGGGCGTAATCAATGAGCTTCTCGGCCGTATTCAGTACGGTCCGCATACCGAGCTCAATACGAATGGAGCGCAGCGCCTTAAGAGGCGGACACCATTCCTCTGCCGGAACGTACAGCACGCCGGTACCCGAAGCCGCTTGAACAATCTGTTCGCTCGATAAGCGTTCAGCATCAATGCCTGCTTCCTTCAACAAATCATGCAGCGTTATTCCCCATTTTGGAGGCAAGGATGCCGCTGAGTGCAGCGTAATGGGAAGCCCGGCGGCCGCAAGAAGAAACGCAGTAGGAAATGTAGCGTAAAATGATTTTTTCCGACCGTCATAGGGGCCAGCGCAATCGAGTCCTTGTTGAATAGGTACGCGATGAGCATGCTTGCGACAGACGGCTACAAAGGCCTCAATTTCTTCAACGCTTTCCATCTTTATTCGCTCAGCGATAAAAAAAGCGCCGATTTGCGCTGGGGTCGCCTTTAATTCTAAAATTGCATTGGCCGCTTGCAACGCCTCATCATACCCGAGGTCACGCGCTCCTCTTTTTCCACGGCCGACTTCCTTTAACAGGTTGATCATCATCGCATCGCCCCCTTATTTTTGATCCTGAAGGATTTGATATACCTTTACAATCGATGTCGCTACATCAACCATACGCTTGCGCTCATTCATCGCCTGCTTCCGCAGCACGTCGTAGGCTTCCGCTTCGGAAATGTTTTTAATTTTGCACAAAATCCCCTTTGCCATATCAATCCACTTCCGCTCCTCAAGACGTCCTTCCAGCTGCTTGCGCTCGTTTATCCATTGCAGCCTCTCGAAGCATTGCTTAGATCCAAAATGCAGCGCCCAGTGCAGTTCTTGCTCGCTCATCGAAGGGGTCAGCACGCCATCCACAGGTACGTCGTCCTCGCAAAATGCGGCTGACAAGGATGCTGTCGCAGCGCTGCACCACCAGAGCATCGGCACCGTTTTTTGCTTCAACAGCTTCGTTCCCCATTGTTTCACTTCATTAAGAGGCAAGTGAAGAATAACGGCATCTGCACTGTTCATTTGCAGCACAGCCTTATTCTCATCACCTGCACGAATGACATGATACCCATAGGTCTCAAGCAAAAATTTTGGAGTATGCTTCTTGGAAAGCTGATTCGATTGAGGGTCCGCCACCGGTACCTCGCTTGCTGCACGTTGATCGATCACCAACAATGAACGCATGTAGAAGTGCCCCCTCCTATTCGACTTCATTTGTTAACAGTGCACAAGTCGATGTCTTTGTGATTATATATAACATACAAAACATGAAATTGTCATCACCCAAGTTTTTCACCCATTTGATGTTAAGTATATTGACATAGCTTCTAATCTCATTGTATATTTACGATAACAAAAACATATCATTCACGAGTACAACGATGTATTCGTTTGGAGCGGCAAAGAAGCCTGCTTTCGTTTTCAAGGGAGACGTACGTTTTCTCTTGGATCGAAGGCAGGCTTTTATTATTTTTGCTTAGACAGAGATTGAGAGGAGAGAATTACAATGAATACAACGAAAAAGAAACTAATTCTAATCGGCAACGGCATGGCGGGGGTTCGAGCAATCGAGCATCTACTGAAGCTTTCACCAGACAGCTACGATATTACAATTTTCGGCGCTGAGCCGCATCCTAACTATAATCGAATTATGCTCTCTTCCGTCCTCGCAGGCGGCGCAGACATGCAAGAAATCGTCATTAACGACTGGGATTGGTACAAAGAAAATAACATCACCCTTTACACCGGCCACAAAGTAACCAAAATTGACATGGACCGCAAAAAGGTAATCTCCCACCAAGGCATTGAGGTTGACTATGATTCGATCATTGTGGCGACTGGCTCCAATCCTTTTATGCTGCCGCTCCCCGGCGCAGACAAGGAAGGCGTTATCGCCTTCCGCGACATCCATGATTGCGAAGTGATGATCGATGCATCCAAAAAATATAAGAAAGCAGTCGTCATTGGCGGCGGCCTGCTCGGACTCGAAGCCGCTCGCGGCCTTCTCCATCTCGGAATGGAAGTCAATGTCGTCCATATTCACAGCTACCTGATGGAGAGGCAATTGGATGAAGCAGCATCCAAAATGCTGCAGCGCGAGCTGGAAGCGCAAGGGATGCAATTTTTATTGAAAAAAAGCACAGCTTCCATTAAAGGCAAACGCCGCGCTTCCGGGCTCGTCTTCACGGATGGCACCGAGGTAGATGGCGATTTGGTCGTGATGGCCGTCGGCATTAAGCCGAACGTTGAGCTCGCTAAGGCAACAGGCCTTGAAGTAAACCGCGGCATTGTCATCGATGATTTCATGCAAACGAGCGTGCCTGACATTTATGCTGTCGGCGAATGCGCTGAGCATCGCGGGATTGCATACGGTCTCGTTGCTCCGCTGTATGAGCAAGGCGCCGTGCTTGCTAAGCATCTGGCTGGTGTGGAAACGGCTGGCTATGCAGGGTCCGTCACCTCAACGAAGCTTAAAGTATCTGGCGTAGACGTATTCTCCGCTGGACATTTTGATGAATCGCCAACCACTCGCGCATTGAAGATCCAAGACGATTTGGCAGGCACGTACAAAAAAATCGTCATTCAGGATGGCAAGCTGATTGGCGCTGTACTATTCGGCGACACCTCAGATGGTGCAGAATTATTCGCTTCGATTAAGAAAGGCGAATCGGTAGAAGGCCGCGAGAAGGAGCTGCTGCTCGGCATCTCATCCGATATGCTTGGCAAATCCTCGGGCGGCAACAGACTAGAGGCGATGGCCGATGATGAAATCATCTGCGGCTGCAACGGCGTATCCAAGGGTACGATTGGCGAGGCGATTACGAATAAGGGCTGCAACACGGTTGGCGCCATCAAGTCCTGCACGAAAGCTTCCGCTTCCTGCGGCGGCTGTAAGCCGCTAGTTGAAGGACTGCTTCAAATATATGCCGGCGATGCGGTAGGCGAGCCGGTCAAGGAAGGCATTTGCGGCTGTACGACGCTTAACCGGGATGAGATCGTCGCAGAAATAACAAGGATGAATCTTAATTCCACTAAAGAAGTCATGAACGTACTCGGCTGGCATAATCCAGAGGGCTGCTCGAAATGCCGTCCGGCGCTTAACTATTACCTCGGCATGATCAATCCGGAGGAATACGTTGACGAGAACGAATCACGGATTACCAATGAACGCTACCATGCCAACATTCAGAAGGACGGCACATACTCCGTCGTTCCGCGTATTTACGGCGGCGTAACCTCCCCAGCCGATTTGAAAAAAATCGCCGAGGTCGCCGAGAAATACGACGTTCCGATGGTTAAATTTACTGGCGGGCAGCGGCTCGACCTGCTCGGCGTCAAGAAAGAGGATCTTCCGAAAATATGGGAAGAGCTTGATATGCCATCCGGCCACGCTTACGGAAAAACGCTGCGTACGGTAAAAACATGCGTCGGCTCGACCTTCTGCCGCTTCGGCACGCAGGACGCAATCGGCATGGGCATCAAATTGGAAAAAGCGTTCGAGCGTCTAAATGCGCCAGCTAAAGTTAAGCTTGCCGTGTCCGGTTGTCCGCGAAATTGCGCGGAAGCAACCATTAAAGATTTTGGCGTAGTCGCCATAGATGGAGGCTGGGAGCTTCACGTCGGCGGCAACGGCGGGGTAAAGGTTCGCGCAACAGACCTGCTCTGCATCGTCAAAACCGAGGAAGAGGTAATGGAATGGTCCTCCGCCTACTTGCAGCTTTATCGCGAAAATGCGCAATGGAATGAACGTACCGCACAATGGATCGAACGTGTTGGACTCGATTATGTAAAGATTGCGCTGCAAAATCCTGAAGATCGTCTTGCCTTGAAGTCGCGCATTGAGAAGACGCTCAGCTTAACGACCGATCCTTGGAAGCAAATCGTTGAAACCGATGAGCTCCGCAAAAATTTCGAGCAATTATCCGCCGCTGAGACTGTGCAATTATAACTTTTAAGGAGGAGTACTCACATGACAACGAAGCTGCTCGTCGCTAATCTCAGCGACATTGATGTAAAGGGCTCGCGCCGCATTCAAATAAAGGACATCGAAATTGCCGTATTCCGCCTAACAGACGGCAGCGTGCTCGCCGTTGAAAATAAATGCCCGCATAAGGGCGGACTGCTTTCGGAAGGGATGGTGTGCGGCACGGCCGTACACTGCCCGCTCCATGATTGGAAGGTGGATTTGCGCAGCGGCCGCGTGCATGAGCCTGACGACGGCTGCGTAACGACCTTCGAGACCGAAATCGATCAAGAGAGCGGATCTATCTATGTAACGATCTAAGGCGGACTTGTCTCAAGAGAAAACCGTAGAAATACGGAATACGATGCGGCAAATTGAGCCGGAAGGAGCAGCTTATGAGAAATATAACGGCAGGAATGGTCTATATTGTCGGAGCAGGTCCAGGCGATCCTGAGCTTATTACGATTAAAGCGATGCGGCGCATTCAGCAGGCTGACGTCGTCCTGTACGATCGGCTCATAAGCAAAGAGCTGCTTGGCTATGCCAGCTCTCAAGCAGAGCTGATTTACTGCGGCAAAGCTCCTGGCTCGCATGCCATGCCCCAGCATCTAATTAATGACGCGCTCGTCCATTATGCTCGCCAAGGCAAAAGCGTCGTCCGACTGAAGGGGGGAGACCCGCTTGTCTTCGGAAGAGGAGCCGAAGAAGCGCTGGCGCTCGCCACACAAGGCATTCCGTACGAAATTGTGCCAGGCATCACCTCGGCAATCGGCGCTGCCGCAGCGGCGGGCATCCCCGTGACCCACCGGGAATATGCCGCTTCCTTTGCTTGCGTGACCGGCAGCCGCTGTCACGGCGTAAAGTCCCCAATCCGCTGGGATTTGCTGGCGCATAGCGTGGATACGCTAGCGATCTATATGGGCGTAAGCGAGCTGCCCGCTATTCGAGAGGAGCTGCTGAAGCACGGCAAAGCCTCTTCAACGCCCGTTGCGTTAATCGAACGCGGTACGACCACGCGACAGCGCACAATCGTAGGAACTCTTGCTAATATTCATACCCTTGCCATATCCATGAAACTGAGCAATCCAGCGCTAATTATTATTGGGGAAGTCGTTAAAGTACGGGAACAGCTTCTGCTTGCCGAGCAACAAGCGGTCGCCCAAATAGGCTGAATAGATGTGAAACAGCCTTCTCCATTTCTGAGCAGCAGGCATTTGCAAGCCATTTAACGTATAATGAAAGTTTCAGTACGTTATGGTAAAGGATGCGACTACGATTTGGAAATGAAAAAGCAAGCGCCGTTATTTATTTATACTTATGGCTACCGGCCGGAGGAAGCAGATCTATGTCACTTGGAGATGCGGTCTTTTTTTGGCAAGCAATCGGATTCCGGGCTCTTGATGAGTGAGATAGCCGTTCATCCCGATCGCAGCCCCTTTATGAGAGAGCGGCTAGAGATGCTTTATGAGGCGGATCGACTCGAGGATATATTGGAGCAAGTGAAGCAAATCGAATTAGCCGATTCAACGTTTAAAGTTATTTTTATCAAAATGAGCGATCTTGCATCAGAGGATAAAATAGATTTCGACGACAAGCGCAGCATCGAACGTGAAATTGGAATCTATATTGATGGGGAAGCCGATGTGCACAATCCCGATTACACCTTCGGCATATTGAACTGGGGCGGGCGCTGGTATTTCGGCAACTACATCAAGAGCAAGGCCGTTTGGCTTACGCAAATGAAGAAGCCGCGCAGCTATTCGATTGCGCTTAGCACCCGGGTAGCACGTGCGGTGGCCAATATAGCTGTCCCTCTTCCAATCGGAAAGACAGCGATCGACCCCTGCTGCGGCATTGGGACGGTGCTCGTAGAAGCGCTCTCGATGGGCATTGACATCGTCGGCCGAGACATCAATCCTTTTGTCATTCGCGGTACGCTTGAAAACTTAACGCATTTCGATTTCAAAACGGATGTTGTATGCGGCGACATTGCCGACATTACCAGCCACTATGATACAGCGATTGTAGATATGCCCTATAACCACTTCTCAAGCACGACGCCTGAGGCGCAGCTTTCGCTGCTGAAGAATGCTCGCCGCATCGCGAGCAAGGCCGTTATTATTACGGCTGATCCGATGGACGACCTTATCGCAGGCGCAGGCTTCACCATCTCAGATCGCTGCACCACCAGAAAAGGCAGCTTCATTAGGCAAATCATCGTTTGCTCGTAAGCTATCGCAATACCGCAAGCTGTTAGTTGAATCCATTCAATGCAAGCCATGAAGCACATGCAGCCGTCCAGCCTCTCGTATGCTCCTCGTCCTCAGCTAAGCCTAGCCCATGCTGCCCCTTCTCATACACGTGAAGGTCAAAGCGCACTTTGTGCTTGCTGAGAGCAGTAGCGAACATTAGGCTATTCTCGACGGGAACGGCTGCATCATTCGACGTATGCCATAAAAAAGTCGGCGGCGTATCCTCGGTTACATTTCGCTCGCTGCTAATCCGCTCAACTTGTCCTATCTCCGCTTCCTTGCCCAGCAAGTTATCTCTTGTGCCTTCATGCGTGAACGGCTCTGTGAGCGTTATAACGGGATAGCAGAGAACAAGCAGATCTGGACGGCATGACATTCGTTCAATAACATCTTCGGCACTCTCATTTCCTTTGTCATAGATTGTCCCCGCATTCGACGCCAAATGTCCGCCCGCCGAGAAGCCAAGCACTCCGATCTTGTTCGGATTGATTCGGAACAAATCCGCTTTGAATCTGATGGTACGTATCGCCCTCTGTACATCCAGCAGCGCGCATGGATACGGATAAGGGGCCACCCTGTAGCGCAAAACGAAAGCAGAAATGCCCAGCCCATTCAGCCACTGAGCAATAGGCTCCCCTTCATGAGGGGCTCTTCCCTGATAGCCGCCGCCAGGACATATAATAATCGCGGGAGAATGGTCGCCTTCCACAAGATATGGGGTGATAGCTGGACAATCCTCGTCCGCATTACCTACTGCATACGGTGCTCCATGCATCCATAATAATTGCTCCGTCATTTGCAAAAAATCCCCCTTATATCGTTTCAAATAAATTTCCATCTTTCACCATTATATAAGAACGAAAACGACCCGGCTATCCGAATCGAAAAATCGAATTGAGCTTCAAACAATGGACCTTCAAACTAAAAAAGGCTTAAGCGCATGAACGCCTAAACCTTCATCCAATCTGAATCCCGACTTTGCTTTTGTCATCTTTTTGACCCGGTTATTGCGCCAACGAACCCAAACAAAAGGCCGAGCAGAGAGCCTGCCGCAACCTCGCGCGGTTGATGGCCTAAGCTTTCTTTGAGCCGCTTACGCCGGCGCATATGATAAATTCCCGGATGCTTGCCAGCCAGCTTCTCGACATCCACATCCAAATCATTCACTTGCATAGCAATTTCTCCTGCATGCCTGCGAATATTCATAGCGTCATACATAACAATAATGCCAAGCATCGCCGATATCGCAAACTCTGGCGTCTTCACGCCGCATTTGGTTGCCGTATATGCAGCTAAAGCCGATACCCCGCTCGAATGCGAGCTAGGCATACCGCCCGATCCAATCAATTTTCGGATTTCCCATCTACCGGTCTTTGCATAATGCAATGGCAGCTTAAGCAGCTGCGCTGCACCTACAGCGGCAATCGCCGTTACAAGTCCTCTATTGGCCACAGCAGATCATCCTCCAGTCATCGCTCTCCCCTTATTTTGCCCTGCAGCCAGCAAATTCATGTGGACCTTGAAATGGCAGCGTACAAAAACAAGCGAAATAGAAAAATTTAAGATAACTTATCTTTGAGAATGGGACATATGTCCTTTTCATATTCACGTTCTGTTTCTAAAATAATAAATGAGGATAATAACTGGCAGTTGCTTTTCTACTCAACAGTTGACGGAGGGACCATGAAAAAGATTCATAACAAAGAAAGCATTGCCCAATATGTAGCCGAAAATCAGCTTGATATCATATTTGATGCGGCAAGCATTGTGATGATGAACCTTCTGGCTTACGAGAATGGAGAAGCGATCTGCTCGCCAGGCGATCAGCTTGATCAGCTATTCCTATTAGTAAAAGGGAAAATTAAGGTTTACACGACGCTTCCGAACGGAAAGTCCGTACTGCTGCGCTTCAATGAACCGCTTGCGATCATTGGGGATATGGAGCTTATGACCGGCCTTCCGGTTCGCTGCATGGTCGAATCGGTCGGCATAAGCCACTTTATTGCCATTAAGACGGAGGCGCTGCGGGAAACGGCATTTCAAGACCCGCGCTTCCTAACCTTCATCATCAAGCAAATCAGCCACAAGCTGCACACGGTTTCGTATGTATCAAGTCTTAACCTGCTGTATCCGGTAGAAAATCGCCTGTCGAGCTACCTTATTTCTATTATGTCCGAAGATCCGCTTACCCCCTCGCTTGTAGAGATGAAGACAGAGAAGCTGACGGAGGTTGCCGAGCTGCTCGGAACCAGCTACCGCCATTTAAACCGCGTCATCACGCAGCTTGCCGCTGACGGCATTATCGAGCGAAAGCGCGGCGCCATCTATATTCGTAACGTGATTCGCCTTCGAGAGCTTGCCAGCGGCAATTTATACCGTTAACTTATCCGGTTGGAGGGATTATTCATGATGGGCATTATTTATTCGCTGCTTGCTGGCGTTCTGGTCAGCTTTCAAGGCGTATTCAACACCAGGCTCAGCGATAAAGCAGGCTTCTGGTTTACAAACACTTGGGTGCATGGCACCGGGTTTTTGCTGTCGCTGCTCATTTTGCTAATGGTCAAGGACGGCGGCCTATCCAAGCTGTACACCGTGAACAAGTTATACTGGCTCGGAGGCGCGTTCGGCGTTATGATTGTGTTTACCGTTATGAAGGGCATCTCGACGCTTGGTCCTGCTTACTCGGTTGCGCTTCTGCTTGTTACGCAGCTGCTTGTCTCACTGATCATTGACAGCCTCGGACTGTTCGGCGTCGATAAGGTGCCTTTATCAGCCAATAAGCTGATCGGAATTGGCATCATGATCGCCGGCGTTGTCGTGTTTAAGCTGAAATAAGAACTCTAAACTGTTTATTTCATATAAATAAGCCGCTCGCCGGGAGCGAACATATGGAACTTCTTAGCCGGATAATGGCGATGAATGTAATCGACAAGGTCTGCAATCGCTGCAAGCTCTCTTCTACGCTGCTGATGATACGCTTCTCCGAGAAGTCGAACTGATCCGTGCCATAACGGCCTGCCTTCGTCGTCAAAATAAACCGATCTCTCGCAATCTCTGCTATCGCCTTGCCCAGCACCGTCTCCGCCTTCGTCAAACCGTAATACGGCGACACGTCGATCAGATTGACGCCCTTGTCCACAGCCGTATGCACCGTGCGCACGCTTTCCGCATCATCGGTCTCCCTAAACACAGACCCAAGCGACGATGCCCCGAAGCTGAGCGCCGACACCTCTAGGCCCGTCTTTCCAAGCTTGCGATATTTCATCTCTCAACACTCCTTATGTGAATCCACGCCTTGTCTTACGCAGAAGCTTACAGCCTAACGCTCCAATGAGAATCCATGCCGCAACCTATGCATAAGCTTGCCGCCTAACGCTTCTACAAAATAACGCCGTCCTTAAAGATCGCAATTTCCTTAAAGCCATTGCGTTCATTATGGGTCTGCGTCTCGCCTGAAGCAAGGCTGATCAGCTGCTCCCACAGCTCATCCGTCAGCGTCTCCATGCTTTTGTCCTCAAGAAGCTGGCCTGCATTAAAGTCGATCCAGTTCTTCTTGCGCCCGGCGAGCTCGCTGTTCGTCGCAATCTTCACCGTCGGCACCGGTCCGCCAAACGGCGTTCCTCTGCCCGTCGTGAACAGCACGATATGCGCGCCCCCCGCGGACAGCGCCGTTACCGAAACGAGATCATTGCCCGGCGCCTCCAGCAGATTAAGCCCGCTGCTCGTAATGCGCTCCCCGTAAGGCACAACGTTCTGCACGATCGCATGGCCGCCCTTTTGCGTGCAGCCGAGTGACTTCTCCTCCAGCGTGCTAATGCCTCCGGCCTTGTTGCCGGGAGACGGGTTCTCGTAAATTTCTTGATCATGCTTTATAAAATATTGCTTGAAATCGTTGATCAAATGAACGATTTTGCCAAAAACCTGCTCATCCGCAGCACGGTTCATCAGAATCGTCTCCGCTCCGAACATCTCCGGCACCTCGGTCAAAATCGCCGTTCCGCCCGCCTCGACCAAGCGATCGGACACTGCGCCGACGAGCGGATTGGCCGTTATGCCGGACAAGCCGTCCGAGCCTCCGCATTTTAGCCCAAGCTTCAGCTTCGACACCGGAACCGGCTCGCGCTTAAACCGTTCGGCGTAACAGACCAGCTCTTCAACGAGCGCAAGGGCATCCTCGATCTCGTCCTCCGCCTCCTGCGATTTCAGAAACTTCACCCGCTCCGGGCTGTGCTCGCCAATCGCCCGCTTGAACGCATCAATCTGATTATTCTCGCAGCCGAGGCCGATGACGAGCACGCCAGCTGCATTCGGATGGTTCACGAGCGAGGCGAGCAGCTTCTGCGTATGCACAAGATCATCGCCAAGCTGCGAGCAGCCGAACGGATGTGCAAAGTGATACACGCCGTCCACGCGTCCCTCATAGAGCGCATGTGCTTTTCTTGCTACAATCTCGCAGGTCTTGTTGATGCAGCCTACCGTATTGATAATCCATATTTCGTTGCGGATGCCGACGTCGCTATTTTCGCGGATGAAGCCTTGGAAGGTGCGGCCCGCATCAATCGACGATGCCTTGCTGGGCTCCGGATTCGAAGGCTCGTAAGAATAATCTACAAAGCCCTTCAAGCCAGTACCCATATTATGCGTATGCACCCAGCTGCCCGGCTCGATATCTTCCTTCGCAACCCCGATCGAATAGCCAAACTTCAGCACATGCTCGCCCTTCATGACAGCACGCGTGAGCACCTTATGCCCCTTCGGCACCTCGTCTTGCAGCGTAAGCGTATTCCCCGCTTCCAGTGTCAGCTGCTCCCCTTTGGCATAAGGCTGCAGCGCGATAACGACATGATCCTCCTCATGCAATCTGACCCAGCTATTCACTCGCAACTCCCTCCATTTCCGATATATTCGCACTAACAGCAGCAGTTAACGCTGGCCATTCGACAGCTAGATCACGTCCCCAAATGCCCGCAAGACTAAGCAGCTTGCTCGTTGTCTGCTCAAGAGGCCAACGCTGCTTCTCCGCTTCCGACCATACCGCCGCAATCGTCTCCAGCATGCCAGCATCATCCCGTACTATATAAGCAGCGCCGCTTAACGTCTTCCCTTCGAAGCCCGCCTCAGTCCGCTTCACCTTGTAATAACGCAGCAAGCCGGCGAAGCCTTGCGCAAGCCCGCTCGGTACTGCCTTGCCGTCATCCGCATAATGAAGCAGCGAAGGCAGCAGCCGCACCTTGAATTTGCTTAAGCTATTCATCGCAATATCAGCAAGCCGGTGACGGATGAACGGATTCAAGAAACGCTCGTACACATCCTCCGCGTAAGCTCGAAGCTCTGACTCGTTAGCCGAAATCGAAGGAATAATTTCCGTCTCTACCGTCGTCCTCACAAGCGTCCCAAGCACCGCATGCTCCATCGCCTCGCGCACCTGCTCCACATCATGCAGCAGCCCGAGCGGCGTCATGAGCGTATGCGCTCCGTTTAAGATCCTTACCTTTCTGACCTGGAACGGCTTCAAATCTGGAACCCAGTGCACATTGAGGCCTGCCTCCCGCAGCGGCAGAAGCTTCTCAAGCTCCGGCTCCGCCTCAATCGCCCACAGATGATACGGCTCCGCCGTGCTCAGCATCGAATCGGAATAACCCCATTCGCTGAACCATTCCTCTGCCTGTGATTCATCCGGATAGCCCGTAACGATCCGATCGACAAGCGAATTCAAAAACCGATTATGCTTAATGACCCATTCTTTAAATGCCTCGGAATAGCCCCAATCGTTGCTATAGCGGAGTACACAGCTGCGAAGCTCATCGCCGTTGCGCTCCAGCAGCTCGCAGGGCAAGCACACCAAGCCGCGCTCAGGATCACCGTTAAAATGATTAAATCTGCGATAAAGCAGCTCCGTCAGCTTGCCGGGAAACGACTGAATCGGCTGCCCTTCTGCCTGCTCCTCCGGCCGGTAGGCAAGCCCCGCTTCCGTCGTATTGGATACGACGACCTGCAAATCAGCATTTTCAGCTAAAGCGAGATAAGCCTCCCAGTCCGAATAAGGGTCAAATACGCTGCTGAACACCGAAATCACTTCCGTCCGCTCCACGCGCTCCCCATCTTCCAAGCCTCGAATAACGAGCGTATATAATCCATCCTGCCCAGCGAGCGCGTCGATCTTCGGCTTGCCGCCAGGACGCGGCTGCGTGACCGCGATACTGCCCTCATACAAGCCTTTCTTCCGGCATTCATGCAGCATCCAGTCAAAGAAGCCGCGCAAAAAATTGCCTTCGCCAATCTGCAGCACCGTCACCTTCGCTTGCTTCGCTGCCTCGTATAATCGCGTCTGTTCCTCATTCAACTTGCTAGGGTTTAACGTTGTCATAGGTGATAAAACTCCTTTGCATTTAGTCCGAACAGCCGCTCCCGCTCCGAATCCGTCCACGTCTCCGGCAGAGCCTCTTCAAGCACAGCCACAACATCATCATAGCTTGCTGCCAGCAGGCAGACCGGCCAATCGCTGCCGAACATCACTCGGTCTGCCCCGAATGCCCCGAGCACATGCTCGATATAGGGCTTGAAATCAGATGGCTTCCAGCTATCATGATCCGCCTCGGTCACCATGCCCGATAGCTTGCAGTAAATTTGAGGATGGGCGGCGATTTGGCTCATTTGGCTTTTCCAAGGCTCAAGCAACATGTCCTTAATACGCGGCTTCGCGATATGGTCAATAACCGCATGAAGGCCGGGCACCTTATCCAGCAGCTTGATCAATGGCTCGAGCTGAGGCGATACGACGAGCAAATCAACGGGCACACCCTTCTCCGCAAAAAAAGTGAGCGCTTCCACAAAGCTGGGCGCAAGAATCGTGTTTGCATCAGCCATCTCTTGGATCATGACGCGGAAGCCAACAAACTTCGGATGCTGCGCAAAGCGCTCATAATGAGTGCGGTAATCAGGGTCAGCAAGATCCAGCCAAGCCACTACACCTGCTATCGTATCGGAAGAGGCGCTTAATGCGAGCAAATAGTCGGTTTCCGCAAGCGTCGCCGCCGCCTGAACAACAATGGATCCGTCCAGCTTATGTTTATGTAAAAGAGGCTCTAAATGCTTCGGCAAAAAATCTCGGTACAGCACCGGAATTTCCGGTGTAATCCAGCCGTAATCCCCTCGCTCAATGCTCCAATAATGCTGATGTGCATCCAATCTCATCGCTTCCGCCTCTTTTCCAGCCGATTAGGTTCCTCTTTATTATAAAAAACAATATTGATCTCTGAAATAATCAATACTCGCATATTTGTACTCTATTTTGATATTTGCTACAATCAGGCTGACAAACTACTCGAATGAGGTGAAGCGATGAATCCGTATCGCAAAAGGTTCGATGCCAATACCCCTTTTCCATTCGAATGCGTCTATCGGGATACCAAAAGCGCGCAAAACGAGCTGCCCGACCATTTCCACGATTGGTATGAGCTGGTCTACATTTATAGCGGCAGAGGCACCTTTTTTATCGACCAAACTTTCTATGACGCCGCCCCTGGCGATATCTTTTTCATTCCCGGCAACACCATCCACCGTTCCTTTCCCGATTCTGAAGATCCTAAGACCTCAACCGCACTGTTCTTTAACGCTTCGCTCGTTCACAGCCCGCCGCTTGGCGACGCCTTCTCCTATTTGCGCTGCTTCGAGCAGGCCAAGCGCCGCAAAGCCTATAAGCTGCCGGCAGTGCTTGTTGCCGATAAGCAGCAAATTATCGGTTTCATCGATCGCATACATGACGAGGAGTCAGATAAGCTGCCGGGCTACCGCCAGGCCGTTCTGCTTCATCTGCAGCAGCTGCTGCTGCTGCTTGGACGTACCCTTAACCCTTCTGAGGAAGGGCAACCGATATCATCATCAGCACCGGGCTGGATGACCGCTACTTTAACCTATATCGATGAGCATCCGGGCAGTCCCCTCGGCTTGTCGCAGCTGGCGAAGCGCGCCTCCGTTACCCCTGCCCACTTCTCGCGCGTCTTCAAGAAGCTGACGGGCATGAACGTGACGGAATACGTGACGACCAAACGGATTATTCGCGCCAAGGAGCTGCTTATGGAGAGCGATGCCAATATCGCTGGCATCGCTGAGCAATGCGGCTTCGAGAGTCTTCCGCATTTTCACCGTATGTTCAAGAAACTAACGGGCATGACACCCTCGCATTACAAAAGGAATGAGTAATTGATAGATTTGACGGTTATCATTCGCGGATACAGCCTGTCTATTCCTCTCATATACTAACTTGCAAAGTCAAACTGGCTGGCAGGGGAGGGTTTACAGATGGTTCGTTCAAGCGTGAAAACGATAAAGTATCAAGTAGGCAAAAACAAATATTTGATCATCAATATCTACCAAACTTCCGAAGCAAGAGCTGAGCATGGCAATGTGCTTGCCAGCAATGCGGCTACTGTACAAATTTTTAAGAAAAGCAAAAAAAACAGGAAATATTAGCCCTCTCTTCATTTTGGCAGCGCTCCTAAAGACGCTTGAAGGGGGGTGAGGAAATGACTCGTAAATTTTCTAAACAAGGCAACTGGGTAAAAAAAGACACCGGCAAAACCTTCGTTAACGTAAAGCAAGGCGCTAATGCATCCATCAACCAGGGCGGCAATGCATTTGCCATTAACGCAACAGATATCGGCGTCGTCCGCATTCGTCCCGGCCAGCAGTCATGAAATAAGGCGGCAGCTATATGAAAAAATAAGGGCAGCCCAATGAGGTTTTTTCAACCTGTTGGAGCTGCCCTTATTGATGTTCATACTTGCTGGCCTCTTCGCTTTAAACTCGCAGTTGACCAACCGCCGCTGCAAAGCTTTTTCTACATGTTAACCGCTATGTCCCAAACAACCGCAAAAGCAGGATACCCGCGAACGCAAGTGTAATGCCTATAACCTCAATTCGTTTGAACTTTTCCTTAACGAAGAATCGCGTATAAAGAAGGACGATCAACACATTAAGGGCAGCAACCGCGGATACGAGCCCGGCCTTGCCGAGGGAGAACGCCGTTACAATAAGCATCATGCCAACCCCATTGGATATCCCGATGGCGAGTCCGACAAGATAAGTACGCTTGACGCTCCATGCAATCGGATGGTTGTCTGCAATACCGCTGGAAGCATGCTGCGACACGCGCACCCCACCGCCTGCCGGACTTACGCTTTGAAGAGCAAGCGCCCGCTTGCCCCGCTCGCTCTGCAAATCCCGCAGCCACCATAAGCCAAAGCAGACCGTTCCCGTCATAAACACAAAAAACATCGTTGGAAACAAATCCGCCTCCATCATCGTCGACCATTTGCCTGACAAATCATTTGCCGCAAACAACAGCATCGCCAGCATGCCCCACTGCGCTCCTTGCAAATTCCGAAGCGAGATGTCATTAGACATACGAACCAGCAGCACGCCGCTTATAATAACGACAAACCCAATAAGCTGCATAGCATGAAGCTTCTCGTTCCACAATCCAAAAGCAACGATGACCACAACAACCGACGGCAGCGCCGTTAAAATCGCGACGAGCGACGCCTTTCCTACCGCAAAGCCTTTAAACATGCTCGCATTGCCGCCAAAGGAGAACAATCCCATTTGGATCCCGATTAGCGTTGCCATCGTCCAATCCGACGAAAATACGAGCGCGCAAATGCCGTTTATAATAGCACCCATGCTAAATGTTCCGCAGAGCAGTAAATTACGGTTGAGCGGCCTTTGACTCGTCCAATGATACAGAATGCCTCGCACGCCAAAGATTAGGGCAGCGATTACCGAATAAGTAAGCCACATGAGAGCAAGAAGCCCCTTTCCAAGATCCATCCTATGAGGACGGTAAACATAACAGAGTCTATCATATCAAGCTGAATCCATTTTGTCTGTACTGAATAAGGCCTGCTTCGAATGCGGTGAGACTTAAAAAATAAAAGTATTGGCTGAAATTAGGACTGACCTTATAATATCGATAGTGGCGGTTTCATCGTCTTCATTACTGCTCTAGCATCCTATAAAAAACAAGGGGATTTTAATGGAACACGCTGCAAACAGACCGTATTTGCCCCAGTTGGACATCTTTCGAGCCTTCGGTATTTTAGCGGTCCTCATGATTCACGCAACATCTTCGATTGTAGCAGGCTACGATCACCAAGCTACGCTTTATCCGCTTTACATTTTTTTAAACAACTTTACCAAATTTGCAGTTCCCGTCTTCATTTTTCTAAGCGGCTTCGTCCTTTTTTACAACTACTGCGACAAACCCTTCACCGCAAAAACGATCGGACAATTTTACAAAAAACGAATGTCCAAAATATTGATTCCGTTTCTCTTATTCTCCTTCTTGTATTTTGGCTTTACGAGGCTGGTGCAGTTTGGCTTTACTGACATCCAGACGTTTATCAGCTACTTTACGACGTTTAAATTTCTCAAGCTGCTTGTCATCGGCAAAACTTACACGCATCTATATTTTGTCGTTATTATTATTCAATTTTATGCGCTGGCTCCGCTCATGCTGTATGCCCTCAAACGATTTCCATCGCTTGGCAAGCATATCGCCTGGATAGGACTGCTGGTGCAATGGCTATTTATATTTAAAATCATCACGCTGCTTCATATTACAACTCCAGGCAGCTATTCGTTTACCTACATGTTTTATTTTACGGCTGGCGCGTTTATCGGCATTTATTACTTGAAGCTTGCTGAATGGATCAACCTCACACGACAAAACTCCACGCCCCAAAAAATAATTGCGACAATTGTGCTATGGGTATTATTCTTATCGTCGAGCATGGTTATGGTTTATTTTTATTACGAGAACTGGGTATATAAAATATCGGTAATCAATACGGATCTATTAGATCTGGTGGACGAGCTGCGCTGCGTGACAGCGGGCATTGTACTGCTTCAACTTTCCTTCTGGATCCATACCACATGGAGCAAATGGGCGGTCAGAGCGCTTCTTCATATTGGAGCGACCTCCTTTGGCATCTATTTGGTCCATCCTGTCATCTTGTTTCTATACCGCAAAATAAACCTAAGCGCCTATCCGCTGCTGTATCACATCTGGGCGGCAGGAGGGTTCGTGCTTGCTCTGCTTGTTCCTTGGGTGATCGTATCGCTATGCGCGCCATACAAGTGGCATTGGCTGCTGTTCGGTCCGCTTCCTTCAAAGAAGAAGCAGCAGCAGCCCGCAGCGCCAAGTCAGCCAAGTATTCAGCACTTAATCAAAAGAAAAGCCGTCCGACCGCTTGATTAAGCGCGGATGGCTCTACTTTTTTTTTGCCCGCTCCCCCTCTATCTGCCCTCAAATGCGCCTCAGCGGCAATATTGCCCATATTCGCCCTTACTGCTACTGTTTGTGCTTCTGTTTGTGCTCCTGTAGATGCTTTTGTACAGCAACGACTATCCTCTCCGCCTACAGACCGAGATTAAAAGCATGCTATAGGCGGTACTCACATAAAATGGATACGGTTAAAATGACGGTAGCAGATAAAAGAAACCGGAGACCATGCTTCCAACTTCACAACTCAAGCTTTCGCTTCCAAAGCTAGCTTGCTTCACCAAACTTTGAGGAGGTTACATAATGCCCGTTTTAGAAGTCCGCAATTTGAAAAAGGCTTACGGCTCAGTCAGCGCAGTTAAAGACATCAGCTTCACGGTGGAAGCTGGCGAAGTGTTCACCATTATTGGCCCTAACGGCGCCGGAAAAACGACTACGCTCGAAATGATTGAAGGACTGCAATCGCCTGATGCGGGCCAAATTGAGTTCGGTGCTTTAAATTGGTCCAAAAATAGTGAGCAAATCAAAGTGTCCATCGGCGTGCAGCCGCAGTCCAGCGCTTTGTTCGACCTGTTGACGGTAGAAGAAAATTTGGATTTGTTCGCGACCTTCTATCCGAAATCCCGGCCAGCGGCTGAGGTGCTCGAGATGATCAGCCTCACGGATCAACGTGATAAGCATGTCAAAAAGCTGTCCGGCGGCCAAAAGCAGCGGCTAGCGATCGGACTTGCAATGATTAATGATCCGACGATCATTTTCCTTGACGAGCCGACGACCGGACTTGATCCGCAGGCTAGACGCAACATTTGGGATATCATTCTCAAGCTGAAGGAGCTCGGCAAAACGACAATCCTTACGACGCATTACATGGAGGAGGCCGAGAAGCTGAGCGACCGCGTCTGCATCGTCGATCAAGGGAAGATCGTCACGCTCGACACACCAGCTGCTCTCATCGATCGGCTTACGAAGGAACGCGAGGTCCGTCTCACCTTTCTTGACGGCGCCGAAGCAGCAATCGAAACGGAGAAGGTAGCTCTCCTCCAACCTACTGTTGTCAGAACAAGCCGTGAAGGCGCTTCGCTCCAGCTATGGACGACGCAGCCGGAAGAAACACTTTATGAACTGTTCGGCTTTACGAAAGATCGCGGTTTCCGGGTCGAGCAAATTTCAATTCGCGAAATGAGCCTTGAAGATGTATTCATCGCCTTCACCGGCAAGGAATGGAGGGATTAAATGAACAACGCCAAGCAATTTTCCAAAATGTTCACCGCGCAAATCAAAATGATGTTTCGCGAGAAACAAGTATGGTTTTGGAATATCTTTTTTCCCGTTATCTTAATGGTGTTATTTATGATTATTTTCGGAGGCGGCTCTGGCGATAGCTTTAAAGCTAAAATCGCTGTTGTTGATCCCCAGCCAAATGCAACCTCAAGCATGCTGCTTGAGCAGCTGCGGCAAATTCCTGTGCTCGAGTTCAAAGAAGAGCAGCCCGTTACGAAACAAGCCGGCAATGAACTGGTTGAAAAGCAAGATATCGACGCCCTTATTATTTTGCCTGAATCAGAAGGCGCCACTACAATGCAGCTTATTGTAAATAAGGCTGATGAACAAGGCGCTACTACTCAAGCGATAGCCGGGATATTAGATCAATTTATTCAGCAAGCGAACTGGACGGTTGCCGGAGCTACACCTACGTTCAGCTTAACCAAAAGCTCGGTCTCCTCTGGCGCAGACGATTTGAATTATGCAGACTTCCTGCTCACTGGCATGATTGGATTATCTGTTGCCCAAGGCGGATTGTTCGGCATGGTCGAGCTCGTCGAGATGCGCAGGAAAGGCTTGATGAAGCGGCTTCGCATGACTCCTGCCAAAATGGGACTCTACGGCTTAGCCGGCATGGTCGTGCGGCTTATGCTAGGCGTCATCCAAATCGTTATTTTATCGTTGATTGGCGTGTTCGGATTTGGCGCGAATCTTCATATTAACGTGTTCAGCTTGGTCATTGCCTTTTTTGCAGGCGGATTGGTGTTTAATGCGATGGGGTATTTGTTCTCCTCGTTCAGCAAATCGATGGAGGCTTACATGGGGATGGCGAACATCGCGAGCATGCTTATGATGTTCCTAAGCGGCGTTTTCTTCCCGCTCGAAACTTTGCCGACTTGGCTGCAGCCGGTCACGCAAATGCTTCCGCTCACCTACTTCGTCGATGGCATGCGGGACGGTCTCATATACGCATCAGGCGTAGCATCCAGCTCCTTCTGGATCGGAATCGGCATTATGGTGCTGTGGGGCGTCGTTTCCTTCTTGGTCGGCTTGCAGGTATACAAAGCCAAATCAATTGCCGCAACCCGTTAAACGCGCACAAAATAGCAGGTCACAATGCTTCAACAAAGCATCGCGACCTGCTTTTCTGTTTATTCTTCAATACAGTCCCTACACCTTTAAAACCGAATGCTTCAGCTCCGATTTTTCGATCTGAATCGTCGTATGCTCGATCTGAAAATCAGCTGCAATTTGCTGAATCGCTTCCTGCAAAACCTTCTGGCAGTCCACGCTGTCTTCGACGATTAGATGGCAGCTTACGGCGTCCAGCCCAGACGTAATCGTCCAAATATGAAGATCATGCACATCTTTTACCCCACCGATGCGAAGCAGCGTCTCCTCGATCTGCCTTGCGTCCACATTAGCCGGCGTACCCTCCATTAAAATATGAACGGTAGATTTAATAATTCCCCATGCGCTTTTCAAAATAAGAACCGCAACGATTACGCTTATGATCGGGTCCGCGATATACCACGAGAACAAGGACATGAGAATACCGGCAATGATTGCACCAACGGAGCCAAGTGCATCTCCAAGAACATGGAGATAAGCGCTGCGTACATTTAAATTGTCCTTAACGTCGCCTTTGCGCATAAGAAACCACGCACTCGCCATATTAGCCAGCAAACCAATGCCTGCGATAATCATCATCGAACCACTCGCCACAGTTGGAGGCTCACCGAACCGTTTGATCGCCTCCGCGATAATAAAAGCCGCGATGACAAACAACGTGACGCCATTCAGCAAAGCGGCTAATATTTCAAAGCGATGAAAACCATACGTACGTTTGGTCGACTTCGGTCGCACCGCAAACCACATCGCCAGCAGGCTCAGTGCCAGCGCAGCGGCATCACTCAGCATATGACCGGAATCGGACAACAGCGCCAAAGAGTTCGTCACTAAGCCCCCGACAAACTCCAATATCATAATTCCAGCTGTGATGACAAGCGCAATCAGCAGACCAGCCTTATTATTAGGGGCATGTGAATGACCGTGATGTCCATGCGAGTGACCATGGTGATGTCCGTGCGAATGATCGATATGATTGCCATTTGCGCGCTTCTTGTTAACGTTGTCATACTTATGATCATGTCCGTTAAGGTCATGCTTATGATCAAGACCACTATGGTCATGCGTATGCTCGCTCTTCCCATCAGAATGTCCATGCTCATCCTGCCGTTTATCCCATTCATCTTCTGCTATCCTTAAGCTTTGTTTTTGCTCATCATTTGCTTCGCTCATCTAACGCAACCTCCGATTCAAACTCTATTCGTCTGCTTCATACCTCATTATTCCATTTAGCTCTGATCGAATCATTTCATTCAATCATTTCATTGAAACAATTCATAACATATGAATACATGCTCATATGTATATGATATGGTTGATTAGCTTCAATTGCAACAACCAAAGCGAATGATGATGCGTTTTGACACTTATAACTTTGGAATAAGAAATCCGTTAGCAACACAAATTAACGTCAAAAAAGCGATATTGAAAAGGAGGCGTTTATGAGGAACAGAAAAAAAATCCCCTTAACTTTACTGACTGCGTTCTTGTTAGCTGTAAATGTTCCATCCGTCGCAGCACAACAACTACCTGCTTGTGAAGAACAAATAAAAGCACTTGAGCCTTCCCAGCCAACTTCTTTACGTAATCCACCCTTCAGCCATAGTGAAATACCTAAAACGATAGAATCAATCAGCGAGGTCATTCATAATGGTAATAATCTAAAGTATACCGTTGTTCTGGATATGCCATCTTGGGAAAGACCGTCTTATCTTCCTTATTGGCATAGCAGTATTGGTCGTTGGTCGTATGTGCCAAATCGAATCCATTATGCAAAGCATCGCATATTTACTTCACCTATGAATGCGTCGGTACTTTATGATTTCACCCATAATGTCGGGATAGTCAAGGAAATGGAAAAAGCTGCACCTATCAATGACCGATTAAAAAAAATATTAGTTGTCGTCATGAACACAGACATAACCTCTTTAAAGATAAAAAATCAACAAATTATAGTGATTGGAAGACCTGTCCATTCGAGACTGAAAATATTTACTATAGAAGGCATAGACAATACTCAGCCTTATTATTTCCAGCTATCAACTCCCGATGGATACGAGGTTGATTATAGCCTTTATTAAAAGAACGAGACTGCCGGTATCGTAATACCAGCAGTCTCGTTCTTTCGAAAAAACCTCTATTTTTTGAAAAGGGTTGCGTTCAATCATATTGCCAAATCACACTTGGCTCTCTAGTTTTTTTTTAGATGCGAGCTATCAGCTTCTCAGCGGCTCAACCGCCTCCACCAGCTTCTCCTCCAGCTCCGCTGTATAAGCAGCACGCTGCTCGTCGCTCCACTGCAGACGATCCGCCATTGCGGCTATGACATGCCATTTCCATTGCTGCACGTAGCCGATACGGAAGAACAAATCGCCTGTACGGCGGATAAAGAAATCCGTCGGCTTCACCGTCATCTCGGCTTCTAATGAGTAGCGCAGTTGCACCGCCAGCACGAGCGGAAGCTCATGCGAAGCTGCCCATGCTGCCGCCCCTTGAGCCATCGCAAACAGCTGATCGACATTGGAGCCATAACGCTGCGCAAGATAGGCCGACTCTTCCTTCGTAAAGCCAAAATGAGCGCCTTCAGCCGTTTTCTTCTGTAAAAATGGCTCAAAGCCTGCCGATCCGCCAAGGTCTCCGCCCGACATCGGAATCGATTTTGTTGCGCTTTTCGCAAAGTTAACGCCGCTCCGTTCTTGCCCTAGCAGCTCAACTACTTTATCGACAACCATTTCAGCCATCTTGCGATAGCCTGTCAGCTTGCCCCCTGCAATCGAAATAAGGCCGGATTGCGATACGAATATTTCGTCTCTGCGTGATATTTCCGAAGGCGACTTTCCTTCCTGCTGGATAAGCGGGCGCAGTCCTGCCCAGCTCGATTCGACATCCGCTTCAACAAGCTTCAGCTCGGGGAACATAAAATTGACGGCCTTCAGCAAATAGGTCCGATCCTCCAGCGTCATAACCGGATTCACGGTGTTGCCTTTATAATTGGTATCGGTTGTACCGAAATAAGTCTTGCCGGCGCGAGGAATCGCGAATACCATGCGTCCATCCGGCGTATCGAAGTACACCGCTTGGCGAAGCGGAAAGCGACTCTTGTCGAACACGAGATGAACGCCCTTCGTCAGACGAAGCGTTTTCCCCTTTTTGGAGCCATCCATCTCCCGTATATCATCGACCCAAGGTCCGGTTGCATTGATGATTTTTGTTGCTTTAATCTCATAATCTGTGCCGCTAATGGTATCTTTAACGAGCGCGCCTGTTATTTTACCATCGTTATCGTACCGAAGCGTCTCCACTTTCGCATAATTGACAGACAAAGCGCCGGTTTCTACCGCTTTCTTCATCACTTCAATCGTCAGCCGCGCATCATCCGTCCGATATTCCACATAATAGCCGCCGCCCTTCAAGCCATCGCGCTTCAATAGCGGTTCCTTCGACAGCGTATCCGCCACGCTCAGCATCATGCGCCGCTCTTTTCTTTTGACTCCCGCCAAAAAATCATAGACACGCAGCCCAATCGAGGTTGAGAATTTGCCGAAGGTGCCTCCCTTGTAGAGCGGGAGCAGCATCCATTCCGGCGTTGTCACATGCGGTCCATTCTCGTATACGATAGCTCGTTCCTTGCCGACCTCGGCTACGACGCCTACCTCGAATTGCTTCAAATAGCGCAAGCCGCCGTGTACAAGCTTCGTCGAACGGCTAGATGTTCCCGCCGCAAAATCCTGCATCTCCACCAGCGCTACCTTCATCCCGCGAGCGGCAGCGTCAAGCGCAATGCCTGCCCCCGTAATTCCTCCGCCAATTACCAGCACATCAAGCGGTGAAGCCTGCATTTCTGCCAGCACCTGCTCGCGATTTTGCGCTGCAAAAATTTCCTTGCCCTTATCATTTGTCATTATGATTGCCTCCCGATTCTCTACCCATTAATGTTCTGCCAAATTCATTTGGTTACTCATGATTTAGAATATATAAACAAAAAAACCACTTAAACCGCTTCCTAGCCATATAAAATGGGTTTGGAAGCGGTCTTCGTGGTTTCTCCTGATCTCCAACCGTTATTAACTTATCGACATTATAGCACGATTATTTCGCAAAAGCCATGGCCGCTTTTACCGCACGATGCCAGCCATTGTATCGTTCAGTTCGCTTCTCAGCCGCCATGGATGGCTCAAACAATCGATCCACTTTGTGCAGCTTTGCCAGCTCGATTTCCGAAATCGTTCCTTTAAACGCCTTCATCTCAGGAGCAGACGCATCCTCTGCACTTGCAGAGTAAGTAAAGATGGAGCTGGAAATTAACGAGCCGGCCAAGATAACGGCAATCATTACTTTTCTCTTAATCATTGGTTTATCATCCCTTCAAAGTAATTAATTTTACGATATTGTCAGCCTATATAAACCTGGCTGAAACAAAAACATAGCACATAACGTCTGTTTGGTTGGAGGTGTTTAATTTGAATAAGCTGGTAATTATCCTTATCCTTCTATTATCTTTGCTTGGCTGCCAGTCTTCAGAACCCGGATCTATAGCAAAGACAAAGCTTCACCCATCTACTACGGCAAGCGCTGAAAACGATCTTTTTTCCATTCATGTTTCAGTTCCGGAGCTAGTTGAGACAAATGAGGCTTTTCAGATTGAGGTTGAATTGAAAAATGAGGCTGAGCGGACAATCGAGATTATGAGCGGGGAGCCGGTATTCTACTTTGTCATACGGGACAGTACTGGGAAGGCGATTAACACGATTGTCAGAACCGATGTCGGGGTTATACGTCCAATGTCAGTGAATGAGGTTATATCAGAGAAGCATCCATATCAGTTTAAAAAGTCCGGCCTATATGATGTTTCGGCAGTTGCGGAATTTACGCTTCAGGACGGAGACTACAGCAAGGTCTATAAGTTGGAAACGGTTCGGAAGCAGATCGAGGTAGTTGAATAATCAGATTACCTGCTTGTTTTTTACAGTCGAACGATCGATTTGCCTGCAGTACGACAATGTCCGAGTTTTTGTCAGAAAACAATATCGTACTGAGGGGAGTTTAATTAATAGATTTAATTTTTTCCTAAACCCAATGAATAATAAATAATACCAATCAATAAAAATAAGATCATAAATGGATATGCAAATAAAGTGCCAAGCAGAAGCTCGTCCTTCTCAGATCGCTCGCGGGCGCCATCGACATGTTCCAGCAGCCAGCTCACCTTTGTGCCGAGAAATAAGCATCGATCAGCAATCCAGTCTTCGAGTGAAACAGCTGCTCATATCCGCCCTGCTTAAGACCTTCGCAAATGCCAGCGGTTTGACGAGACTGCCAAACAATCGCGTGATAAATGGGCTGACCGGTCTTCTTGTCCCAAACAACCTTCGTTCCCCGTTGATTCGTAATTCCGATTCCAGCGACTTGCTCAGCCGTTATACCTGTCTTGGCAAGCAGCTCCGCCATTACCTTCTTCGTTGATTCCGATATAAACGAAGCATCCGTTTCCACCCTCCTCCTTGCAAGCGAAACTCTTTAATTCTCGGCCTTCCAAAGCTCTTTCCGCGATGTCGTGATAGCCGTTGCGCCGGCCTCGAGCGCCTGCTTGACATGGTCCTGGGTCCGTATAAGCCCTCCCGCAATAATCGGAATGCCGCTTCGCTGCTTGACCTCGCTGATGATGTCCGGAATGACACCCGGCAGCACCTCAATGAAATCGGGACGGTTTTTGTCTAGGCCCGTATAGCTTCTCTCGAGGGCGTCCGAATCGATTAGAAAAAGCCGCTGAATCGCAATCAGCCCGTTCTGCTTCGTGCGGCCAATTACGCTTGAGCGGGTGGATATAAGGCCCGCGGGACGTATCGACTGACAGAGAAACTCGGCTGCGTATTCGTCATTTTTCAAGCCATCAATCAAATCGGCGTGCAGCAGCACCTTTTTCTCATGCTGCCTTGCCAAATCAACGATATTTTTTATTTGTCCCAGATGTCCTCCGAGCAGCACCATAAAAGCATAAGGCGAGGCAAGCACCGCCTCCACATCCTTAAGCTTATGCACAGCCGGCAATACGTTCTGACCGTTCAGCAACAAAGACAACCCAGCCACCTCCGCGCATATTCTAATAACTTCCGTTATTCACAGTGCCAATCATTTCTTAGCTGGCGTCCCGCTGCTCTCGCGTATTTGCAAAAGGGTCGGCAAAACGATTTTTTTGGCAATTTCCCGCTTGGCGGCCAGCCGATCGGCAAGCAGCTCAACCGCGGTCTCGCCCATATGCTCCATATGAACCTTTACCGTCGTAAGCGGCGGCTGCAAAAATTCAGATATGGCGATATCGTTGAATCCAACAATCGAAATGTCCTGCGGAACCTGCACCTTCGCCTCATGCAGCGCACGCAGCGCGCCAACCGCCATCGAATCATTTTCGATAAAAAACGCCGTTGGCAGCTTTGCTCTGGATAAAGCCTTCTTCATCAGCTTATAGCCATCCTCGGAATATAAGTGGCTGCCTGTAAAAACCAGCTCCGCATCGTACAGGCCATGAGCGGCTAGACGCTCCATAAATGCCTGCTCGCGCTCATCCCGCACACGCTTATTGTTGACCTTATTGTGCCCGCCGATATAACCGATCGCGGTATGGCCCAGCCCAATAAGATAGTCCACAACCTCGGAAACCGACTTGCGCAAATCAATGACAACAGAGTCGAAGCGGTTATCATCAGGTGAGGAATCGACGAAGACGATGTTCCCAAGGCCTATCGGAAAATAATCCAAATCCTCCTTCTCGAACCGCCCAATCGCAATTATGCCGTCGAGCTTCTCGCCAGGCCAGTCTTTGCTTTCTAAATTTCCTTTGGGCTGCATATATAATTTAACTAAATCCAGCTTTCGCTGAAAGCATTCCCGTTCAATACCGAGCCTTATCGCCAAATAATACGGATCGAGCATTTCCTCCTGATCGGAATACCCGTTCACAAGCCCGACAAGGCAGTGCTCCTTGGCAGCAGCGCCATTGCGCTCACGCAGCGTCTTGTAGTTCAATTGCTGTGCAGCCTCGAAAATACGCTTGCGGGTTTCGTCTGCTACCGAAATGCCCGGATCATAATTAAGCACCCGAGATACCGTTGCGATCGACACATTGGCTCTTTGTGCGATTTCTTTGATCGTAGCCACACTACCCTTCCTTCCTGTGGACATCAAATGCTTACTGTAAGCGATTTCTGTATGATAAGTAAAATTATACTTTTATTTTACTAAAAATCAATAAAAATTTATTCCATTCCATTAAAAAAGAATAGACTGCTCTTAGGTTATCAAACCTGTCGAGCAGCCCACTAATCTCAAACATGATGGATTCCTCTTTAATTTCAAAATTTGCATTCCATACCTTTACTTAACGATGATGTTATTTATTGCGTGTTCGCCTTCCTTGCCTCGACTCTTTCCTCTATAATTATAAAAAAGCAGAACGAAAGAGCCCCTACCATGATCATGATTTTCTCGAATGCGCATATATCGCGGAGGATGCCGGCTATCATCATATCGGGGATTTGGTTCATAAGGTACGATAGGGGCAGGCTGAATAGATAGGAGGCTCTTAGTAAGCATGTTTACGTTAAAAGAAAAGCTCTACCTGCTGGAGCTGCTCAAAAAGCAAAACCGAAAAAGGCTCTTCAGCTTTGGCAAAAAAGACCCCTCGCATGACCGATTGGTAGAGAAGCTGGAGCAAATGGTACGCAATGAGCAGGTTAACCGGGAACAACTATAATATAGGCTGTCATCATACATGCATAAGCATAGTCAGTCACAGGAGGAATTATGACAGGAAAGACTCATCTTGCCATCGGAGCAGCCGTCGGTGCTGTCGCTTCGATCTATTACCCGTTCACTTTGGAGCATGCCGCTTTGTACATTGCAGTAGCCGGCTTCTCCGCATTAAGCGCCGATCTGGACGGCCCTAGCATGCTTAGTTCCAAGCTTAGCAAGATCTCCAAGCTTATCCGCGAGCTTACGCTCTGGTCAGGCTTCCTGCTTGCCGGCATCATTTGCTATTATTTTTTCACCGATCGATCACCGTCACCGTTATACATAGGCGTCGCCGCAGCCGTCTTCCTGCTCGGCCTCGTCGCTAAGCAAGGCGTCATCCGAAATGTGCTCGCCAGCATCGTCGGCTGCCTCGTCATGTACGCCGGCTACTATTACCAGATGAACTGGCTTATCGGCTTTGGCCTGTTTGCCGCATGGGTACCGTGGCTGAAGCACCGCGGCATGACGCATACGATATGGGTGGTCCCGATTTGGGGAGCGATTGGCTGGGGACTCGAAAATCAATTGCATATCGAAGGCGTCGCAATCGTCGCCATGCTCGGTTATTTATCTCATCTCATCGCGGACACGCTCACGCCAAGCGGCGTAAAATGGCTTTATCCGCTAACGAAAAAATCATTTAAAATTCGGTTGTAGGTTTTTAAAATAGGCGCAAGCAACGAGGCTATAAAACCTGATGCTTGCGCCTATTTGATTTCAACTGAAGGCCGATGGCGGAAAACGATGCTTAGTCGCCTGCTCGAAGCCGTAAGCCAGCTTAATGAGAGTCGGCTCGCTAAAGGCTGTGCCGACAAAGGTGATGCCCTGAGGCCCTTTCGTCGTATAGCCGCCTTCTGCGATGATGCCGGTTTCCGCAAAACCGCCTGGCACCGTAATGACGGGATAGCCTGCTCTGGCGGCAATATCATCGAGCTCCTCATTGCCGAGGATCAGGAGCGCATCTAATCGATGCTCGCCAAGGCAAGATCAATTCCGCTTTTGCCGGCCAGCTCTTTATTTCGGATTAGACTATTCACATATTCCTGCTCGGTCAGCGTCCCGCTCGTTTCCTCTGCCGATATGAGCGTGTCTTGGCCATATTTCAAGGCAATCTCTGCATGCTCCTCATTATAGGCAATCAGCTCCTGCAAGGAATGAACGGGAACCGACTCATTCAAATTGCCGAGATAGTCATTGATATATTTTTTGAATTCATAGCGCAGCACATGCCAGTCCCAATCGACCTGCTCGCACGGCAGCTCAACAGGGTCAATAATCGTTGCTCCTGCCTGCTTCAAAACCTCGATTGCTCCTTCAATAATGACGAGTCTAGCTTCGTCTAAATCCTTATAGTAAAAACGCGGAATTCCAATCCGGGCTTGCTTCAAGTAGTCCGCATCCAAAAACGGCGTATAATCCCGGTAAGCATGCTTCACCCCGGCTGCAGTCACCTCGTCCTTCTCATCCGCACCCGTCAACGCTCCAAGCAGGATGGCTGCGTCCGCCACCGTTCTTGCCATCGGACCGGCTGTATCCTGACTGTTCGTAATCGGTATAATGCCGCTTCGGCTTATTAAGCCAATCGTCGGTTTAATGCCTACCAAGCTCGTCTGGCTTGCAGGGCTGATGATCGATCCGGAGGTTTCCGTGCCGATTGCTCCAGCTCCCAAATTCGCGGCAGCCGCAGCCGCTGAGCCTGAGCTAGAGCCGCCAATGAACAGCTCTCCCGGTCCATATGGATTAAGCACAAGTCCTCCTCTTGAGCTGTAGCCCGCCCACATCGAGCTGGACATGAAATTGGCCCATTCCGTCATATTCGCTTTTCCGAGCAAAACGGCTCCAACTGCGCGCAACTGAGATGCAACGAAGGAATCCGCCGCTGCGTAGGAATTCGCTAATGCGACCGAGCCTGCACTCGTGTGCATGTTGTCATGCGTATCGATATTGTCCTTGAGCAGGATCGGTATGCCATGCAGGCTTCCCCTGATTCCCTGCTCGATTCGTTCCTTGTCTAATGCTTTGGCGATTTCAATCGCATCCGGGTTAACTTCCAAAATAGAGCGAAGTTCTCCGTCGTATCTCTCAATCCGAGCCAGGTACAGCTTCACCAGCTCTTCCGAGCTTAACCAGCCCGCTCCCATAGCCGCTTGCATGCTTGCTATATCAGCCTCTATAATCCACTTTTCCTTATTCACGTTCATTGGACCAACCCCCACAATGCTTCCAGCATCCCTTTTGATCCAATGATATCCAATTATAGTAAAGCTGTCATCGTAATAAATAGGTATATCCAAACTTTACGCCAGTTTAGACTAGTTCTTAAAATGGAACAGCGGCGGACTATAACTCAAAGATAAAGTCTTAGACTGCCGCTGTTGTATTGCGCTAACGTCTCCGTTAGCGCAATATATGTTTTGAAGCAACTATCTTTCTGTTAGAATTTTATTAACACTTGCCAATTGGATACAAATACATAATACCTCGATTGATTTCTCTAGTTCTTTCAAAGATGGAAAGGTAGGGGCTATGCGTATATTACGGTCGCGCAGGTCTTTGCCGTAAGGAAAAGTCGCTCCGGCCGCAGTCAATGTAACACCGGCTTCGGCTGCCATTTTTACAACGATCTTGGCACAACTGTCCAATGTATTCAGACTAATGAAATATCCTCCATTTGGTTTTTTCCAGGTTGCAATATTCTTCCCGCCCAGCTCTGACTCTAATTTATTTAGGACCATCTCAAATTTGGGTTTAATAATAGCCGCATGTTTTTCCATATGACTTCGTAAATGATCCATATCCTTCAGAAATCGGACATGCCTTAGCTGGTTGATCTTATCGGGACCAATTGTCTGGACAGCAATCTGTTTCCTAATATATTTTATGTTTTCAACGCTTGCTGCCATAGCAGCAACACCGGCTCCAGGAAAAGTAACCTTGGAAGTAGAACAAAATATAAAAACACGGTCAGGATTTCCAGCCTCTTTACATGCACTTAGGATATTTTTCAAATGATCGGGTTTGTCAGTCAAATGATGCACAGCATAAGCATCATCCCAGAAAATTTTAAAATCTCTTGCCTTCGTTTTCATACTGGCAAGTCGGTCAACAGTCTCATCCGAATAAGTAATGCCATCAGGATTGCTGTATTTTGGAACGCACCATATTCCTTTAATCGTATCATCTTGACTAACAAGTTTTTCAACTGCTTCGATATCCGGACCATCATTAAGCATATCCACTGCGACCATCTCAATATTTAATAGTTCACATAAGGCAAAATGTCTGTCATAACCTGGACTTGGGCATAAGAATTTAACAGTGGAGTGTTTTCCCCATGGCAGTTCGCCGCCGTAAACACCGTGAAGCATCGCTCTGCTTAGAGTATCGTGCATCAGAGTAAGACTTGAGTTTCCTCCGATTATAATTTCATTTGAACTAACTTCAAGTATTTGTGAAAAAAGCTCTTTAGCTTCGGGTATCCCATCAATACCACCATAATTAAGACAATCCGATCCGTCCAACGCCTTTAAGCTGTCACTGGATGTGACTATATCAAGCATGCTTCTGGAAAGTTCAAGCTGTTCAGGACACGGTTTTCCTCTGGACATATCCATTTTCATTGTCTGATTCTTATACTCAGCATACCTTTCTTTAAGAGACACATCATGTTTGTTTAATTCTGCTATATTCATGTTCAAAAAATCAGTTCTATTCCCCATGTACCAGCTCTCCCGTCAGAGAAAATATTATTGATATTGATGGCGTTAATCAGCCCGTTAGCGCTTAACTACAGCTAATTATAACGAGGGCATTCATATAGATGAAATTAATATTTGTGATATCAGATATAAATGAAATTAATGGATGGATAGTTACTTCCGTTACTTCACTGCTGCCCGTTAAATGGTGTATCGTCAGTCTAAAACTTTAAATTCTCAGTCTACATCTTTATTTTCCTAGTCTACCACTTAATTCTTCAGTCTAACACTTTATTTTCTGTGGACACCTCTAACGGGAAAAGCTCCTTCTAATTCCTTCGTTTGGCGCGATCAATGAAACATAACTGGAAATTCTCATGCTTATCCAATACGTGATCATACCGTCCAAATGTTAGAAAAAGGTTGCTGATATGGCGTTATTTGATCTATTATCCGTTAAAAGGGTTCGGGTAACGAATACTGCTGCCACTCAGCCGGTTTCTATGGAGGTACTTAATCTCTCCGCTATGCCGCTTTATCTGGCGCTATTGTTTATCCGTTCCTCTATTACGTAGTTAGCGTTTCGCCGTTGGATCAAGCGCCTTGGGAGGAAGCGCCGCTTTCCTCCTTCCCCTTGTCCCCGCATTCGTGCCCAGTACCCCCGCGATGATAACAGCCGCGCCGATAAGGTGGTAGTACGCAAGCTGTTCATTTAAGAAGACAAAACCTCCAACAATCGAAACCAATGTAGCAAGATGATTGAACACGCTCACCTTCGATGCCTCCAGCTTCGATAAGGCGTAATTGCTGAGCAGGCTGGAAATGAGCGAGGAGAGCACACCCAAATAGAGAATCGAAAATAGAAATACAGCGCTTGCAAACGGCTCAAAGTAAAGGGACAGCGTCCCTTCTGCCACATGCTTGCCAACCGCCATTACATTAAAAACGAGAAAGCCGATCACCGTCATCACATAAGTCATGGCAATCACACTCATCCGCGTAGTAAGCTTCCTTGCAAGCACGCTATAGCCGGCTAATGCGAGGGCTGACAACAGAATGAGCAGCGTGCCTTTCATATTAGCAAAATCAATCGTCGTTCCTTTCATGACAAATATGAAGATGACGCCTGCTACGGAGAGAAGCGTCGAAAGCTTCTGCAGCCTCGTCGTCCGCTCCTTCAGGAAATAGGCTGCCGCAGCCATCGTAAAGATCGGCACTGTCGCGTGAATAATGCCCGCTTCCGCGGAGGTCGTGAATTGCAAGCCAAAGGCTTGAAAAGCAAAGAACATCGACGGATATAAAACGGCTAGCGGTAGAATAGCGAGTACATCCCGCGGTTTGATCTGCAGCTTTACCCACCCGAATAGAACAGGAATGGTTGCCGCGGTAAAGGAAACGGTAAAGCGGTGAGCGAGACTATCCAGCGGCGTTGCCACCGTTAAGGCTAATTTTCCGAAAAGAAAAGAAAGCCCTATAATGGTCGAATAAATTACGATCGCAGAGTATGCGAAGCGCTTTGTTTTGGCATCTAATTGTGCTGCTGTCATGACGTACCTCCTTGTGGCTGTTTATGTTAGCTATATCGTATCTCCCAGCCATGCATGCTACAATAAGGAAAACCGCTATCTGTACCGTTACAGATAACAGCAAGGAGCATGTCCGATGTACATGTATTTGAAGCTCATGAACGAGCTGGAGGAATTGATTCTGAAGCAGCCCTATAAGGATGGACAGAAGCTCCCCTCGATCCGCACGCTTTCGGAGCAGTATGGCTGCAGCAAGAGCACGATCATTAAAGCGCTGGATGAGCTGGAGAAGCGCCATCTTATATACGCGATGCCAAAGAGCGGCTATTACGTTGTCAAAGGGACGGATTCCGATCAAAGCGAAGCATCTCCTATTTTGAATTTTGCGGCTGCTGCTCCAGATCCGAATGTGTTCCCTTATTTGGATTTTCAGCATTGCATCAATAAAGCGATCGACACGTATCAGAAGGACTTATTCGTGTATGGCACTGCCAAAGGAATGGCCTCTCTGATCGATATCGTGCGCAAGCAATTAATGGGCTATCAGGTATTTACCGCGGAGCGGAACGTTTTTGTGGTGTCCGGCGTACAGCAGGCGCTGTCGCTGCTTGCCGCTATGCCCTTCCCAAATGGCAAGCAGAAGGTGCTGATCGAGCAGCCAGGCTATCATCTGTTTATCGAATATTTGGAGACGCGCCGCGTGCCTGTCATCGGCATCGAGCGTCGCTTTGCGGGCATTGATTTTGACAGGCTGGAGGAAATCTTCCGTACGGAGGACATTAAGTTTTTTTATACGATGCCGCGTTTCCATAATCCGTTGGGCTGCTCTTACACGAACAAAGAAAAGAAGCGCCTTGCGAAGCTGGCCGCCAAATACGATGTGTACATCGTTGAGGATGATTTCCTCGCCGACTTCGAGCGGGACAGCAAGGCCGATCCGATATTCGCCCATGACGATTCGTCGCATGTCATTTATTTGAAGAGCTATTCCAAAATTATTTTTCCCGGCCTGCGCATCGGCATCGCCGTTGTTCCCGATCTACTCTCTGAAGCGTTTCGGCTGTACAAGAAACATGACGACATCGACAGCTCCATGCTGTCGCAGGCCGCTCTTGAAATCTATTTGCGCAGCGGCATGTTCGATCGTCACCGCGCCAAAATCCGCAGCAGATACGCGGCTAGGGCAAAGCTGCTAGATGCTGCGCTTGCAAAAGAGGCTGCTCGCAGCGGCGGCGCTTTCACTTATGAACGCTCGAGGAATCCGATCATTCATACGCATATTTTGCTGGACAAAACGATTTCCGCTCCGCTGCTGATTGCAAAATTAAAGAAGGAATCGATCCTTCTGGACACTTTGGACCGGGATTATTTGGCGAATTTCGAGAGGGAAAATATCGTGAAGCTAAACGCAACCAACGTAAACGAGGATGATATTGAACGAGGAATAGAACGGATTGGCACCCTGCTTGCCCAATCCGCTCGCAAATAACGATCAGAATCTTTCCGATACAACCTTCGCCTGCGTGAAGAGCAGCAAGTAATCGCGCCCGCCTGCTTTCGAGTCCGTGCCTGACATATTAAAGCCGCCAAAGGGATGAACACCGACCAAAGCACCTGTACACTTTCGGTTAAAATAAAGATTGCCTACGTGGAACTGCTCGCGTGCCTGCTCCAGTCTGCTGCGGTTCCGCGAGATGACCGCGCCCGTTAACCCATATTCGGTGTTGTTCGCGATATCGAGCGCCGCGTCGAAGTTGGATGCCTTAATAAACGCGAGTACGGGGCCGAATATTTCCTCCTGCGCGATGCGGGCATAGGGGGCAACATCCTTAATGATCGTAGGCTCAATGAAATAGCCGCTGCTGTCGCCGATTCTTCCGCCATGCACGATAGCGCCTTCGCTGCGGCCAACCTCGATATATTTTAAAATGCTAAGGTATGCCCGCTCATCGATAACCGGACCTATATAGGTGATTTGCTCGTTTGCCTTTCCAAGCTTCAGCCGCTTCGTCCGCTCAACCACCTTCTCGATAACCTCGTCATAGACGAGCTCATGCACGACGGCTCGCGAGCAGGCCGAGCACTTTTGGCCGGCATAGCCGAAGGCGGATGCTGTAATCGCTTCGGCTGCCAGATCAAGATCCGCATCCTCATCGACGATGATCGTATCCTTGCCGCCCATCTCTGCAACCACGCGCTTAATCCATTTTTGATCCTGCTGGCTAAGCGAGGCTTTCTCATTAATGCGCAAGCCAACCTCGCGCGAGCCCGTAAAGCAAATAAACCGGGTTAACGGATGCTCCACCATAAAATCGCCCACCTCGCTTCCTGCCCCTGGCAAGAAGTTGACAACGCCGTCCGGCAAGCCAGCATCCTCCAGCAGTTCAACGAACTTGGCAGCGATGACTGCCGTCGCGCTGGCTGGCTTGAGTACGACCGTATTGCCGGCAACGACGGCGGCCATCGTCATGCCTGCCATGATCGCAAGCGGAAAGTTCCATGGCGGAATAATAATGCCGACTCCAAGCGGGATATATGTCAGCTCATTATCCTCGCCCGCTATCGCTACTATCGGCTGGCGCTCCGCGAGCCGCTCCATTTCCCTCCCGTAATACTCCAGAAAATCGATGGCCTCCGCCGTATCTCCGTCTGCTTCGGCCCAGCTTTTGCCCGCTTCGTATACGAGCCAAGCCGAGAACTCATGCTTGCGCCGCCGCAGCAGCGCCGCAGCTTTATAAAGCACCCTCGCCCTGGCAGGCGGCGTTACCTTCTTCCAGTCCTCGAAGGCCGCCGCTGCGGCAAGTATCGCTTTATGCGCAAGTCCAGTGTCCGCCTGCGATACGATGCCGATCAGCTGATTCACATCGGAGGGGTTGATCGATTTGCGCTTTTGTATCGTTTCGATGCGGTCCGGACCAATCTTCAGCGTATACTCCTGGCCAAGCTCCGACTCCACTTTACGCAGCGCTTCCTGAAAATCGTTAATATGATCGGTTACCGAGAAATCGGTAAATGGCTCGTTCTGAAATGGTTCCCGCATAGGCGTATCCCTCCTACCCATTCAAATGGACGCTCGGTATCCTTACAATATCTGCTCGCCAAGAAGCGAGCCAATCAGCTCTACGGCTAGCTTAGCCGTCTGGTCATGATGGTCAAGGCTTGGATTGACTTCAACGACTTCCGCCGATGTAACGAGATTCGACTGGTAAAGCAGTTCCAGCGCAAGATGCGCTTCACGGTAGCTTAACCCGCCGCGGACTGGCGTCCCCGTTCCCGGCGCCTCCAGCGGATCAAGACTGTCGATATCAAAGCTGACATGGACGCCATCGGTCGTCTGCTTGAGCTGCTGAATCACTTTCTCCATCACGCGCGCAATGCCGAGACGATCGATATCATGCATCGTATAGCAGGCGATGCCTAAGGAGCGAATGTACGCCTTCTCCCCGGAATCGAGCGATCTGGCCCCGACGATCGCTACGTGCTCTGGCTTTATTTTGGGAGAAATGCCTCTTAATCCGGTTAATATCGGAATACCTCTGCCAAGGCTGATGCCAAGCGACATCCCATGAATATTGCCCGACGGACTTGTATCCTCCGTGTTCAGATCCGAATGGGCATCGAACCAAATGACGCCAAGATCCTCGTAATGCTCGGCAAGGCCCGCAATCGTCCCAATCGAAATGCTATGATCGCCGCCGAGAACTAACGGGAAAGCTCCCTCTGCCACAATTTCAGCTACGCGCTCCGATAGCTGGCTGCAGGCTTCATGCACCTCCGACAAATGCTTTGCATTCGCTGACTGAAGAGGCGGAAGCTTCGCCGGGACGCTGATCTCTCCTGCCAACCGATAGGGAATATTCAGCTCCGTCAGCTTGCGGCTTAGCCCTGCAGCATGCAAAATATGCGCCGGACCAAGCTCAGCACCTGGCGTGCCAGCCCCTTTTCCGAAAGGTACCGCAACAATGGCAACCTGTTGAATGCTCATAGCCGTCACTCTCCTGCCAAGTTGCTATTCGTGAAGACAGCTTGAATTTTCTCAAACGCCCATTCGATCTCGTCTTCCGTTATAATGAGCGGCGGCGCTAGCCGGATCACATAGTCATGCGTTTCCTTGCACAGCAGCCCCAGCTCCATCAACCGCTCGCAATAAGCTCTAGCAGGCGTATTCAGCTCGATCGCAATAAATAAGCCGCGGCCCCTCACTTCTTTTATATCCGGATGCTGGAGCTGGGCGAGCTTCAATAAGAAATACTGCCCGAGCACAAGCGAGCGATCAGCCAGCAGCTCATCCTCGGTCACATCAAGCGCAGCGATTGCAACGGCGCAGCTGAGCGGATTGCCGCCAAACGTAGAGCCGTGCGACCCTGGCTCAAACACATCCATAATGCTGCTGCTTGCTGCAATGGCCGATACCGGCAATACGCCCCCGCCAAGCGCTTTGCCCATAACGTAGATATCGGGAACAACATCCTCCCAGTCGCAAGCGAACTTGCGTCCGGTGCGGCCGAAGCCGGTTTGAATCTCATCTGCGACGAGCAGCACCTGATGCTCCGCGCACAGCTTAGCCGCAGCGGCAAGAAATCCTCTTGGCGGAATGCGTATGCCCGCTTCGCCTTGAATCGGCTCGATCAGCACCGCGGCGGTATGGGGGTGAATCGCAGCCTTTAAAGCTTCCAGATCCCCATATGGAATAACACGAAACCCTGGCGTGAACGGGCCAAAGCCCTGCCGGTAGCTCTCTGTCGAGGAGAAGGAGGTGACCGTCAGCGTCCGTCCGTGAAAATTGCCTTCAAAAACGATAATTTCCGCTTGCTCGGCCGGTATATGCTTGACGCTGTAAGCCCAGCGCCGCACTGCCTTTATCGCCGTCTCGACCGCCTCCGCCCCCGTATTCATGGGTAGAATCCGCTCTTTGCCGGTATAGGCTGCAAGCTTCTCGCAGAACGTGCCCAGCACCTCGTTGTGAAATGCGCGTGACGTAATCGTGACCTTATCCGCTTGCTCCTTTAACGCTTCAATAATGCGAGGATGACGATGCCCTTGATTTAAAGCCGAATAAGCGCTCAGCATATCCATGTAACGCGAACCTTCTGAATCCTGCACCCATACGCCCTCTGCGCTGCTAATCACTATCGGCAGGGGATGATAATTATGGGCGCCGAATTGCTCAGCCAGCTCGATGTCTTTACTAGCCCTGTTCATCACCTGCTCCTTTCTGCATCCACCTGCAAAAAATAGCTGTTTTTAAATTTTATGCGGTTAAGGGGTGACAAATAACAAAAGGAATGGATGTTAGGTAGAAAGTAACATTTTCTCTTGTGTGGATAAGGCTTGTTCTATGCCTACATTCTTTCTTGCTTCGCTTGCCTGCGTCGTTTAATCCACGACCATATTCCGGCTGGAATGGCAATTAACACAAACCAAAACTTTTTAAGCAGGAGCGCTGCAGCCACTAACAAGCCTGCTTTCTTCGCAACAATCAAACCCGCTCCTCCTAGAATAAGACCCGATAAGCCGAATTCGGATACTTTATCCGTTGACGCATCAAAATCGGAATAGCGATGTCCTGCGTTAACTGAATAATTTGGTAAAATAATAGCATTCAACATTTCGATATCCTTATCCAATCTTTCAATGTCCGTAACTAGCAATGTCGAGATGTATCCTTTGCGAGTCAGTGTCCGAACATTGTAATTGATAATGGAATTTCCTTGGCTGTCATTAGCCTCAAGAGCCCAAATAAGTGTATGATTCGCTTCATTGTAGAAAGGCTCAGTATGCCAGCCCTTCACATATAGACGGTCTTCTTCCGCTCGATCTTTATTTGCTTCCTCCGATCCTTTCTTATAGCTTTTGAGAAGCTTGCCCGCATCAATTTCATTCTTTTCCTTATCCGAAATATTTCCAACCTCTTCGTATTCAAACAAGACAAACCAATTTTGACTTTCATCTACCGGAAATACGCTGCCTATCTCAGTATCATACGATTGATTGCCTATGTACTCCTGAATTATTTTTGTATCCTCTTTGTCCAAAAAAAACAGCGATTCGTCCAGCTTAAGCGAAGACATTCCGCCTATCTCTACCGTACCGCCTCCCTTTACCCAACTCACCTCGGGGCCTCCCTCGGTTGCATAAGCTGTAGAGGTTAACAGCAGCATAGCCATTAACAAGCCAAACATCATTCTGATCATTCTCATACTAATCCCCTTATCATTCTTAATTTCCCTTGAAATACTTCATTTTGTCGAAAAATGTATATTTTCAAGTTATACCAGAAAATATTATCATAAAAAAGAAGAAAAAGGGGATTTTAATTGAAAAAAATGTATAAAAAAAGGACACTTTATCTGTGTCCCTCTCTTTCGTACTGTTATTCTGACTTTTGAAAGTGCTCTTTGCAAACTTCAAGCACGAACGTTTTTTCTTCCTCTTCGAGCTCAAAATCGATATATGTACTAGTGGAGGTCGTCAAAAACTCATATTTTACAATCCGAGCTGATTCATCATCCTCAATGACATAAATGACGCGAAGCGTTACACCTTCCTCGTGGTAAAGCTCATCATCGTCGGCAACGTCAAGATCGAGTATGAATTCATATCTCTTTCCTGTCAAAATGCCAAACGGGTCCTTCATTAATTCGGCGCTGTATTCGGTAACTGCAAACATGTCATCCGCTCCTTCTCTATCTATTATAGCAAAATAAAAGCAGCCTGAAACTTGTTGGACAAGCTCCAGACTGCTATTTGTAAATGAACGGCTGCAGCCGCCCAATTTCCTACAGGTTGCTCAGCGTTTCTGTAAGAACAGGAACGATTTGCGATTTGCGGGAAACAACGCCCTTGAGTACCGCTTTGTTGTCGGACAATGTTACGTTGTAAGCTTTCTCAACAGCATGAGCTTGAGCGCCTAGTGCAAGTGCAACGGAATCGTTGTTCAAAATATCGGTAACGACTAGCACGAACAGGTCAAGTCCTTTAGTTGCGATGATGTCATTCAATGCCGCTTCCAGCTCAGCTTGGCGGGAAATAACATCATTTGTGTCAACCGCGTTTACCTGTGCGATTTCTACTTTATAGCTGCCCATTGCGAACTCTTTCGCGTCAAGGGAGATCAGCTGTGCAATTGTTTTGTCGCTTAGATCCGCGCCTGCTTTAAGCATGTCCAGACCGTAGCTTTCTGCGTCAACGCCAGCGATTGCGGCAAGCTCGCGAGCTGCTGCTACGTCTTGCTCTGTGCAAGTTGGCGATTTGAACAGCAAGGAATCGGAAATGATGGCAGACAGCATAAGGCCGGCAATTTCTTTACGAATTTCAACGCCATTCTCTTTGTACAATTTATTCAAAATCGTCGCTGTGCAGCCCACTGGCTCAGCGCGGAAATATAACGGGTGGCTTGTCTCGAAATTAGCGATACGGTGGTGATCGATAACTTCCAAAACGCGTACTCTATCGATATCGTTAGCGCTTTGTTGACGCTCGTTGTGGTCGACCAAGATAACCGTGTCAGTCTCGTCAGCAACGTTCTCGATAAGACGAGGAGCTGCAATGCCGAAATAATCAAGCGCGTATTGCGTTTCGCCGTTAACGTCTCCAAGGCGAATAGCCTCAACGTCAGCACCTAGCTTTGTTTTCAGCTCAGCATAAGCAATAGCTGATGTAATCGTGTCGGTATCCGGGTTTTTATGCCCGAAAATAAGCGTTTTAGTCATTTCGAGTACTCCTTAAATGTTATTTTTCGGCAGGGTTCCAGCAGTCGCTATAGGCCCAATGCCTTTTTTCATAATTATACACCAACCGTAAACGGCTGTCGCCTTTGGCAAACACCAGATGCTCGTTTTATGTTGGAAACCTACTTAAAACCATTATAGCTTTAAGTTCTCTTTATTCCTATACCTTTACACTGAATTAAATCATAAAATTTGTGAATAACGAATCGGCAATACGATAAAGCGCTTCCTGCCAGCAAAATAAGACTAGAGAAGCGGCAAAAAAAGCTCTCTTGGCATTCGCCTAGAGAGCTTTTTCAACTTAACGGGAGGTAATCCATCTCATGCAGGCATTTTACCGGTTATCCCTTTATTAGCGGAAGCTATTCCAGTTAATGCAGCCGCCGCTAACCTTTGAAAGCTTTCAAAAACTGTACCGCATTGCTAATATCAGCCTCTGGGCTAGTTCCAACCTCACGCTCAATTGTCAAATAACCGTTATAGCCGATTTCTTGAAGCGCGCGCAGATAGGCAGCCCAGTCCACGCCGCCTTCTCCAAGCGGTACTTCGCGGAATGCCGAGCCGGATTCGGCCATGACCGCAATTTTCTCATGGTCAAGCGTAACCTCGTAGCCGTAATCGCCATAGACGTCGCGCGGGTCGATATGACCGAGCTTAACGCCATCCTTCGCATGGGTATGGACGATATAATCCTTCAGCGTATGTACGCCTAGAACCGGATCATCGCCCGTAACCATAACCATGTTGGCTGGGTCAAAGTTAACCGCTACCCCTTTGGTGCCGAGGCCGTCCAGAAAGGACTTCAGATGAGCCGACGTTTCGGGACCTGTCTCGATGGCAAAATATGCATTCACATCGTTGGCGAAACGGGCCAGCTCTTCACAGGCGTTATGCATCGTCTCGTATACGCGGCTGTTCTTGTCGCTCGGCACGATACCGATATGAGTCGTAATGATATTCGTTCCAAGCTCCAAGCCCAGCTCCATAATTCGCTTGGACTTATCGATCTTCGCGCGGTTTTGCTCCGGGTCCTGAAAGCCGTGGCCGCCCAGATCGCCAACTAAGGCGGAAACATCGAGGCCAAGCCCTTCAATGTAGGACTTCCATTCTTTTCTCGCAGCTGCAGTAAGACCAGCAGGGTCAAGCTCGCCGTGAACAGCATACATTTGCACGCCATCGGCGCCGACCTGCTTCGCCTTGAGCAGGCCTTCCTTTACGCCAACCTGAAAGCTATCCACGATAACGCCGATTTTATTCGTAATAATAGGCAATGTCATATCAGGCACGCTCCTCTTGTTATAGTTCGTTCCATACACGCTTTACGAATTCAAAGCCGAGTCTCGTTCCAAGGCGGCAATCTTCCAGCCCTTCAAACTCGATGGAAACATAATCATCATAACCGCTTTCCTTCACTGCGCGCAGCACTTGCGGCATCGCGATGTCGCCATGGCCGACGATTGCGCCGCGCAGCCAATTGCCGCTCGTTGATTTAAACCAGCCTTCGCCAGGATTTTCGGCAGCTGGACGATAGTAGAAATCTTTCACATGAACCATGGAAGCGAGGCCAATATTATTTGCGACCGCAGCAACAGGATTCTCATCTACGCATAGGAAGTTGCCTACATCCAGCGTCGTTTTGAAGTTCAAACGGTCTACCGCATCAACTAGCGCCTGCACGCGGTCGCTATGCTGAATATAATAGCCGTGATTTTCTACGCTTGTCGTTATGCCGTGCGGCGCTGCATAGTCCGCGATGATTTGGCAAGCTTTCGCCAGCTTTGGCAGCTCGAGCAGAAAGTTAGAGATCGATAGATCCTTTGACGAAGCTACGTCATGGCGCATCTTCTTGACGCCTAGTGCTGCCGCGATATCTACCTCTTGCTTCAACCGGGCAATCTCCTGCTCGAACTGCTCATCGTTTAGGGCCGAGAAGTTGGCGCCTACCGCATAATTGGACAGCTCGATTCCGCTTTCCTTCGCTTGCTTCTTGATGGCTTCAATAAGCGCCGGAGTTTCGGTAAGGTTAAAGCCGAGCGGTACGATTTCCGCATGTTCAGCGCCGATAGATGCTATATAGATGATAACATCCTGTATCGTCATTTCACCTGTTCTCAGCGCTTGATATAAGCTGTATGTGCTAATCCCTAATTTCATAGACGAACTTCCGCTCCTTTGGCGGCCGATTCATAAATGCCGACCAATATTTTCATAATCTCCACGCCGTCCTCAACCGGACTGATCGGCTGTGATCCGCTTGAAACGCAATCGATAAAGTGATTGATCTCATTTTGGAATGCGCCGATAAAATCAAAGCCTTTGTTGTCCGTCTGCGGATAAATATTCAATATCGTGTCGTTTTGCTCCGTGACAATGACGGTTTCCGGATCGATCTCAAAGCCGCCTTTTTCCCCGTAAAGCTTCACAGCCGTTTCATTCGATTTTGCATGCAGCGTGAAGCTGACATCTACGAGCAGCGATGCGCCGTTCTCGAAACGAATGAGAGCGTTTGCCATATCTTCAACAGTATTTTTTTCTGCATCGTAATCCGCCGCTTGATAAAAGCTTAAATTTTTCACATTCGAGCGGTTGCCAAGCTTGTGGTACGTATTGGCGCTAACGGAAACCGGCTTAGGGCGTCCCATCATATACCAGCACAGATCGATGACATGAACGCCGATATCGATCAGCGGCCCGCCGCCGGAGCGCTCGATGTCGGAGAACCATCCGCCCGGGTTGCCGAGACGTCTAAGCGTCGATGCTTTGGCAAAATAAATCTCGCCGAATTCGCCTCTGTCCGCCATGGCGCGCAGCAGCTGCGCATTCGTATCATAGCGGCGAACGAAGCCGACTTGAAGCAGCTTGCCCGATTTGTTTACAGCGTCCTGAACAAGAAGCGCATCCTCAACGGAACGGCATAGCGGCTTCTCGACAAGCACATGCTTGCCCGCATTTAGCGCGGCAATGCTGATCTCGGCATGCGTGTTGTTCCATGTACAGATGCTTACTGCTTCGATAACGGGATCAGCGAGCAGCTCGCGATAATCCGTATAGATCTTCTCTGCTCCGTATTTCTCCGCCGCTGCCTGTGCGCGCTCTTCGTTCAAATCGCATACCGCGTAAATGTTCGCATTTGGGTTATTCTTATATGAATCTAAATGAGATGATGAGATAGAGCCGTTTCCAATAACCGCAATTTGTACCGGTTTCATTGCTAATCTCTCCTTTGTCATAGTAAGGTTTTGCACGTCTACACTTTCGTATTATAATGGTTTCAATACTTAACACCATGCAAAGCTGTGCGGTTTGTTTGTACAATTGTGCTATCCAGATAAGGAGGTTGATGAAGGTGGAAAAATTCGAAACGCTGCGCGAGCCCATGGACATGCCAGACCCTCATTTTCCAATCAAGCTGCACCGTATTACCTTTAATGAGCAGGGCGTCGTCATCTTCCCCCATCACTTTCACGAACATCTTGAATTCCTATATATCGTCACCGGCCAAGCCTCGATCGAATGCGGATCTACGACCACAATAGCCTCCGCCGGCGATCTTGTTGTCGTCAACAGCAACGAGCTGCACTACGGCATCAGTCTCTCTTCCCATTTGTACTACTATGCGCTCATTGCGGACATTTCGCTGCTGCACAGCCAATCGGTAGACGCCGCCGAAACCAAGTTCATCACCCCGATAACGCAAAACAGGCTGCTGCTGCAAAACCATGTCACAGGCAACAGCAACGTATCCTCCTGCATGCTTGCGATCATCAAAGAGCTGGAGGAACGCGAGTTCGGTTTCGAGCTTGCGATTAAGTCGGAGCTTTACCGGCTGCTTACGCTGCTGCTTCGCGGTCATGTCGCTACTGTGCTTACCCAGGACGAATATGCAGAACGGATGAAAAATATCGAGCGCTTTGCGCCCGTCTTCCAGCATATCGAGAAGCGCTATCAAGATGAGCTGTCTGTCGATACGCTCGCGAATATGGCAAGCCTGAGCCGTTTCCACTTCAGCCGTTTGTTCAAGGAACTCAGCGGTCATACGGTGACCGAGTACATTACGATGACTCGACTCGGCAAAGCCGATTATTTGCTGCGCCACAGTCCGCTCACCGTATCGGAGGTTGCGGCCGCTACAGGCTTCAACGACATCTACTACTTTAGCCGGACGTTCAAGAAACACAAAAAAGTTTCCCCGTCATCGCTCCGAGGAAACCAGTAGTTGTGCTTTTCCATGCCGTTTTATTTTCTTCCGAAGTCGGCTTTAATTTCTCCCCATTCCTCGGTGTTCCATTTCATCACTTTATTGGAATAGGTATTGGTTTGAAGCCACCTCACCGCCTCGTCCGTAAGCTCCCAGATTTTCGCGGTGGAAGCATCCCGTTTCAAAGTCGAGGCAACCTTCTTATTGCGAAGCCAGCTGAGCGCCGTCCGGGAATCGCTGTAGACCGTTCTCCCGCTGCCCTTCTCCTTCAAGTACGAAAGGGCATGGACGATCGCAATAAACTCGCCCAAGTTATTTGTTCCGTTAGCGATTGGCCCGACATAAAACAGAATTTCGCCGGTCTGCGTATCTACGCCTTTGTATTCAACGGGGCCGGGATTGCCTCTAGTGCCCACGTCAACGGATATGCTGTCATAGTCGATAGAGGCTTCATCGCCAAACAGTACCGGCTGCTTGACGCTTGTACCTGTCTTGGCGGCGGCAGTGCCGCTCCCTTGCCCCCAATGCTTGCGCCAGCCGTCCTTGAAAGCTGCTTCAGCAAGCGGCTTGCTCTCGAAGGCTTTATACTTCGCATCCTTCACACCGCTAACCTGTGCTTGGCATTCTGGCCAAGTTGCGAATACACCGGTTTTTTTGCCTACCCAAACGACATAATATTTGCCCTTAGCCATTCTTCCAAATTACCACCTTTGTCATCAATGAAATAAGAACCTATTTTAGGCTATTCGCCAGCACTTTGCCAAATACGCCTATGCTGTGCGAGTACGAGATTGCGCGCGCTTTGCGGACTGTCCTCTCCAGCTTTATTTTTCACAGGAGCAAACTCATCTTCTCGCCTTGCCTTGAGTACGGTCAATTGATCCGCATACGGAAAAAAATCAAAAATAAATCGTTCCAGCTTATACGCGTTTGGTTCAACAGGCATGACTTTATTTCCTGCGTTGCTTAAGTAATCCAACTTTTTGGAGGCGATATGAAAGGGGATATCGGCATCGGCATGCTCTTCAATGAAATCCAGCTTGAATAAATGAATCGAGATATGCCCCAGACTATAAAACAAATGCCCATCCATCGTCCTTGCTTCGCTAATTTCTGCCGGAATCTCGTTATACTCCAATACAGCCGGACGTCCATTATTCATGCAAACGATGCCAATCTTCTCTTTAGCATCCGACTTCTCGATCACCTTCGTGGCAATCGGATGGTTATGCGAGGCAGCTACGCCGATAAAAGCGGGGTCAGCCACCTTAATAAGCGCGTTATCTACGTTGTAATAAAATAGCCAGCTTAAACCCCTTTGCTTCATGTCGGCTATTGCGCCAGACCGCTTTAAGGAAGCGAAGCATTCCCCATGCCCGCTTGGCACTTCCTTAATGGCGCCATCGTCCGTTAATAGCAGCTTGCCTTCAAAATCAAGAGCAGGCAGCGTATTTTGCTGGAAGAAAAAGCAGTCCAAAGCCGAATAGCCAAAGTAATGATGTTTTTGAAAAAAAGATACCGTTGCATCATGGTTGTCCGGGCTAGTCATGATATACCAAGGGATAGGCTTGCCGGCTCTTCTAGATAGAATGAGCAGCCTTTCTGCTTGAAGCTGAAATAAGGATTTCCCGGATGGCAGGCCGATATCAAATGTCCCCTTGGGTCCATCGTGGCCTAATCTGCTGCCTTGGCCCCCCGCGACGACGATAGCGCCGATTTCCCCTTTGCGCAGCAGCTCCCACCCGAGCTCCGTAAAAGCATGCTGTTCTCCCGCATCATAGCAGTCCCAATCCTCAAACGGGATTGGCTTTACATTTGCTATGCTGGATTGGTTGGACTCATGATGCTCGTCCAGCGCTTTGAACAGCCGCTCGAAATCGATAAGCTCTATTTGTGCGGCCAGCTTTTGTTTTGACGTCTCGGGTAAGTTCCTGAGAACCTTAAGGACATGCTCTTGCTTATAGGCGCGAAGCTTGGCTTCTGCCCGTCGAATGTTGGATTCCATTTGCTGCCTCCTTCCTCACATTTCCGAGCGAAAGCTCTCAATAAACAGCTGTGCACGCTTAGGCAAATAATGATCTCTCAGCCATAGGATGCCGACATCGGATTGGAAATCCGCATCCTCGATATGGAGCATTTTGATGACAGTGCTTGGAAAGGAAGACATGACTGACTTCGGAAAAACCGTTGCGCCGATCCCTCCTGCAATTAGCGACATAATAATCGCAACGCTGGAGCATTCGCATATAATATTAGGCAGAAAACCATGCCTTTTGCATTCATTTACGACCTGCTCATGCATCCGGGTCGTCTTGTCCGTCTTCAATGTGAGGAATGGAAACTGAGCTAGATCCTTCATGCATAACGATTCCTTGCTCGAATAGGCTGTCCATGAGCTGGGAATGACAGCAACAAACGGATCGGATGGCAGCGTCAAAATGGTATATTGCTGTGGATGCTTTTGCGCCTCAAACGGCAGCCTCGCAACAACCAAATCGATGGCCCGCTTCTCAAGCTGCTCGCCTAAGTAGAAGTGGTCTCCCTCCGATATTTTAAACGTGACCTGGGGGTACCTGTCTCTAAACAGCTCAATTCGCTTAGGCAATAAGGAAATGCAGGATACAACCGATCCGATCGACAGGACGCCGCGAATGCCCTCCTCCATTCCCTTTACTTCCCTGAGGGATTCATCGAATTGAAGAAGCAGAGATTCGGCTTTCTGCTTAAGCAGCTCTCCCGAGTCTGTAAGGATAAGTCCCTTGCCATTGCGCTCAAATAGCTTAACGCCAAGCTCCTCTTCCATCAGCTTCAATTGTCTGCTGAGGGGCGGCTGCTCCATATTCAACAGTTTAGCTGCGCGCGTAACCTGTCCTTCTTGTGCTATAGTTAAAAAGTACTTCAGCTGACGCATGTCCATTACGTTGCGTTCACTCCGTTCATCCATACCTTTAAAGTATGGACATTCAATAAAATAGATATTTTAAATATAGCGTATGAAGTGTTAGCATTCAATTAATGATCAAAAAGGGAGATGGGCCAATTGCTTCAATCATTGGAAATCGAATTGACCAAAAATAAGAAACAACAACCAGCGGCGGATCAGCTCGGATTCGGCAACCATTTTACGGATCATATGTTTATTATGGATTATTCGACGGACAACGGCTGGCATAAGCCGCGTATCCTTCCTTACCAACCGATCGTATTAGACCCGGCAGCAAAAGTATTTCATTATGGACAAACGATCTTTGAAGGCTTGAAAGCGTACAAAACCGACGACGGCCGCGTGCTGCTGTTCAGACCTCAAAAAAACATACAAAGAATGAACCGCTCCAACGAGCGTCTCAGCGTTCCCGAGCTTGATGTTGATACCGCGATTGAAGCTTTGAAGCAGCTTATCGCTGTTGATAAGGACTGGATTCCGAATGCGCCAAGCACGTCGCTGTACATTCGTCCGTTCATCATCGCAACGCAAGCCCAGCTTGGTGTGGCACCGTCTACGCATTATAAATTCATCATCATCATGTCGCCGGTAGGCGCTTATTATACCGAAGGCGTGAACCCGGTAAAAATCTTCGTAGAGTCGGAATACGTCCGTTCCGTTAAGGGCGGCGTCGGCGAGGCGAAGACTGCAGGCAATTATGCGGCTGGTCTGAAAGCGCAGGAGCTGGCTACGTTAAAAGGCTATTCCCAGGTACTATGGCTCGATGGCGTACACCGCAAATATATCGAGGAAGTCGGCAGCATGAACGTCTTCTTCAAAATGAACGGCGTCGTGTACACCCCAGCGCTAACTGGCAGCATTTTAGACGGAATTACGCGCAATTCGATTATTCAAATGCTCCGCCATTGGGATATCGAGGTTGTCGAGCGTCAGATTACGATTCAAGAGCTATATGAGGCTGGTCGGAGCGGCGCGCTGGAAGAAGCTTTCGGAACAGGAACAGCGGCCGTTATTTCTCCAATCGGCGAATTGAATTGGCAGGACGACGTTCTGGTCATCAATGAAGGCCAAACAGGCGAGCTATCGAAGAAGCTCTATGACACGCTAACCGGCATTCAAATGGGCAAGCTGGCTGATCCATTCAGCTGGATGGTCGAAGCGACTGCCGTTAATGTCTAACCTATTAATAGAAGGCTGCCGATTATCATGATCGGCAGCCTTGTTTGCTTTTACAGAGTAAGCGATTCGTCGGGCTCGGGCAGGTGTAAACCGAAGGATCTCAACTAACTGGAATTTCTCCAGAGTAAACCTTCTAATTAGAATTACTTCTAATCCCGCTACCTCCAACTTAACTCTAGTTAACTCCAGAAATTCCAGCTCGTCCGAGCACCAACGCCGCTCACCAACGTTCTTTACTATTCGAACCGAATGAGGAAGTAGTTTTTCTTCCCGCGGCGCAAGACGACAAATTTGTCATACAGTCTTTGCTCTTTGCCGACAACGCCCTCAGCATCCGTTTGCTTCGCTCCATTAATCGAAATCGAGCCGCTCGTAATGTCCTGCTTCGCTTGGCGGCGGGATGGCGCTGCTCCTGATTCAATCAGCAAATCCATCAGCCCAATCTCTTCCCTATTCGTAAGCACCGTTGTAGGCATGTCCTGCAGCGCTTCGATAAGCTCCGCTTCGCTCAGTTGGTTGACATCACCCGAGAAGAAAGCCTGCGTAATTTTCTCTGCGCTTACTAGCGCCTCTTCGCCGTGAACAAGACGGGTAATTTCGCGTGCCAGCTCACGCTGCGCAGCACGTTTCTCCGGAGCATTCTGCAGCTCATTCTCAAGTGCCTCGATCTCGGCGCGGGACAGGAACGTGAAATATTTCAAAAACTTTATCGTATCGCTGTCTTCCGTGTTGATCCAAAATTGATAGAACTGGTACGCAGATGTCTTCGAGCGGTCGAGCCAGATCGCGCCGGATTCGGATTTGCCGAATTTTTTGCCGTCGCTCTTTGTAACGAGAGGCATCGTCATTCCATAAGCGTCTCCGCCGCCCATTTTGCCAATTAGATCAAGACCTGCTGTAATGTTGCCCCATTGGTCGCTGCCCCCAATTTGCAAGGAGCAGTTATGATCCTGATGCAGCTTGTGGAAGTCGTAGGCTTGCAAAATCATATAGCTGAACTCCGTGAAGGAAATACCCGATGACAAGCGTGAATCGACGGAGTCCTTCGCAAGCATATAGTTGACGGTAAAGTTTTTGCCTACATCCCGCAGAAACGTAATAACATCAAGCGGCGCGATCCAGTCGTAATTGCTTACGAGCTTAGCCGAATTTTCCTCCGCTTCAAAATCAAGAAAACGAGACAGCTGACGCTTTAAGCTATCCGTCCATTGCGATACTGTCTCCGACGTGTTAAGTGAACGTTCTGTCGAGCGGCCGCTCGGGTCTCCGATCAAGCCCGTTCCTCCGCCGACCAGCGCGAGCGGGATATGTCCCGCCTGTTGGAAGCGTCGCAAGCATAGAATCGGAAGCAGGCTCCCGATATGGAGGCTGTCCGCAGTCGGATCGAATCCGCAGTAGAGCACAACGCGCTCGCTGGTGAGCTTCTTATGTAATTCCTCGCGGTTGGTAAATTGCTGTACCAGCCCTCGGTACTCCAAATCTGCCAAAAGATCATCATGATTGATTGCTATTGCTTCATTCGTCATTTCATTCTCTCCTCCGTTGTTTCTTATATTTTACGTCTAAATCAGCATTTTTAAAAGAAGCGTGTGAACCTGCGTTTATATTTCACTTTATTTGACGCCGAGGAGCGTACAAATGACGTTAGGCTGCTGGCTGTTTCGCAGGTGAATCCAACAGCAGCAGCCTGAAGCGAAAGCTTCATTTTGCAGCCTTTAAGCGTCTGCGGTTTATTTTCCAAACGACGACATTGCACAGGACCAAGCTCATGCCGACTACGATGTCGGTAAAAACCACTAAAATGAAGTTAAACGGATACCCGCCCATTTTCGAAATATAATAGATCGTAAAAAACCATATGCATAGCGCGCTCAACGTAAAAATAAAGCTCCTCCTATAGAATAGCGCATACCCTTGGATCAGACAGGACGAAGAAAGTTTACTTCTTTCTAATGAATCTCAACACATGAATTTGTAGTGAGAGGACTGTATTTCCGTTATATTTGCATTTTGACCATTTAGGCGTAATAGGCGGACAGGAGATCCGTTAAATCCATTTAAACGATGTTAAAATTGGTTTTTTTGAGTGAATAACGGAACCTGAGTCCGCGAACGCCACAATAATCGCTGAATTAGAAAAATAAAGGATTCTCTGTCCGTTAAATCGCTGAATATCTCATTTACACCGCTTGCCCACATGCTTGATTAGTTAAAATCGAAGATTTTGGGAGAGCAAATCACTTTGCAGCGTTTCTTTCGCTTGCACATCATTTACTCGAATAGGCTGCGATAGCTCAAAATAGAAATCGTGTGCACATAGGTCTGCTGAAGACGCCCGCTTGATTATCCTCATTAATGATTTTGTATAAAAAATGATCCGCATCCGCTTTTATCTCATTCCTCATCGTAAAACCTCCATTGTAGGGTTAGTACAGCGGTCCTTCTTCTCGTCACGTCTACAAAACAAAAAAAATTTCACCCCCAAGACTTAAAGTCTTGGGGGCGAAATTTTCGCGGTACCACCCCAGATTCGTCGATATGTCGCCATATCAACCTCTTCAAGTACGGCACCAATGGATGCTTATACTCTAGCTCTATAACAGGAGCTCCCGTCACAGCATCCCCTTGCTTGCACATTTCTTAATGCCGAGGCGCCCAAAGAATGACCGAAACCCCAATTAAGCAAATGCCAGCGCCAATCCAATCGTACAAATCCGGCGTTTTCTTATCAACGAGCCATCCCCATAGAACAGCAAGCGCGATAAACACTCCTCCGTATGCCGCGTACACTCTTCCGAACGATTGAAAGGATTGAAACGCAGCAATAACGCCATATAGCGCTAACGCTGCTCCTCCAACGATTCCCCAGTATAGCGGCTTTCCTTCACGGAGCCAGAGCCAAACTAAATAACCTCCGCCGATTTCCGCTAATCCAGCCAGTACAAATATAAAAATCGCACCTATTATTTTTCTCACATCCAAATAACGCAAGCTGCTTGTTGATTCAACGATTCAAGCTACGCTTGAGGCAAATTTTCAAAGGCTTGTACATATTTATCGTATTTGATTTTCCAAATGTCTTTGCGCGATTCAATTGTTCTGCCGTCCAGCAGTGCCTCGATCACATCCAGACATACATCCCAGCCCGCAATATCTCTTGGCGTATGGGCAGTAATCTTATTGACTGTCTCGATCAAAACCAAGCGGCAGCCTTCCGGCTCCGGATACAATTCAAACCGGACTTGATCCTCACCCCATGTATACGCCAAAACGGACTGCTGCTTAAGCTCGATAATTACCATCTCTTCGAAAGTACCGTCCTGCATATTGAACTTAATGATTCCGCCTTCTCGAAGGTCATCGACCCTAAGCTCAGAGAACCATTTTGCCAGCTTCTCGTTATCCGTCAGCATAGCCCAGACCTTCTCCACAGGGTGCTTCAGATGGCGTTCGAAACGTACCGTATGTCCATTTTCAATTTGCGTGATGACTGCTAACATGTTTGTTCCTCCTTACCGTTATTCTTCATCCAGCATCCGCTCGAGATCATCCAGCTTATTGGACCAGAACAGCCGATAAGGCTCAAGCCAATCGCTAATCTCCTCTAAGGGCTTCGCGTTCAAGCGATACAAATGCTTCTGTGCATCTTTCCGCACCGCTACAAGGCCCGCTTCCCGCAAAATCCGCAGATGCTTCGATACACCAGGCTGACTCAGTGTCGATATCGCTACAAGTTCTCCGACAGATCTCTCCCCCGCACGCAAATAATCGAGAATCGATCTTCGATTGGGCTCTGCCAATATTTCAAAAAGTTTATCATTTTTCATATCGCTATATTACCACATGGTTATATTCCCGTAAAGAAATGTAGTTAAGCGCGATTTGCATTAGCTTCACCTCTTAAGTCTTCCTCTTTCGCAAGGGAGTTATAGTATAATATAGAAAAAAATATATATTTCAATTGTACTGCGGGGGAAATAAAAATGAGAACGGCAAAAGAAGCTCAACAAAGCCGTAATTCCTGTTTGCTGCATGCTTTTCTGATTCTGTCCGTTCCAGCCGTTATTTTTATTTTGTTCATTGCTTACATTGTAGGAATCGTCTTTGGCAACCCGTTTGCGAAATCGCCCACCGTAACGGAAAACATCTTAATTACGGAAAGCTATTTGACTGGCCTTTATGAGAAGGATAGAAGTAGGCTGGAAGGAATACATGAGGAAGGAGAATCGCTAAAAGAGATTACCATTGCTGCTGGGGAGCTCGAGAAGCTGGTACCGTTACGTACATACCAAATTACTTATAAAGTGAAAAACAATCGAAAAACCTTTGTTGAGGCAAAGCCGATTAATGAAAATTATTTCTCCGCAGATTTTAAGCTTTATGAAGCAGAAGCGGTTAAATCGGCATCCGGGGAATACAGCATCAAGCGAGGAAGAGAAGCACTCAATGGTACGGATAGACAAGCCTATCACTGGAATGGGATGGAATTAGAGCTGGACAGATCTTATTTAAAGGAAAAGTACGGATACAAGGATAAACAAGGCTTTGTATTAGAAATCGAAAGCAGGGAAAAATATTTCTTTCACTACGTGTTTCGAATTGGTTATAATGTTGATCCTGTTTTCTTAACCTTTTACTCTGAAGAACAGATTCTTGAAGAGTACGCAGACTCTAATTACGTTGTTGTCTACAGCACCCATCAGGGAATGAGGCTAGTCACGGCAAATAAGCAGTTTATTTACCATTTAGAAAATGGTCTGGACTAGCTGTTTTATTCCTGTTTATACTTTCTCTCAAATAAAGTCCACATCATAATAGAAACGATTATACCGATTATGACAGTGACGCATACCATAGTAATAATCTCCATGTATGCAAGGCTTCTACCCAAAAAAATAATTAAAAATACACAAATACAAATGAACTCCAGTATCCAACGAAGAGCATATCGCACTCTTCCTTTAGCTCTCGTTTTATACCATCTTTCCCGCGCTTTTTTTTCATACTCTTGCATAGGCTCTCTCCTTTTAAACATCTGTTTTTCCTTTAAGTATTACAATAGATACATCCTCACTCGTCATACCTTGTTTTAGTAAAATATTTCATGATTCTTCTCCCACTTAAGCCGTTCCTTTACCTAAATTTTCTGCAAATTATACCATAAATGCAAACAAAAAGAGTGAAGCAATCGATCCCTTTACTTGTGCTATAATGGTGTAGTTATTGTAAATTAACACCTACTTTTTCAAAAGCGAGGAATAAGCGATGATGATCAAATTCGGTAAATGCCCGGTGCAGTTATATACATGCTGATAACAGAATGTATCGGGCTTAATATGTAATTGTTATCAGTTAACTGCACCTAACTTCTTTATTAACCATTCCTGATTAAACCCATAGTCCACAGCAGTCCCTTCTCTCCTTGAAGTGGATACACGCTATGCCCAAAATCACAGAAAGAATCAATATAGCAATTATGTCGATTTGTTCAATGCTTCTACGATTAAATAAAATTATGACGCCTTGAATAAATAGAAAATAAATCAATAAATAAAGCGACCATTGAAGCGCATAGATTACCCTTCCTCTAGCCCTGATCTTGTCCCATCTTCCATGCTCGCGTTTATCTAATTCTTTCATAGGCACTCCTTTTGGAAAAATCTGTCGTTCACTTCACGGTTCAAGTTAAGCTTTTTAACTTTAGATTGACTGAAATATTAATTAAATAGATTCAATATGAGACCCATTAAAAAAATAGCTATGCAATAGGCAAACACAATAAGCAGTGCTTTCCACTTCTTTATCTCCGTTGTATTGAAATAAAACGTTACATTTTCACGGTACATATAGTATAAAATTAATCCATTCCATAAAATTCTTGATCCATTTTTGATGTAATACTTATTCAGGCTTCGCCCTGAAATATCAAACTGATCTGAAATTGCCTTCATAGTAAATAATGAATTAACATTTGAAGTAATTTCATATGCAAAGTAAAATATGGCTAGCCACCAGCCCCATTTTTTCCCTTGCCACATACCAATCCCACTAATAATACCAATAGCCCCTGAGAAACCAAGTGCTACTTGAAAGTATGCATTAGATATCCCTGATATCCCGATGAAGGAGGATAGTTCATCCGTTCTAGAAAACATTAATAACTGTGCTATTAATACCAAAGCACCGTTAATAATCATTAAGATAGCAAGTATGCTCACTCCAATCGGTCGATCATAATTGCCTTCCATAATCTCTTCATTTGTTGCTCTAGATAAGTCGGACACCCTAATATTTCCTCCCACTATAAAGTAATGTTTTCTCCTGTTTTCTCACTCATTCTTAGATTTACAACTTTGACACCTTAGAGGTGAGGGAGAAATGTTGGTATAAATCATATTTTTCTGCAAAAACCGCTGG
>NZ_JBXBBJ010000024.1:0-73181 GCF_057221575.1 Paenibacillus sp. Y660 | reverse complement strand
GTTGCTTGCCTATGCTTTATGGCAAGTAAACAAAGAAAAAACGAGTGATGAGAGCCACACCCACGGCGAAATGGTTCGCGGTCTCTTCCACACTCGTTGCCAGGTTCGCACAAGAAACCACAAGGGTTTAAAGCGAATCTACATCGATTTTGACATAGAGGCACGCCGTTTTGCAAGCCTTATTTCCGCATACTGGCCCAAGAATCTCTCCATGAACATGTGGCCGGTTTATTCAAACATAGATTCTCACAATTACCGATTAATCTCATGAACTGAATAAGTCATGTAACATTTCATTATGTCCAAATATTATAAATTAATCTACGAAAATCCTATTCAGGAAAATGATATTATATTTCATATTGATCATAATCTACCTTTTCAAATATAATCTAGTAAACATAGAACATAACAAAACCCAGCATCTCCTAAAGCTTATACAAAATAAGAATAGCTGCTAGAAGAGAGCCCGCATGAAGAATAGCATTTTTAAGGAGGATTACAAACGAATAATGTTATATTCCTTATTGTTTGCATGGGCTATTGTTCTTCTGCTTGCACTATATTTTATTCGAAAAAAAGTTGAACCTAATAAAAAAACTGCCTTTAACCTTCTTGTATTCATTGTAATGCTCGGTTTATTTTGTGCTATAATGGCACCATTTGATTATAAATACCCTCTCGGATTCACTGGTTTTCTTGTTCTAATGGGAGTTCTAATTCCATCTTTTTCATATATCTTTTATGTGGCTTGGAAAAATAAATCGAACCCACGAAGATTTCCATTCTCTTCTCTACAGTAAACAAACGAGGAGTGATTGAATTGAATCCAATTTTTTTGTTTACATTAGTATTGAATATGACTAGCTGTTTGATGGTACTTTGGTGCTTCTACTATGAACTTAAACAATATCGGATGACCAAAAATTTCAAATACATCATGCATATTTATAACTCTACTTTATTTGTAGCCAATAGGAAGTTAGTTTTAATTGTGCTGGCCTATGCAGCCGTTATTACGATTTTGTGGTTAATGTTCTTCTTTGGAGTAAGCGATTTGATTAATAATCACTGGTTTGCATATGGTTACCCCATCTTTCTTACATTTATAATCTCACGCGGAAATATAACTTATTCTATTGGGAATGACGGCGTGTACATTAACGATAGACTTTTACCGTGGGCGGATATTGTCCTTTATCATTTGAAGGAGTCTGATCGTTTCGAAAACAAGCTCATATTAGAAATACAGACAAAACGTAAGGTATTACGAGGAATTTTTCCCGCTGATGCGAAAACAAAGCTGCTTGCTTTGCTTCAAAATATCCCAAGCAACGCTTAATCATTAACTCGCTTACCTCCTCAAAAACAAAAAAACAGCAGCCCCAGGTTCCCCTCAGTCTACTGTTTTCCCCATCTACACCCGTCCGCGTATCCCATCAATATAAGCCTTTGATTGCGCCATCTGATGCTCTTTCGCTTCCTCCATAATGATGTGCACATGTGGTTTGTATTGATTCAGAAGCTTCATATACAGCTCATAATTCATCGCGCCAAGGCCGGCCGTCACGGTCGCCAATTCGCCGCTCTCCAGAAGTGTGCGATCCTTCGCGTGAGCCGCGATAATGCGGTCGCCCAGCAGCTCGAACGCTTCTTCGATCACTTGATCCTGCTTCGCAAAATTAGCAGCTGTCAGCAAGTTACCGGGATCAATCACGACACCGATATTCGAGGATGGAACCTCCTCCAGCATCCGAGCAAGCTCGGGAGCCGTTCCAATCAAGTGGCCGTGGGCCGCTTCAAGCCCGACAAATACGCCCCACTTCTCAGCTTCCTCGACCAACTCTTCAAGCGTCGCTTTCATAACAGACCAGTCGCGGTCGGTGTAATCCCCGCCCTCATTTCGTCCGGTTTCCGCTGCCACCATCGGCGCTCCAAAATACTTTGCATAGCGCAGCAGCTCCTTGAAGCGATTCACGTTAGCGCGGCGAACCTCCTCGTTGCGATCGAACAAATGCACGTAGCAGCCAATCACCGAGATCGCTACACCGTTCTTATCGAACTGCTCGCCGATTGCATTCGCAAGGCCCGGACTTAGATTGCCGGGCTTGCTGAAATCAACATCGCTAATCGCTTTCCATAAAGCAAGCTGCACATGGCTGAAGCCGCTTTCCGCTACTTTTGGAGCAAGCTCCTTATAAGGCAGGCTTCCGAATAAATGAGCCAATACACCGACTGACATCTGATCGTCCCCTTTTATACGCTGCCTTTAAGTGCAACCTCCACCTTCGGAGTGTACACTCTCTTGGCTAGATAGGATTGTGCAATCATAAACAAACCGCCAGTTACCCAGTAAAGCGAGATAGCTGCAGGCGCTGACAATGCGAAAACGCCCATTATAATCGGAGATAGATAGCCCATGAACATAAGCTGCTTCTGCTGGGCGGCATTCGCGTTCGGCTGCGCCGTCTGCGACACCTTGAACTGTACAAAATAAACGATCGCCGCAATAATGGGAAGCACAATATCAGGCGAGCCCAGCTTAAACCAGAGGAAAGAATGATCCGCCAGCTCGGGCGTCAGCTTGATCGCTGAATAGAGTCCCATCAGTATCGGCATTTGTATGAGCATCGGCAAGCAGCCAATCGCAAGCGGATTAACCTGATGCTTCTGATACAGCTGCATCGTTTCCTGCTGCATCTTCTGCTTGGAATCGGCATCCGTTTTGTTCTTGTACTTCTCTTTAAGCTGGTTCAATTCCGGCTGCAGCACAGCCATCTTCGTTTTCATTAGATTTTGCGAGCGATATTGGCGCATCATGAGCGGCAGAAGTACAAGCCTGATAATAAGCGTAATGCCGATAATCGCAAAACCGTAATTGCCGCTGAACAGATCGGCGAGGTATTGAATAACTGCCGATAGCGGATAAATCACATAGTGGTTAAATATTCCCGGCGTATTGCCGTCAATCGTTCCGCTAGCCGTACTGCAGCCGCTTACCAGAAGTAAAACTGCCAGCATTATGCCGGCCAAAAACAGACGTCCATATTTTAATGAAGGGAATACATTGCTCTTTTGCATAAAAATCCTCCTCGTTTGTTTGAAAGTTGCTGAGCAAACGAGGCGGAGCAATCTGCTATGTCGTCATCGGGTGATTCCTTCCGCTTCACCTTTCTGGCTAACCAGTGATGCAGCGGCACGGTATGGGTCATAACCTGCGGCAGTGAAATATATAATATATTGATGACTTGATTCCGTTCCCAATACTCATAAGCTCCCGTATGCAAATAAGAAGCGTAAGCATAAGCCAAGGAGTAAAGCAGACTGATCGAAATCAAATACGGTATGACGTCATGCAGCTCTAGCTCAAACAATGTATTCACCTCCCTTCCTTAATTGCTATCTTCCAATACGGCTTATGAAGGGCACCGTTTCGCCCTGAAGCTGCATGCATCTAAATAGATTTCATTGTATCTGGATATTATAACAGTTAATTCTCACCATAGTACGAATACCCTAATTACAAAAATGTTACGAATCGTTTCTTATTGGTTATTTACAAAGGGTAGCGAACACCCTATACTTTCTAATGTTACAGTCACCAAAGACAATTAATGAAGAAGAAAGAGGACAACATGAATCGACAAAAGCTGAAAATCATTTATTTATCACTCATAACCGCAACGATTCTGTTTCTGGCCATTGGACAAGTCTTTCCTATGGGAAAAGGCGGCTCTAGTTCCGTAAGCGCAGAAAGCGCATCTGATACTGCGGGCACCGAACAGAAAAAGAAGCTTATCATGGGTACCTCGGCGGATTATCCGCCATATGAGAGCGTAGACGCTAAGAACAACGGTGAAATCGTAGGCTTAGATATTGATATAGCCAAGTATATCACCAGCCAGCTCGGTTATGAACTGGAAATAGCGAACATGGATTTCAATGGGCTTATTGCCGGGCTCCAAAGCGGCCGAGTCGACTTTGTCATGTCCGCAATGTCCGCTACAGATGAGCGAAGGCAGAGTGTCGATTTTTCTGACAGCTATTATGCTGCGCGCAATACGATTGTATCTAAGAAAGCAGCGCCGCTGGAGACGGAAGAATCGCTCGTTGGCAAAACAATCGGCACCCAGCTTGGTTCCACGCAGGATCTGTATGCGGAAACCATTGAAGGCGCAGTACTCAAAAAGCTCAATAAAATTCCTGATCTCATTCAAGAGCTTAACTCCGACCGCATCGATGCAGCTATCGTTGAGGACGCTGTAGCTATCGAGATGACTAACCTTAATTCGGAATTAGTGATGAATTTCCTGCCTGCCGAATCTGCAGATAATGGCTATTCCCTTGCATTTCCGAAGCAATCGCCCTTTGTGAATGAATTTAATGGCGTCCTTGCGGAAATGAAGGCAAACGGCAAGCTTGACGAAATAGTGCAGACATGGTTTCCTGAACAAAAGGAAGCGTCCGATAATCTGCTCAATATCGACTTCAGCATTCTTAAAGATTATATTCCCTATATTCTAAAAGGCGTTTACGTTACCTTGCTCTTTACGATTGTCTCGGCATTGTTCGGGCTAGTGTGGGGTACGATTTTGTCTTTGTTCAAAATATCCGGCATTAAGCCGCTCGAATGGTTCGCGACCGCTTATACATCCGTATTTCGCGGCACGCCGCTGCTCGTTCAGCTTACGCTCATTTATTATGCGACCCCGCAATTATTCGATTATAAAATTCCTGCGCTTATGGCTGCCGGTCTGGCATTTGGTCTCAATTCAGCGGCCTATTTGTCCGAAACGATCCGCGGCGGCATTATGGCCGTCGACAAGGGTCAGCGCGAGGCTGCCATCGCACTCGGCGTTCCTTACCGGACGATGATGCTGCGCATCATTTTCCCACAGGCGCTGCGCACGATTTTGCCGGCGCTCGTGAACGAATGTGTCGCTTTGCTTAAGGAATCATCGCTCGTTTCTATCATTGGCGTAACCGATTTGATGCGCCGGGCAGACGTTGTGCGCGCCGACACATTCAAAGCCTTTGAAATTCTATTATTTATTGCCGCTATTTATTATGTGCTTGTCCTTATCTTAACTTCGTTTGCCCGTATGCTCGAAAGGAGGCTGCGCCGCAGTGATTAATGTTACCGACTTAACGAAAGCCTTCGGCAAAAACCAAGTGCTGAAAGGCATTACAACGACAGTAGAAAAAGGGGAAGTCGTGGCGCTGATCGGACCATCCGGCTCAGGCAAATCCACTTTCCTTCGTTGCTTAAATATGCTCGAAACGCCAACTAGCGGGACGATTACGATTGACGGAACGGCGATTACTGATTCGAAAACAGACATTGCCCGCGTTCGCCAGCGGATCGGCATGGTGTTCCAGCATTTTCATCTGTTCCCGCATATGACGGTTATCGAAAACATTACATTTGCTCCCACTCAAGTTAAAGGCTTGTCTGGTGAGGAAGCTCGTTCCAAAGCTACGGAGCTGCTCGCTCGCGTAGGTCTCTCGGACAAAGCGGACAGCTATCCCTCGCGCCTGTCAGGCGGACAGAAGCAGCGGGTAGCTATCGCCCGAAGCCTTGCCATGGAGCCCGATATTATGCTGTTCGACGAGCCCACCTCGGCGCTTGACCCCGAGATGGTGAAGGAAGTGCTGAACGTCATTCGCAGCCTCGCAGACAGCGGCATGACGATGCTGATCGTGACGCATGAGATGAAGTTCGCCCGCGAAGCAGCGGATACGATCTATTTCCTCGATGACGGCAAGCTTGTTGAACGGACGGATCCGGAGCAATTTTTCACGAAGCCGCAAAGCGAGCGCGCCGCGCGGTTTCTGGAGCAGGTGCTATAGTTTGGTTCTTCGCTGTAGGATAGGAAGAGCTAGGCACATGCACAATCGTATCCGTGCAATTCTGTTGCACAAAATGCAATGTAGGTGAAGCTAATCTGCCTCTGCCGATGATCGACGGCGGATGATCGCAAAGCTCGATAACTTCAAACAAAGCTCTGCGGCTGCAACAGCCGCAGAGCTTTCTTTTTTACATAAGCGTCTCCATCTCCACGCATGCCATGACAAACGCGCCGACGCCGTGCAGATCATTCTCGCAAGTTGGACGAGTGACGTAGTTTTCGTAATCGCCAGCCGAAGTTCCGATGCAAATATCCGGCAGGATGAAGCCGCCTTGCTCTTCATATTGCACCACACGCAAAAGCCCCTCATATCCTCGTTTTGCCGCAGCTAAGCACTCCTCACCGACTAAGCCAAGCTTATAGGCTCTAGCGAGCGTGTAGACGAACAAGCAGGTACAAGAGGTCTCTAGCCAATTATCCGCCAAATGGCCTTTATCAACGACCTGGTACCAAAGCCCGCTCTCCGCATCCTGATACTTAATAAGCGCCCGCGAGAAATCAGCAAGCACAGCTTCAAGCTCGGCGCGCCGCGCTTCGCCCTCTTCTATTTCATCCAGAAACTGAGCTATTGCGAGGCCATACCAGCCGAGAGACCGTCCCCAAAATTCCGGCGAGCAGCCTGTCTCGGGATCAGCCCAAGGCATCTGCCGGCTCTCATCCCATGCATGATACAGCAGCCCCGTCTTCTCATCCCGCATGTAGCGGCGCATAAGCTGCTCCTGTTGAAGCACCATATCAAGCAGCCCCTTGTCCCCGTAAGCATTCGCATATTTTAGCGCAAATACACCGCCCATATATAGACCGTCCAGCCACATACTGTAGGCGTACTTGTCCTTATGCCAGAAGCCGCCCTCAGATGTGCGATTGAGCGTGTTGAACAGACAGCGCAGTTTGTCTGCCGCCGCTCGGTATTTGCGCTCACCGCTCCGTTCATCAAGCCGGAACAGCAGCAACCCTGCCTGGATCGCATCCAGCTCATCGCGGGCAAAATCGAAATTGCCGTGATCGTCAACCAGCTTATCCACGTAACGTTTGATGTAGGCATCATAGCGATCATCCCGCTCCACCTGCCATAGCAGCTCCATGCCGCAAAGAAATACGCCCTGATGATAATGCCAGCGGCCCGTAGGAGGAAGCTCCTCCGGCAAATAAGCGCTCATTAAAGAGTCGCAAGCGGCTCTTGCCCAATCAATCGGCGTCGTTATCCGTTCGGTCAGCATCGTCATTAGTCTCCTCTCCATTATCCAGCAAGTTTTGATACGCCGATGCGCTTGCTTCTAGAGCAGCGCCTGCGTAGCCGCATTCATATCGCCCTCTACTTTTCCTTCACTCAAATAAACAGGCTTTGGCATATCGGAGTAAAACTCCCCCTCCTTCACCTGTGCTACATTCGGAGCGGAAGGCGAATGCGCCAGCTCGCGCGAGCATCAGCCTTTAATCGACCCCAGCATAGCCCCTTTGGCGAAATGCTTTTGCAAGAACGGATATACGACCAGAATAGGCAGTGTTGCGACGACGATAACGGCCATTTTCACCGTCTGATCAGGCGGCGGCACGGCAGCATCCAGATCGGAGCTGTAATCCAGACCGCTGGCAAGCACGACGATTTGGCGAAGCAGCACTTGAATCGGCCATTTGGCGCTGTCATCCAAATACAGAATGGCGCTCAAATACGTGTTCCAGTACGTCACCGCGTAGAATAATGAAATCGTCGCGATAGCAGGCATGGAGAGCGGAAGCACAATGCGGAACAATATGCCGAAGTCGTTGCAGCCGTCTATTTTTGCCGATTCCTCCAGCCCCTCGGGAATGTTTTGAAAAAAGTTTTTCAAAATAATCAGGTTAAACGCACTGATCGCCGACGGGACAATAAGCGCCAAGTAGCTATCGATCAGCCCCATCTCCCGCACCACTAGAAACGTTGGGATCAGCCCGCCGCTGAACAGCATCGTGAATACGACGAGAAACATGATGGCCTTGCGTCCATCGAGGTCTCTCCGCGACAATCCATACGCCATCAAGGCAGTCGTGAGCATGCTGAACAGCGTGCCGAATAACGTAACGCCAGTCGAAACGGCCATCGCGCGGAATATCGTATCGGTCGAAAAAATGAACTTGTAGGCATCTAAGCTCCATATCGTTGGCACAAGAATGAACTTCTTCATCGCCATCTCGGCGCTTGTCGTGAACGATCCGGCAACGACATGCAGGAACGGAAGCACCGTAACGAGCGCAATAATGGCGAGCAGCGTAAAGTTCACCATCTGGAAAAGCCGGCCGCCGAGCGTTTTATTCTCTACCATGCTGAACCCTCCTAAATTTTTCTGCAGAAACGCCCTGCCTTAATAAACGCCTTCCTCGCCCATCTTCCTCGCCAGCCTATTCGCCGCCATGACAAGCACGAGCCCGATAAACGATTTGAAGAAGCCGATCGCGGTGCTGTAGCTGAACTGCCCCTGCCGCAGCCCTGCCGTATACACATACGTATCAATAATTTCGGCAACATCCCGATTCATCGAATTCAGCAGCAGATACACATGCTCGAAGCCAAGCTCAAGCACATCGCCGATTTTCAAAATAAGCAAAATGATGATGACGCTTCGAATCGCAGGCAGCGTAATATGCCACACCTGTCTCAGACGGCCTGCCCCATCCATGCGCGCCGCTTCATAGAGTCCAGGATCTACGGAGGCGATTGCCGCCAAATATATGATCGTTCCCCAACCCGCTTCCCGCCAGATGACCTGAATGATATACGTTGGTCTGAACCACTCGGGACTGAGCAGGAAATTGACTTTTTCGAATCCAAAATACGCAAGCAGCTCGTTCACGATGCCGCCGTCCGACGTCAGCATGACGAAGCTGATCGACACGATAATGACCCAGGACATAAAGTGAGGCAAATAGATAAGCGTCTGAAACGTTCTTTTGAAAAACGACAATCGAACCTCGTTAAGCATGAGCGCCAATATAATGGGTACCGGAAAAAAGAAAAGGATGTTCATGCCAAACAGCAGCAGCGTATTCGTCAAAATGTTCAAAAAATCAGGCTCCGTAAACAATCGCTCAAAATGCTTGAAGCCGACCCAGTCGCTGCCGCCAATTCCCTTGAACGGCTTGTAGTCCTGAAAGGCGATCGAAAGGCCAAGCATCGGAATATATTTGAAAATAATAAAATAAAACACGCCCGGCAGCAGCATGACATAGAGCCATTTGTTTTTCCAAATGCGCTTCTTAAGCTCGCTTGTTCTAGGCTGAGGCACCCTTGCCTGCTGAATGACCGTTTCCTGCATAGGGGTTCTTCCTTTCCACGGGAGGTTGGGGAGACTGCCCGGTCGCCCGGACAGTCTCAAATGCTGCTGTATCTAGCTCGTTAAGCTCGGCTAATCGTTATTTTTTGAACGCTGCATTGTACTCCTCGATAATTTGAGCCCCGCCGCGCTTCTTCCACTCCTCAACCGCCTTGTCGAACCCTGCCTTATCGATTGCCCCGTAAATATATTTGTACGTCGCGTCCTTAATGATTTCCTGAAGCTCCGTGCCCTTCTCCGTATACGTAGGCGAGTCTAGCGGCGCCGTAGGATCGGCAATCGCGATTTTCTCGTTCTCAATGATGAGCTGCTCCGCATGAATCCGGGCAGGCAGCTCGTGGAAGCCCTCCAGCATGCCGTTCGTTTCCGGTTCGCCGATGACGCTGTCCTTAAAGCCTTTGACCTCGCGCTCCGTCAGCTCTTTGTCTGCCGATGCTTTTGCTTTGCCATCGACTACCGTATAATGAGTGCCTTCAATTCCCCAATACATCATGTTCGCCACTTCCGGCGTCATCAGCTTATCGAAGAAGGCCAAAATATTTTTCAGCTCCGCTTCGTCCTTGATCGCAGACTTAGGGAACAACGCTACGTTGTTATAGCCCGGAATGGACCATGAAGCCAATTTCCCGTCTGGCCCGGCAACCATGCTATGCGTATCGACAACGGCTGTCGGCACGTTTTTGACCAGATCCTTCACCAGAGAGTCCACATCCTGCATCGAGCCGATATATACGCCCGACTTGCCGCTCGTAAACATATTGACCTGATCGGTCTTGCTCGTTGCGGCAAAATCGACGTTCATCGCCTTCGCATCACGAATTTTTTTGATATAATCCATCGTTGCCGCATACTCCGCTGTCGCGAATTCAGGCACGAGCTGACCGTCCATCTCGCCCCAGTTGTTTGGCGTGCCAAACCATGCGGAAACGGTTTTGAATGCGCCATAAATAAGATCGTTGCGGTCAGCTAAGCCGATCGTATCGGGCTTGCCGTTGCCGTCCGGGTCGCCGGTCGTAAATTTCTCCATCATGGCAAACAGCTCATCTACATTAGCCGGTGCGGCAATGCCAAGCTTATCTGCCCAGTCCTTGCGGTAAATAATGCCTTGGCGGGCCAGCGGCCTGCCGATGTACACCGAGTACAGCTTGCCGTCCACCTTCGTATTGTTCAAAATCTCTTCCTTCAGCTTGCCGAGGTTCGGGAACTCGCTAAGGTAAGGCCCGATTTCCCAGAATTGGCCCTCGCGGATCGCTTCCTTCATTTGGACGAAGGTCGCTTGGTTTTTCAAATAAGTAACCTGCGGCAGCGAGCCTGTTGCGAAGGAGGCGTTCAGCTTCTCCTCATACGTGTCTGCCGGGAAAAACTGATACGTCAGCTTCGTGTTCGTCAGCTTTTCCAGCTCATTCTTGATCGTATCCGGCGGTGTCTCTGCGATGTTAAGAGGAAGCATAATCGTAATTTCGGTCGGTTTCTCCGGCTCCGCTGGCTTGGCTGTTTCTTCTGTCTTAGCCCCGCTGTCATTGCTAGGTGCCGGCGTCGTCTTATTGCTGCCGCCATTCCCGCTTGAGCAAGCTGCGAGCATTAAGCTAAACGTCAAAACCACGCCCATCAGAATCGAAAACGATTTTTTCTTCATACTGCGTTGACCTCCATATATCGTTTTGGGTTGCTGCCCCTTCAAGCTACCATCCGCGATTAGAGTGCCGAAACAATCATTTGCACATATGGCGAGCAGGTTGCGAAGCATCTGAGCAAATGATTATTGCCCTAACGGATGACACTTCACCTGCAAGCGGCTGAACCCACCGTTTCCATGTACAGCAAAAAAGAGCAGAGCGAAGCATACGCTCCACCTTGCTCTTTCTATCGTTCTTTCCGCTTCCGCTCGTTACCTCTGAAAATAGGCATCCGTATACTCGCTCATCATCAAGCTGCCGCCGCTGCGCTTCCAGCGGTCAACCGCAGCATAGAAGCCCTGCGCGCTAATCTGACCGAGCATATACTGATACGTCGCATCGGAGACGATTTTGTAAAGCTCCATGCTTTTCTCATCATACGTTTTCGATTCCAGGCCGATCGTAGGGTCCTTCACGATAAATTTATCGTTGTCCGCGCTAAGGCGCTCCGCCATCTCCCACATCGTCTCTTTCTCCGCTGCCTTCAGCACGTTCGGATTGCTCAGGTCGGCAATCATAAGCGCATAAAGCGCATTGACCTCTGTAACGCGAAGCTGCGAGGTCTCCTCGGGCAGCTGCACCTGATTGCCAGCCATATTATAATGCTTGCCCTCTATGCCGTAGCGCATAAGATTGGCAACATCCTTATCCATCGTGCGATCGAAGAAAGCCAGCTGCTCCAGCAGCTCCTCCTCGGTACGAATAGCTTTTTTCGAAAATAAATATAGGCCGTTGTAGTTCGGAATCGACCAGACGCGGTAGCCCTCAGGCCCTTGGATCCGGTTCACCAGCGTGAAGCGCGCCTCGGGATTGATCTTCTTCGCCTCGTCCGACAGCCGCTGCACGTCAGTCATGCTGCCAATATATACGCCCGCGGCGCCTCGGATTATTTTGTCCCGCTGCATATCCTTGCTCGTAATGGCAAAATCCGCGTTCATCAGCTGCTCGTCGTATAGCCGCTTCATGAAATTCATCGTATCCATATACGGCGCCGTTTCGAATTCAGGCACGATCTTCTTATCCGTGATGCCCCAATTGTTCGGCGTGCCGAGATACGAGCTTAACGTCTTAAAGGCGCCGAACACAAGATCGTTGCGATCAGCCAGCCCAACGGTATCCTTTTTCCCATTGCGGTCGGGGTCGCCCAGCGTAAATTGCTTAATAACCTCATACAGCTCCTCAAGCGTCCCCGGCTTATTCAGCCCCAGATTATCCAGCCAGTCCTCCCTTAAAATAACGCCTTGTCTGGAAGACGGACGCTCCGTGTACAGACCGTATATGTGTCCATCGATAGCGGCTTGCCCTAGAATGCCGGCATCCAAATGCCGCAAATTTGGGAACTGCTGCAAGTAAGGCCCGATTTCCCAGAACGAGCCGGAACGAATCGCATTTTTCACAAAAATATAGTCGGTATGCTTCACAAAGGTCGCCTTCTTCAGCGAGTTCGTGGAAAGCGCCGTGTTCATTTTATCGGTATAAATGCCGTCCGGCACCCAGTTGATATCCAGCTTCACATTCGTTAAGCCTTCGAGCAGCGTAATGATTTCCTCGCTTGGCGGATGGGGAAAATGCAGCGGCGCCATAAGCGAGATCGCCCTCGATGCGCTATCGTCATTCCGCTTGCTTGGAGACGAGGATGCCGCGCAGGAAGCGCATAGGATTAGAATCAGTAATGCTATAAAAAAGCGACAGCTTATACGCAGTCCTGCGGTCTTCAAATCGTTGCCCATTATGCAGCCCCCTTGTCTTATCAGCCTTTTCTGCCCATAATCTAAGGAAATGATTATCGGCTGGCCAGATGATTATTGCTCTAAATGTATGCGTTTACTAAAATAAAGCAAATGCTCTCTTATTCCTAGACAAGGTGTTGATAGCTGTGCGATCCTTAACCTTTTTGAGCAAGATGACGATCTTCGGCTTTCTGCTCAGCACGCTTCCGGTTATCTTTATCGGCGCGTTCTCTTACGCAACATCTTCCAAGGAAATCCAGAAAAATGTAAACGCAGGAAAAATGCAGCTTATTATGCAAATTAACTCAAATGTAGAGCAGAAATTGACGACTGTCAACCATACGCTCAATCAGGTCATAAATTCTACGGTATTGAAAAAAGCAATGAATCAGCCGCTGACCGTGGGCGAATTTGTTATGTACGACGACTTGCGCAGCGAGATTCGGCATATGCAATCCTTCGATACGAAGCTCGAGGATGTTGTGCTGATTAACGAGCGGCATAACTGGATGATCAAAAACTCCGGCCTCTATGCATTCGAGCAATACGCTTATTATGAGGAGCTATCCCGTCTGACGCAAATACCCGAAGGCACCTCTTGGGTGCTTAACCCGTCCAGCTGGTTTTATAGCGAAGAGGCTGCTGGCAGTGCGGCTTGCAGCTACAGCATCAGTCTAGTGAAGAAGCTTCCGACGAACGGACTTGAAAAGTACGGCCTGGCGCTCGCCAACATTCCGACCTGCAGCCTCCAGGAGCTGCTAGTGAGCGATGAAGGGAACTTCTCAAATATTATGATTTTGGACGATCAATATCGTATTTTGGTGCATCAGGATCAATCGCTCATCGGCAAGCCCGCAGCAGTAAGCGGGCTGCATACGGAAGAGCTGGCGGAGCCCTTCGGCCAATTCACGGCGTCCATCGAGCAGAAGGATTACTCCATCACCTATTACCGCTCCGAGCTCAATGGCTGGATCTATTTGTCGGCGACCTCCATCGCAAGCATGACGAAGGAGTCGAACAAAATCGGCACCTATACGCTTTACGTTTGCCTGTTCATGCTAACGCTGTCGATGCTGCTTGCTTGGATCGGCTCACGCCGCATGTATTCGCCGATCCAACTGCTGCTGAATCAATTCGGCGAACGGTTGACGGACGTACAGAAGCGGAAAACCAATGAATTTCAAGTCATCGGCGAGCGCGTCTCCCATCTCTTCCAATCCAAATCGGAGCTGGAGAAGGAGGTTCGGCAGCATATTTCACAGGTGCGCACCTTCTTCTTCATGAAGGCGTTTCAAGGAAATATCAAGCCGAGCGAAATCAATGAGAAGCTTAGCGGGTTCGGCTTTGGGACGCAGATGAGCGAATGGAAGACGATGGCTGCCATTACGCTGCAAATCGATTTTTCCGATAACAGCCGTTACTCAAGGAGCGATCTGGAGCTGCTGCTATTCGCTGTCCATAACATGGTTGAGGAGCTTATCCCCTTTGAGCAGCGGCTTGCGCCAGTCATCATGGATCAAACGATCGTCACGATAATCGGCAGCACGGAATCTGACCTAGAAGCTTTCCATAATGCCAAATACGCGCTTACTGAGCAGCTCCAGCAGCAAATTGCCAGCTACCTTCACGTGCAGGTCAGTATCGGCATGAGCTTGCCTTTCAGCTCCTTCGCCTCGCTTGCGATTGCGTACAGGGAAGGGCTTGAGGCGCTGAAGCATCGCATGAAGCTAGGCCAGGGCATCATCATTCAATACGAGAATGTCAACGCGGGCAAGCATTACTTGAATCTCAACTATCCCGCGCATATCGAGAACGAGCTTATGGATGCCATTAAGCTGGCGGAGAAGGATAAAGCGAAGGAGCTGCTGAGAGCTTTTTTGCAGGCGGTGTTTGCGGTAGAGCTGTCGCCTCAGGAATATCAAATCCCGCTTGCCCGGCTGCTGAACAACCTGCTGATCGTCATGCAGGAATCCGGGGTAAGCTTGAGCCAGATTCACAAGTCAAAGGGCTCGCTGCTCGAAGAGCTGCTTGAGCTGCATATCGTTGCCGAGATTGAGGACTGGTTCTGGTGCGGCGTCGTCTACCCGATGATCAAAATTTTCAAGGACAGGCAGGAAGCGCAGTATCATAACATTTCGGAGAAAATCATCGATATCGTGCAGCATCAATATGATACCGATCTTACGTTAGAGGAATGCGCGTCGCGCCTTCACTATAATGCGAACTATTTGAGCAGCGTGTTCCGCAAGGAAACAAACTACTCGTTTAGCGAATATTTGTCGATGTACCGTTTCAAAATGGCCAAACAATGGCTTGCTGACAGCGAGCTTCCGATTAAGGATATCGCAGCCAAGCTGCGCTATAACAACCCGCAAAACTTTATTCGCTCCTTCCGCAAGCAGGAGGGCATTACGCCCGGCCAATATCGCGAGAAGAAACGCATTGTGTAGATGGTAATAATATACATTTAATTTGGAAGAAGCTGTGCTATAATCTTCAAAATAAGAAGGAGGCTATGCGAATGCTGCAACGACCATCAAAGGAAGAATATATGCCTTATTATGAGCAATATATTGGATTGGTTGGCGAAGGCTCTGTAACGGACATACTCGAAAAGCAACTGGCAAGCACGACCGAATTGCTCTCAAATCTGTCAGAAACGCAAGCCGACTACCGCTACGCGGAAGGAAAATGGTCGCTCAAGGAGGTTATCGGCCATATCACAGACAATGAACGCGTCATGAGCTACCGTTTGCTGCGAGCAGCGCGCGGCGACAGGACGCCGCTTGTCGGCTACGATCAGGATGAATTCATGAGCGGCGCTACGTTTCATGATTGGACGTTCCCGCAAATTATCGAGGATTACATTTCCGTGCGACGGGCTACACTCACCTTGCTGCGCGGCTTATCGGAAGCAGCATGGCTTCGCTACGGCGTAGCTAACGGAGCCGACATTACGGCTAATGCGCTAGCTTATATCATCGCAGGGCATGAGATTCATCATCTGAACATCATTCAAGATAGATATTTAGTGAAGTAGGCAATTATTGCTTATAGCTTCCTCTCATAAAATCATGTATGTAAACCTATTGATATGATAATATGGTTAACACACATGATTTTTTCTTATAAGGAGCGGTAATGCGATGACAATACGTTTGCGCGGTCACCATCTGCTTTGTTTGCTCGGCTACCGAGGCATGGGGTATTCGGATGATTTTTGCGTCAATATGACTGCGATATATGAACAGCTGCGGTCGGAGCCAGAAACCGAGATTGAGATTATAATTGGTCCCGACGACGTGTGCAGAGCCTATCCAGCGGACAAAACCAATCACTGCGAGGGGGCTGTGTATGAATTGGATGCGGACGTACTCTCGAAGCTTGGACTGAAAGCAGGCGAGCGCGGCAGCTGGCAATCCATCTGCGACCGTGTAGCTGCTACTATGGTGCCGGAAGACATCAGCCATCTTTGCGTAACCTGCCCGTGGGAGAAGTATGGTGTTTGCGCAGAGGGAGTAGGACTGATTGTGGATGGCAAGCCGCTGCCTAAAGTAGGCGCTTGAAATGGGTTGTCCTTTCCATATGGCGCTTGTAGTTTCTTGAGGAAATATGCATGTTAAGAGATTCGAAATAATTGAAATCAAATCATAGCGCAACTAAAACGAGCCATTTACGTCTATTCACTTGAATCAAGAAAATATTGGGAATTAGGTGAGTAAATGAGAAAATGCTTTATCTTCCTATTGCTCTTGAGTTTATTTGCTGCAATGGGCTGTCAGAATGCGAATAGTAACTCTATAAACGCAGCATCGCCTGAGGAAGCCGTGAACAATCTTGTGAAAAATTCTGAGATAAATCAAACAGACTTGTTCTCCATTCATTCAAACGGGAACGCTATTTCACTTAAAACGTGGGAGTATAAAATCAACTTAGAAGAAGTATTGGGAAAACCCATCTCTGAGAATATTGAAGCATTACAAGGAGATGGCTTTACAGGCTCATTTTTAAAAAAGCTTACGTACGATGGACTTGAAATCGATTTATTCTCGCCTAAGGATGGCAAAACTTTTTGGATTATGACCATGACGATATCCAAAAAAGGCTACACAACCTCAAGAGGAGTCGAATGGGGCAGCACGATTCAGGAAGTTAAGAACGCATATCCGGATATAAAAATAGCGGATGAAGGAAGAACCGCCGAACTGAATGATGAAGAGTCCAATACTTTACGATTTGAGGTAGAAGAAGGGATCGTAACCCAAATAAAGATCTATCATTCCATCCCTTAATTGTAAGTTCTACTCTCTCCGTACTTATAGATTTCGACATTGCGGCAAGGAGGTGCATGAGCACTGCTCCTTGCCGCATTTTTTATCTATTGGATCGTTAGCCGCTTCATTCCGTTTATATAAGGCTGAAGCGCTGCTGGTATGCGAATCGAGCCGTCCTCCTCTTGATGATTTTCGAGAAGCGGAATGAGGATGCGCGGGCTTGCCACAGCCGTGTTGTTGAGCGTGTGACAGAACTTTAACGCGCCGTCCTCGGCACGATATCGTATATTCGAGCGGCGCGCCTGAAAATCATGCAGGTTCGACGACGAATGTGTCTCCCCGTAAGCAAGGCGGCTTGGCATCCATGTCTCGATATCGTATTGCTTATACGTTTTTTGCGACATGTCGCCTGTGCATACCGCCATAACCCTGTAAGGCAGCTCCAGGCATTGCAGCAGCTCCTCGGCGTTCGCCGTTATTTCCTGCAGCAAAGCTTCCGACAGCTCGGGATTGGCCTTGCACAGAATGACCTGCTCGACCTTTGCGAATTGGTGTACCCGGTATAAACCATGAACGTCTCTGCCTGCCGAGCCTACCTCGCTGCGGAAGCAGACCGATGCGGCTGCAAGCTTGATCGGCGTCTCTGCGTCTACGATTTCGTTCGCGTAATAGGTAATCATCGGCACCTCCGAGGTGCCGACCAGCCATTTATCGTCGCCTGTAATCCGGTAGCTCTGGTCCTCGCCGAGCGGGAAAAATCCGGTATTGCTCATCGCATCGGTACGAACCATCAACGGGACATCCAGCGGCGTGAAGCCTTTTTGCAAAAGCAGATCAAGGGCAAGCTGCTGTACAGCGCGGTGGAGCAGGACGCCCGCTCCCTTCAAAAAGTAGTTGCGGCTGCCCGCAGCCTTCACACCTCGCTGCACATCCACCATATCATGCAGCTCACCGAGCGCCATATGATCCCTCAGCTCGAACGCAAAGCTTGGCGCTTCGCCAACGCGTCTCAGCTCCACATTGTAGGCATCCGAGCGACCGTCCGGCGTATCTGGCGATACAATATTCGGAACAAGTGCCATCAGCTCTGCTACATGCCGCTCGGCCTTTGCAAGCTCCGCTTCCACAGCACAAAGCTTCTCATTCGTCTCCTTTACGCTTTGCTTCGTTTGCTCTGCTACTTGCTTAGCACCTTGACCCAGCAGCGTGCCGATATCATGCGAGAGCTTATTGCGAATTTGCCGCAAAGCCTCCGTCTCCTGCAGCAGCAGCCGCTTCTTCTCATCCCACGAAAGCAGCTCAGCAATGGAAACGTTGATCCCCTTCTGATTTGCCACCGACTGAACCTGCTCGTCATTTTGCCTCAACCATCTCATGTCCAACATGTCACCGCGCTCCTTTTCGTTTGGAAAAATAGAAAAAACGCCCTCATCCCATATGGGACGAGGAGCGTTTTTTACTCGCGGTGCCACCCAAATTGACCAAACAGACGCACTGCCTGATCCTCTTTGTTCCGCGATAACGGGCGGGCCCGGTAAACTTAGGGGGAGGGTGCTTCCCTTCCCTTGACGAGAACGCCTCCGAGTTGGATTCTCTTCACTGGCGTGATCCGATAATTAATTTTGTAGTAATATAACATATTCATCATAAGAAATACAAGTGTGCTTATTTGGAGAAAAACAACTTATTGCCAGAGCGGAATGCTATCTTAGGCGGCTTAAAAGGTTTTGCAGCGCCCATTCACGAATAGTACAAATAGGATAACGATCTTAATTACATGCTGGACACTGTATTAGGCAGGCCGCTTGAGGTAACAGGCCTCTCCTTCGGTTAGATCTCGTTTTTTATTGTCCGCAGCCTGCATTTCGACAATGAGCAGCTGACGCCTAATTCACGTATATCAGCTGCTGTGGCGCCTTGGCTTGATCAGGTCGGCCGCGCGCAGGGCTATCAAATTGTCAAACTCGATTTACTCCTCTACTGTAGGAACATATATGTTTTTACAACCGTCTCTCACTCCCGCACACGCCGATTCCACGCCATAAGCACATATGCGTGCTTAAAGACAACAATCACCGCATGTTACTCCTCTATAAGCACATATATGTTCTTACTGCCTTCTTTCGCACTCCCGCACACGCCGATTTCACGCCATAAGCACATATGCGTGCTTACTGACAACAAACTCAGCCTCTTACTCCTCTTTAAGCACATATATGTTCTTACTGCCCTCTTTCGCACTCCCGCACACGCCGATTCCACGCCATAAGCACATATGCGTGCTTAAAGACAACAATCACCGCATGTTACTCCTCTATAAGCACATATATGTTCTTACTGCCTTCTTTCGCACTCCCGCACACGCCGATTTCACGCCATAAGCACATATGCGTGCTTACTGACAACAAACTCAGCCTCTTACTCCTCTTTAAGCACATATATGTTCTTACTGCCTTCTTTCTCACTCCCGCACACGCCGAATTCACTCTATAAGCACATATGCGTGCTTAAAAGCTGTCATTGAACAATCTACACCGGCCATGATTGAAAACAGAACGATAGGTTTAAGATAGTAAAGAGAATTAATGGATGGGTCAGACGTACCCGCCAATCCTATAGGAGGTTCAACATGTTGAACAGCATGACGGTTTTACCATACGCTAAACGCAAGAAGAAAGGTTTTGCCGCTTTTGCGGCATTTGGCATAGCAATGACCTTATTGGCAGGCTGCGGACAAACGGGGACAAGCAATAGGGACGCTGGCGCTAACAAAGCCACCATTGCCCCTGCGAATCAAGCTGAAGCGACGAATGCGATGAGCGAGGAGGATAATCCTTTCGAAGCTGCTGGCATTAACGATCCCAAAGCGTTTATCAAAATGTTTGAGCTTGCCAAGGCAGCCGTTGCCGCAGATGAGAAAGCCGCTGTCGCAGAGCTGATCCTGCTCCCGCTTCAGGTCAATGGAAAGTCCCCTATGGAAATTAAGTCGAAAGAGGAATTTATAGAGAACTATGACCAGATTATGACGAAGCCTGTAAAAGACGCACTGGCCGCGCAAAAGGTTGATGATCTTTTTGTTAGAGATCAAGGCGTTATGGTCGGAAACGGCCAGCTTTGGTTCGGCGCATCCGCACAGGAACCTCAAGTGTACGGCATCATTGCCGTTAATCCCGATGTCGCCCTCACAACGAATTAATCACTAAACCAAAATTAAATATCGCATCTTTGCTTCCCATAATCCCATACACCAAAATAAAGACGCCAGCGAACGCGCTGGCGTCCTTTCCTTTATGGCTTAGCTGGCAGTCCATTCGCGCTGCGAATCAGCGAGAAGTACTGATCGGCGAGAACCGGAACATACTCAGATCCAAGCGAAGCTTGCAGCTCGGCAATGTCAGAAGGCGTGAGGCTCCACGCAAGTAGACCTAAGGAAACGAACAACGGCGATTTTCCGTCCCACTTAGCCTTGGCGTCGGCAAGAATCTTCTGTCCGTCCTGTACAGTGCTGATGCCTTGAATCGTCGAGACAGGAAGCTTGCCGTCGACAATTTCTACACCATAGCGATCTTCCCAGCTTAGGAACAGCCCTTGAGCTTTGTACTCTTTGATGTAAGCTGCAGCATGCTCGTCACTCAGCGGTACATTTTTACTGTCGACGCGGTTTAATACGTAAGGAATCGTCATGCCTGTCTTCTCCATGTACGAATAGGACTGCTTCAAGAAAGCGGCAAACGATTCCGCTGGCCATGCGTTTGGATAGAAGTAGCCTGCGCCGGATGGTCCTGCGATAAGCAGGTCATTATCTGTTGCAGTCTCTTGGAAGTAATTCAACATCGCAGGTGCGCCATCATAGAGCAGCGGGCTGGATGTCCAGTTCAGCGGCACTTTGCCGCGGCTTGGATCATCCCATAGAATACGCATTCTATGCTGATTGTATTGGAAGTTGTCACCCTCGCTGAACGTATACGTTACATAAATTTTGTTCTCCAGCTTCGGCGTCTTCGCCGCCTTTGCTTTGACAGCGTTCGCCTTTGTTCCGGAGAATACCGTCAGGTTGCTGAACCAATCGGCTGCTAGCACATAGACGCCGTGATTGGACAAAATCTCGACACCGCTGAACTCGCCGTCTACGTCATTGCTGAACCAGCCTAGGTATGGCGTGCCCGGCTTCACGTCCGCTAAAATTTTCTCGAAGAGCGCCTTCTGCTCAGGCACGTTGGAATCGAGCCAGAACACCATCGCTTTATTTGCTACGGCATAATCACGCAAGTAGCCGTAAGGCTCCTTCTGTTCGGAGGATACCGGCTGTTCATTGCCAACGGAAACCTTATATTGATTCCACATATCGACGGAAGCCGTCAGCCGTTTTGTACCAGCAGGCGGAGTAAATTTATAGATGAAGTAACGGTTGTTGTCGGCAAACCGATGTCCGCCGTTGCCCTCAGACACTTGAGAGCTCTGCCGATCATACAAGAACGGCTCTTCTTCCGGTGTACCCGGGATAAATTTCGCAATGGCCTTGCCGTCCGCCAGGATCGTTACCTCATGCACAGCCGTTCCCCAGCCGTCCTGCAAGAATGCATCGTCGAAGCGCAGATATACGTCCGACTTGCCAAGGCTCGAGCTTAGATCAAGATCATACACCTTCCTATTGGCACCGTCACGCTCCTGCGTTGTATCTTGCGCAATGACTTTGAACAGATCCTCTTGGCCTGCCGGAAGCCTGATCGACGTGTCCGGACTAAGACCGACAAGCATCCGATGCGTCGTCTGGCTCCATAGATTATCATACTGCCAGGTGTAAGCGTCCAGCCTATCCTTGAATTTCCCTTGAAGATCGTCCAGCACTTTCAAGCTGTACGGCTCGGCCTGCAGCTTCTCCGCCAGCTCAGGGCTCGCAACCACGCCGCCTTTCAAACCAGCTAACGTTGTAGCCACGTTAACGGAGTCCGGTACGTTCGGATCGTATATAACAATACCGTTTATTTCGTTCTTGTATTTACGGACGATCTGCCAATAATCGTCTCTCACCTTGTAGGTCACATCTAAGTCATTTAGCCATGTGTACTTGCCTTCCTCCTTGTTCTCCAGCAAATAAATGCGGGGCTCGACACGATTAACACTACCTTGCAAGGTTGCCATTAGAATCTTTATATCGCCTGGCGCATCATAGATATCCGCCACGTCCAATTGCTTAATCTTCGAAAAACTTGGAAGCGCTTGCTTTTCTGGCCAAGCAATCGTGCTCGCCTGCGGCTTCTCCTTGGATTCAGCGGCAGATGCACCTAATGACATGGACAACGTACAAACGACAGCAAGTCCGATAACGGTAAGCTTACGCAACATGGTCTACACCTCAGTTTAATAGTGGTTTGGAGGACAGCCTCTTGACGCGCGCGTTTTCCCCTAAGCCTCCTTTACTCGGCAGCATCATTTCACTTCCTCACAAATATATATTTATTATATTGATAATATAATTACAACCACTTCGACAAAAGCTCTCATCTTCCCCCATCAATTTGAGTCTCTTTATACAGACATCATCTGTATACCTAGTCAAAATATCCTGTATCAAGTGGGACGAATCACAGGTTTTATCTTCGAAAATTGTATATATTATACATAACAAATATACCACTCTCCTTGCCATAAAGAAAAAAAGCGCCTGCGGCTACGAGCCGGCAAGCGCCTTGCGAACAGATAAAATATATTTGGATTGATCGAGCGGATTTACGCCACGGCGTACCCGCTCCGCTTTCACATCTGGCGGACATTCACGATAACCCGCGAATAAGGTTGCCAAGGCGCCTCTCCCATTCGTCAGCGAGCCGAATCGTGCAGGAAAATCGAGCGAAGTAGCTACCGGAAGCGTGCCTTCAATCTCCATCCTCTCCTGCCTGACAACCGGCGTATCGAACTCCCCGCGCATAAGAATGAGCTCGTTCATCAGCTTGCCGCCCGTCTCCTCCGGAACGGAGATACGGAACGACAGCATCGGCTCCAGCAGCTTCACCCCTATGCGAGATAATCCATCCATGATGCCCATCGGCGTTGCAACCGCAAAATCAAGCGGATGCGTGTGCCACACATGATGCTCCCCTTCAACAAGCGTCACCTTCAAGTCCGTTACTTCCCAGCCAAAAAGCCCCTGTTGAAGCGCCTCGGGAACGGTTCTGGCTACTTCATTCTGATAGCGATCGAGCAGTCGTTCCGAGCGTACAACGGAGCTAAAGGTTATTCCGCTTCCTCGTTCGCCAGGCTCGATATGAAACCGCAGAATCGCCCAGCACGGCTTCGGCATCGTATACGCGATGAAGCCCTCTCCTGCCTGTGCAGGCGTCTCTTTATATATAACCGACGGCTCGCCAAAATCAGCCTTCAAGCCATAGCGATTGTGCAGAACATGCGTCAGCACCTCGATCTGAATGGGCCCCATCACTTTGAGATGCAGCTCCCGCTGCTCCTGCAGCCATTGCAAATCGAGCAGCGGGTCCTCATCAGCCAGCTCCTGCAGCGCAACTACAACTGCCGGATACTCGGCCTCGTTGCTCCAGCGCACCTGCACTGTTAGGAGCGGCACGGCCAACCGCGTCTCGCCGGGAACATAATCGCCGCAGCCGACAATATCGCCAATGCGCGCCTGATTCCAGCCGCACACAGCCGCAATATCACCTGCTGCAAGAAGCCCAACATCCTCGGCCTTCTGCCCATCGATTTTGCGGATTTGCGTAACCTTCTCTTCGATTTGCTGCGTCTCATTCCGAACGGAGTCGCGGTTGCGAATGACGCCGCTATACAAGCGCACATAAGCGATTCGCCCCATCACGGCATCACGCTCGATGCGGAAGACGACGCCCGATACCGGTCCTTCAAGCACAACCGCAGGCGGGGGCAGCAGCGCAACCATCGCTTGCATGAGCGGCTCGATGCCGATTCCTCGATTCGACGCGCCAAATAAAATCGGAAACAGCTCACCGCTCTGTGTGAGCGAGCGCAGCATCTGATTCAGCTCCGCCTTCGGCAGCGTCCCGCTGTCCAAATAATGAAGCAGCAGCGACTCATCCTGCTCGGCCACCGTTTCCTCCAGCAGCTGCAAATAGGACTGCACCTCTCCTGTATCGCCAGCTGCATCATCCAGCACGCTCACCGCGCCGCTAAAACTATCCTCCACGCCAAGCGGTGCCTGTACCGGCGCTGCCTGAGGCGAAAGCAAACGACGAATTTGCTTTATCGTCCCAAGCGGATCGGCTCCAATCCGGTCCATCTTATTTACGTAAATAAGCGTCGGAATATTTCTCTCCCGCAACGCTTGCCAAATGACCTCCGTCTGCGCCTGCACGCCCTCAACCGCCGAAAGGATGAGCACCGCTCCGTCCATCACGCGCAGCGACCGCTCGACCTCAGAGAGGAAATCGACATGTCCCGGCGTATCGACCAAATTGACCGTAGCGCCTTGCCAAGCAAAACGCGTCGCTGCCGCTCTTACTGAAATCCCTCTGGAGCGTTCAACCTCCAAAAAATCCGTCTGCGCCGTACCCGCGTCCACGCTGCCAAGTGATCGGATGCGACCGCTGCGAAATAAAATCTGTTCCGTTGTCGTCGTCTTCCCTGCGTCGACATGGGCGAATATGCCGATATTTCGTATATGTTTTGACTCATTAAGCTCCATCCTGCATATCTCCTTACTTGCTGTTCCTTTCTTTATCGTAACTCTGAAAGCGCATAACAGCAACAAAAAACGGCTCACCGCTGCATTGCACGGTGAGCCGTTTTCTATAGGCGCTTTGCCCCAAGGGTCCTTGCCAGCGCCTTCGAAGCTAACGGCAAACTTCTCGGTACGCGTCACGCCATGCAGGCTCACGTCTCCGACACTTAGACATCCTTATATATTTTACTATGAATACTTGTCATCCTATTACGAATGCAGGACTGACGCCTTTTCCTTGCTCTCGCGCTTGACCAGCGCATGCTTCTCCCACGCTCTGCTCCTCCAGCGGAAAAACATAATAACCGCGCGCAGCCATTCGTCGGCCGCAATCGCAAGCCAAATGCCCGCCAAGCCCAAATCCAGCGTAAAAATAAAAAAGTAACCGAGCGGCAAGCTCATTGCCACCATAGAGCCCATGCCGATCCAGAGCGGATATTTCGCATCCCCTGTTGCCCGCAGCGAGTTGACGAGCACGATATTGATCGTTCGTCCGGTCTCCAGCACGATACTAAGCAGCAGCACGTTTACACCCAGCCGAATAATTTCCTCATCATCCGTGAACATGCGCATAAGCGGCTCGCGGAATGCAATAACGAGCAGGACCGCGAACAAGGTTACGCCGCTTGCCCAGCGCACGCTTTTCCACACGCGATGATAGGCTGTCGCCTGCTCGCCCGCACCCACAAGTCTGCCGACGATAATCGACGTCCCCATGCCAATGGCGAAGGCGAATAGATACGTAAACATCGAAATGTTGTTTGCATAGTTTTTGGCTGCCAAGGAAGCCTCGCCAAGATAGGTCGCATAAAATAAGAACATGATTTGGCATGCTTGGTACATCACCTGCTCAAGCGCTGATGGAATACCTATTTTCAATATTTTGGAAACATACTCCTTGGATAGCGAGATATAGTAGCGCAGCTCCACTCTCACCGACATAATCCGATACAGCAGCCAGAAGAAGACGACCAGCGCCAGCGCACGGCTGATAACCGACGAAATCGCTGCGCCTTGAACGCCCATCTCAGGAAAGCCGAACTTCCCAAAAATAAGCAGATAGTTGCCCACGATATGAACGATGTTCATGCCGAGCGATACGTACATTGCTTCCTTCGTAAATCCATGCACGCGTATGATGGCAGAAATAGAATTAATAATCGCTTGCAGGAAGATCATTCCGCCTACGATTGATAGATAGCTTTTGGCATGAATGAGTATCTCGCCCTGCAAATTCAGCATCTGCAGCAAATGCCCGCCAAACAGCACGAACATTAAGCTGATCATCAGTCCGACTACGAGATTGAGCGTAACGGCCAGCGCTGATATTTTCGCCGCTTCTATAAACTTCCTTGAACCGATATATTGCGCGACTACGATCGATGCCCCGTTACCGATTACCTCTAGCAGCAAAATCGCAATATGCAAATATTGATTGGATGCTCCGACGCCGGATACCGCATTATCCGAAATCGCGCTCAGCATCAGCGTATCCGCAATTCCCATAAGCATAAACAAAAAGATTTCCAAAAATATAGGCCATGTCAGAAAAAATAGATTCAATCCTTTCTGCTCATGCTGCCCTTGTGCACTACCGGCCTCTGCCGTTGCCATGATGTCACCTTCTTCTAAATTGGAAAAGTAAAGCACAAGGTATCGTAGCATATTGGGCTGTCTATTGCACGCGTGTTTTATTTATTTCCATGCACTAAATGATGGCAATATCTATGAAAGCGCATAAAAAAAGACTGTGCTATGATCGCTAGTAAACGACCTCAGAACAGTCTTCCTCTTTATTGTTTAAAATGATAGATATCATTATTGCTCTTCAGACTCTTCTTCAGCAGCTTCTTCCTCAGCCGCCTCTTCTTCCGCTTCCTCTGCAGCTTCTTCCTCAACCGCAGCAGCCGCTTCTTCTATTTCCTCTTCCAATTCAGCCTCAACAGCTTCTACCGCTTCTTCCGCTGGAGCCTCTTCGGAAATTAGTTCCACGGACTCCTCCGCGCCTTCTTGAACTACTTCTTCTTCTTGGCTCATATCATTCACCTCCTACTTCTTAATACCTTAATTGTAGCGCTTTCATAGAACTAAACAAGAGGTGTAAAATGTCGTTTCATAGGAACTATTTCCGCAATTTGTAGCATTCGAGTTCATTCGCTTTTCTTCGACCAAGACTTCCCAAAGACTCCCCGCCAGAGGTCTAGGACTGCGTTCCGACTTACGGCGGTTTTGCACAGCTAGTGAACTAGATAAGATGAATAACGACTAGTAAACGGTTTCTCATACTGCACGCAGAGGCATAAATAATCCCACGCTCAGGAGGCTTAGTAAGATGTATTCACTACTCACTAATTTGGAGCTCGGCGCCTTAATGCTTTTTGTTGTTTTCTCTTTTATAGCCGCTGGAAAAAGCATCCAAGCTCGTATACTTTAATACGGAGAAAATGCTTTACCGCAAAACCCGCAAGCTGCTCTTCTGGTCGATCAGCCTTAGCTTGCTCGCCGCTGCGGTGGCCACAGCCGATACGATGCTGGCCGCAACCGCTCATCCATTGTTTTGGATGGACCGGCTGCTCATTCGAACACCGCTTGCCGTACTCCCTGTCCTCCTTATTTGGTTTGGCTCCTTTCCTAGAATGCGCAAGTCGCAAGTTTACGCTAACCGCGCAGCAGAAGTCCGTGACCTTGAGCTCCGGCAAGTTTTACTCCTCCTAAGCAAGGTAATAGCTTCTATTTTTTGGATACCTTTATTCAAGGTTGATAAGCAATTGGCAAGCGTATAGGAAATAAAAAAAAGGAACCATATGAGGAATAAGCCCCCCTGCGGTTCCTTTTTTTATTTCTTATACAGTCTCGTATTTAATAAAAGTCATCTGTTGTTGAGGTTGTTTTACCCTTCCACTTCTTCCGCATTGTTAGAAGCAAATCCAGAGTAAGCAACATTTACATTAGCAGAGGAAGATCTATAGGTAACGGTATAATCACCACTTCGCATACCTTGTGGGAATTTTGCAGTGCTTCTCCAAGTAAAAGACTTACTTGCATTAACTGTTGTTGTAAAATACACCAGGCCAGTATCAACATGCGTTACAGATATTATAGTATCGCTTGTTCCATTATTAAGAAAATACAACTTTACATGTCCATAAGTTCCTGGCACTACAAATGAAGAGCTGGTTTGTTTAGCACCTGATGTAGTACCAGACCAATTGTTACCAATAGTAAAAGGAGTGATAATACCTCCAAAATTATTACCTTGTTGAGTTACTGAAGGCGGCGTTGGAACAGATCCCGTATTGTTTTGATCCGCTGCTGAAACCCCTTGTACCGAAACTGTCGCCAGTAAAGCGACCGCAGCCAAAGAAGTCAAATATCCTTTTTTCTTCATTTTCTATCTCTCCTTCTATTTTGTTACTAATTTAAACCCAATGAATACCATACTATTTCTGCTGAATGATAGCAACGCAAACTTGATTGGTATTTTCCGAAATTAGTTTTTCACTAAATTTGGTAAATTAAGAAAAACAATATTTTTAAATCATGAACTTTTTTAAATTATTGCATTTCTTCTGAATAACCCATAATGTCATTAACACTTAAATACTCATTACTATTTATAAACGATTAATGGCATTAAACGGAGGATTTGCAGCTTACGATACCATTAATGGCGAAGTATTTCCGAATACCCCCATGTTCGTCGTGAAGGAGGGCGAGCTTGTGAAAACAACGATCGTCAACCGCAGCTCGGTAGAGCATCCGATGCATTTGCATGGCCACCATATGCTCGTATTATCCCGCAACGAAGAGCCGGTTACCGGCAGCCTGTGGTGGTCGGATACGCTTGATGTTGCACCGGGCGAGGTGTATGAGGTCGCCTTCCGCGCCGACAATCCCGGTATCTGGATGGATCATTGCCACAACCTGGTCCACGCGTCTGCTGGCATGACCATGCATCTTATGTATGAAGGCGTTACATCGCCCTTCGAGGTCGGCACGGCTACCCACAATCATCCGGAGTAGGTAAAACTGGACTTTAGTCCAGTTCCACTTTTTACCTGCAGCAGGAGGACAGCTATTTTCCTTGTATGCTATGCTGAAGGCAGCTAATAAAACGAAGATTGGGGTGTATTAAAACAATGAATTTAAGAACAATTGGCGGGCTCGTCCTCCTGCTGCTCGGTGCATGTTTATTTCTGAATCAAGGCGAAGCTTTTGGTCCAGGCAAAATATTTGCTTACTTCTGGCCATCGATATTCGTCATCCCGCTTGGACTATTTTTCCACTGGCTGTACTTCGTCATGATCGGCAGAAAAGGAGTTGGCGTCTTGATACCTGGCGGCATCTTGCTCACAGCAGGCCTAGTAAGCCAGATCGCGATGCTCTTCAATAACTGGGTTTACATGTGGCCCGGCTTTATCCTTGCGGTTGCTGTCGGCTTGTTCGAATTTTATTGGTTCGGCAACCGAAACAAATGGCTGCTTATTCCGGTCAACATTTTGACCGTGCTCTCGCTTCTCTTCTTTGCAGTCTTCTCGATAGGCTCCATCTACAACAAGTTCGTGCTTAGCCAGCCAATCTTCGCCATCGTGCTCATTCTCGCCGGCGCTATCATGCTGCTGATGAAGAAGAAGGATATTTAGCAGCTTCCTCCTGCTGTGTGGTATAATCACAAGCATCGCAACAGCTGCTGCGCAAACCTAAGCTGATGCTTACGAAGTGGTTTGCTATCGCAAACCTAAGCTGATGCTTACGAAGTAGTTTGCTATCGCAAACTTAAGCTGATGCTTACGAAGTGGTTTGCTATCGCAAACTTAAGCTGATGCTTACGAAGTGGTTTGCTATCGCAAACCTTTAGGAGGAAAAATCAACCGATGCTATCTTTTGAACAAAAGCTTGCTATAATCGAATCCTTTCCCGAATTGCAGCGAAAGGATGTTTCTCTCGGCCGCACGAACTTCCATTATGAAGAAAGCGCCCACGAGAAAAAATCGGTCGTGCACCATCTGCACCCGAACGGAAATGGCTATGTATTCGCCGGCTTGGTGAAAGGCGTCGCAACCGATGATAAAGGACTCGTCAATATCCGGGATTTCAGCGAAGAGGAGCTTCGCTCGCTTATCGAGAAATCGATCAGCTCCCTTGCGATTGCACCGCCGGATAAGCCCGAATCGAAGAAAAAGAAAAAACGCAACACTCCGCAGGAGGAGCGCTGGATCGGGCCAAACAATGCTGTTTTAACGCTTCTGTTTGAAGAGGATCTCTGGTATTTGTATGCCGATTTAAATTTGGAATCCGCCTTCGAGACTTACGAGGAAGCGGAGCAGTACTTAAAAGAAGAGCAGTTCTCGCGCGCATAACGGAGCAGTACGAACCATTTTCGCCAAACCGTGCGTATAAACAGTAAATACCGATGGGGAAACATATTTATGTTTCTCCATTTTTTTATTGGCAAGCATACAGGATTTTTGTCGACCCGTGTCAAATTGTAGTATGTGCACCTTAGATTCAGGGAGGGAGATCCTGTTGTCCATCAAAGTTAAACTATCTTTTTCAATTTCTATTATTGTCGCCGTTATTCTGGCTCTCTATATATCGATTTACTATGTTTCATCCAAAGCCGAGGTACAATCTGGCCTTGAGCAGCAGGTAAACAATATAGCAAAGCAAATAAGTCTCACGCTTGAAGCATCGGAAAGTGCAAGGCAGTCTATGGAGGATATGATTGGCGAGAAGCTTCGGATGGCTGCGATCGCAGCAAAGGAGCAGCTTGACCCCGATATCGATAATGTCAAAAACGAGCAGCTGGTAGAGTTAAGCCATAAGCTTGGCGTCGATCATATTACACTCTGGAAAAAAATCGGAGATGACGTAATCGCTCTTAAATCATCCGATCCAAACGAAATTAATCTAAGCTCCAAAACATGGGATTATTGGTACCGTGCGTTTCTTCAGCTATTCGAAAACCACAACGTTACCATTCCCGAGGGGCAGAAGCTTGAAAACTATTGGTCGGGTCCGTTTAATTTCTCCACCTCAGATCCCAAAAAGATTAGAAAATGGGGCAGCTATAACGACGGCACGACTAACTACATCATCAATCCGTACGTGAACGCGCAAGTGCTGCTTGATTTCGACTTTACGATCGGGACGGATGCCATCGTTAACAAAATCATTGCAGATCAACAGGATATACTTGAAATTACCGGCTTTGATCCTCAATTTTTTGGTAAAAGCCCGATTATAAAAATTAAAAAGGGAATTCCCGTCTACAACCTGGACGTTCGCGACATTCCCTTTGGGCAATACACCTATAAGGATCAAGAGAATGATTCCGTCAACATCCAATACGCGTTGAAAAGCGGCAAAGCCGTTACGGTAAAAAGCGCTCTAATGGGCAAGCGTGTCATGAAAACATTTATCCCGATTAAGATCGATAAAACGTATGTCATCTGTATCAGCTTTGATCAAAATTCTATTTTAAAGCCGCTCAATCGGCAGCTTCTCATTCAATCGCTCATCTCGCTCGGACTCGTTCTCGTCACGCTGGTAGCAAGCTACTTCATTGCAGGCTTTATGATTCGCGGCTTGAATCAAATTTTGAGCAAAGTTAATGCGATTGCAGCAGGAAATTTCGGTGAGGCCATCACCATTCGCAGCAATGATGAATTCGGCTTGCTCGCATCGCGCATTGATACGATGGGCAGCAATTTGCACAGCTATACAACGCAGCTGAAGGATGCAGCCGAAGAGCTGCGAAGCACGAAGCAGTATTTGGAATCCTTCGTAAATCACACATCCGATGCGATTCACGTAGCGGATTTAGCGGGTGATGTCATTCAGGTCAATCGAGCCTTCGAGACGATGTACGGCTGGAAGGAGGAAGAGGCTTTAGGCAAGCCGCTGGACAATGTGCCAGACGACTATCTCGGCTCTCACCATGAGCTTCAAGACACTGTACTTCAAGGCGGCTCCGTTACCGATTTCGAGACCGTTCGATACAGCAAATCCGGCAAGCTCATTGATCTAAGCATCACGATCTCGCCAATCCGAGACGAACTAGGCGAGATCATTGCGATAGCTACTATTTCTAGAAATATTACATCCCGGAAGCAAACGGAAGAGATTATTAGGCGCTCCGAGAAGCTATCTGTCGTCGGCCAAATTGCGGCAGGCGTCGCGCACGAGGTTCGCAACCCGCTTACTACGCTTCGCGGCTTCGTGCAGCTGCAGCAGCAGACCGGCTCTCTCTCTGCCGACCATCTCAAGGTTATGCTTGGCGAGCTTGATCAAATCAACATGATCGTAAGCGAGTTTCTCGTATTCGCCAAGCCGCAAGCTAACTTGCATCAGCCGATAAACGTGCTCAGCATTGTTGGCGATATTATGATGCTTCTGGATTCAGAAGCAAAAATGAGCAATGTCCAGCTTGCCCTGATCGCTGATCCCAATCTTCCTGAGGTTATTGGCGAGGCTAATCAGTTAAAGCAGGTTTTCGTCAATGTGATGAAAAACGGTATTGAAGCGATGCCGGGCGGCGGCGAGCTTACCGTGAAGCTTGAGCATGCCGCGGACAATATGCTTACGCTGCAATTTATTGATCACGGCTGCGGTATTGCCGAAGATGACGTTCACCGTTTAGGGGAGCCTTTCTTTACAAAAAAAGCGAACGGCAACGGTCTTGGCCTTATGGTCAGCCAACAAATTATTGCCGCACACAAGGGCTCAATCGTCTTTCGCAGCGAGCTTGGCAAAGGAACCTGCGTTGAAGTTTCTCTACCAACGGGCAGCTAGGGAAATCACCCAACTGCCTGCTTTCATAATATTTTGAAGAAGTACAAGCTACTATGGTAAACTGTGTCCGTAGCCATTGTTCTTGTACTGCGAGAAGTAACAACTAATTCCGCTACACTCGGGAGCCACTTATGTCGATGACGTTTAATTCCCCAATTTCACAATATATTATTTTTGTCATTATTTCCGGCGTTCTTAGCGTGCTGCTTGCCATATATGCTTACTACAACAAGACAAGCTTCAAAGGCATGAAAGTATTTTTGTGGTCGACCGTATTGTCCGCCGTATATACCTTTGCCTATGCCTTTGAGCTGGCAAGCGATACGATTCGCGAAATTCGTTTTTGGATAAATATTGAATATGTTGGCATGCCATTTATCGCTCCTTGCTGTCTGCTGATGGTCATACATTATGTTGGGCTAGATAAGTTCATCACTCCCAAAAAAACTTGGGGGTTGTTCGTCTTTCCAGCCATCACGCTGCTGATGGTCACGACCAATGATTATCATCATTTGTTCTATAAGATGCTTTATTTGAGACCGCTTGTTCCAACGCCAATGGCTGACGTTGTTCCTGGCATCTGGTACTACATACATGGCAGCTATTCATCCGGAGCTATATTTGCCAGCCTCTTTATTTTGGCACGCTACTTGAGAAAGACGAAATCGGTCTATCGCAAACAAATGATTACGCTCGCTATCGGCATATCGCTTCCACTACTGGGCTCCCTCATTTATGTGCTGGGTCTCACCCCGCTTGGGATGGATCCGGTTCCGCTTCTGATGTGCGTAACGTCGGCGCTTTACCTCGTGTCCATATTCTCGACTTCTCTGTTAACCGTGGCCCCCATTGCACGCGAGCATATCTTCGAGAGTATGCGCGATGGCGTGCTGGTGCTTAATTTAGAAAATCAGATTTTGGATTTTAACGGTGCCGCATCACAAATCATACCAGCGCTTACTCCATCGGCGATTGGTCAAAAGCTGGAGGATATTTGGAAGCGCGGCGCCGAATCCGGCGCTTTCTCATTTGGCGTAGACCCATCGGTATTGCATGAGCAAGAGCTCAAATGGATACGAGGCGGAGAAACGTTCTATTATAGGATAAGAGCATCAAACCTATTAAGGCCGAATGGTCAGCTTGCAGGTAAAACAATCGTTATGATCGATGTAACGGAGCATACACTGCTTCAGAACAAGCTGCGCTATCTAGCCGAGATTGATGGACTGACATCTATTTATAATCGTACTTTTTTTATGGAAAAAAGCAGACAGCTGCTTAACGCCGCTCATCAAGCAGGGCGGCCGATCTCCTTTATATTGTTCGATATCGATCATTTCAAGCAGATTAATGACGGCTATGGCCACAGCGTCGGCGATTTTGCACTTCAGCATATCGTCTCGATATGCCAGCAATTGCTCCCTAAGGGCGCATTGTTTGGACGTTACGGCGGTGAGGAGTTCGCTATCGGCTTACCGGGTGTTACTCTTGCCGTGGCTGGAAAAGTTGCGGAGCAGCTCCGCAAGGCAATAGCCGGGAATCCGATGTACAGCTCTGCCAAAGCCATCACGATCACAGCCAGCTTCGGGGTATCGCAGGCCAAAACGGCTGACGTGCCGCTGGAAGCGCTGCTGAGCGAGGCGGACATTGCCCTTTATCGCTCGAAAAATAGCGGACGAAACGCTGTTCATCTGGCAAACGCTGAGCAATCACATGCAATCGATAAAAAATAACCATACTAGCACGAAAGAGACAGGTGGAGTTGACTTCATGCCAAATAAAGCATCCCTGCGCGACAAATTGCGATTTCGGCCAAGTCCGCCGCAAGTGATGACCTTCGGCTTCATTTTGATCATCTTGATTGGAGCTCAGCTCCTATCTAGGCCGATATCGTTTACCGGCGACAAATCCATTTCGTTTCTTGACGCTTTATTTATGTCTGCCAGCGCCACATGCGTGACAGGGTTGACCGTTCTTAGCACCGGAGAGCATTTCTCTACTTTTGGACAAGTCGTTATTATCACACTCGCCCAAATCGGAGGATTAGGTTTTATGACGATGGCAACCTTGTTTGCACTGCTGTTCCGGAAGCGCATTTCGTTCCGCGAGCGCCTTGTGCTTCAGGAATCGATGAACTATGGCTCTACAGAAGGCATCGTACGCCTAATCCGCAAAGTATTGCTTTATGCCTTAGTCATCGAATTGTCAGGAGCGCTGTTGCTAAGCAGCTATTTCATGTTGGAAATGCCTGTAGGGAAATCGATTTATTTCGGCATATTCCATAGCATTTCGTTCTTTAACAATGCGGGCTTTGATTTGTTCTCCCAATTTCCCGATCGGGCGAGCAGTCTCATCCATTATGTAGAGGACCCGTTCGTTAACATCGTCTCCATGCTGCTCATTTTCTTTGGAGGGATTGGCTTTATCGTCATCTCCGAGCTCGTCACCTATCCGAAAAATAGAAAGCTCAGCTTACATAGTAAAGTCGTATTGTCCGTTACCGGCTGGCTTACTGCCTTTGGGGCAATCGTTATTTTTGCGCTTGAGTTCTCCAATCCAAATACGCTCCAGTCGTTATCCGGCATGGGAAAAGTTTTAGGCTCTTTGTTTCAATCGGTTACGGCGCGTTCGGCTGGTCTGAGCACTCTCGATCCTGGCATGCTTAGAGAGGTTACGCAGTTTTTCCTCATCCTGCTTATGTTTATCGGCGCGGGTCCGGGCTCAACAGGCGGCGGCATACGGGTGACTACCTTCGCGATCCTGATCGGAGCGATCATTGCGATGATTCGCGGAAAAAACGATGTCGTGCTGTTCCGCTACCGCATTGCCAAGCAGCAAATTCATCAGGCTATTATGTTTACGATGATAGCTTTCTCGATTATTTGCGGGGCGACGATGCTTCTCAGCATAACAGAGACCGGTTCCTTTCTTGCCATATTGTTCGAGGCGACCTCCGCCTACTGTACCGTTGGCATGTCGGCGGGATTAACGAATCATCTAAGCGAAATCGGCAAAATCATTATCATTTTGCTGATGTTTGTCGGACGCCTTGGACCGGTCACTCTGGCTTTCGCGCTCAACACTCGCTCGAAGAAGGAGCTTTATCGCTACCCTGAAGGTAAAATCACAATCGGCTAAGCGGCATTTGCATCTGCAAACTAGCGAGTGATACGATAGTAATAAGCAAGCTGACAGGTTATTAAAGGAGATTATGTAAGGATGCCATTACATTCAAATACCGATTCTGTTCATGCAACAGGTAGTGAGCCTGTCATAAGCGGGAAGCGTGTTCTGATCGTGACCGCCGTTGACGCCGAGCGCGATGCCGTGCTTCGCGGCCTGCAAGGAATGGCGGGCGTTGACGTTATCGCGGCGGGAGTAGGAGCGGCAGCTGCGGCTGCTGGTACAGCCTTCGCGCTCGCTTCGGCAGCCGACTATCGCTTTGTTATAAGCGCCGGAATTGGCGGCGGCTTTGCTGGAAGAGCTGCGATCGGCTCGCTCGTCGTTGCCGATCTTATCGTCGCGGCCGATCTAGGCGCAGAGTCGCAGGCTGGGTTTATCAGTGTAGATGAGCTCGGATTCGGCACTGCGCGCGTTGAGGTAAACGTTGATTGGAATAAACGTTTGATTGCTGCTATTGAATCGGCTGGATTATCGGTTAGCAGCGGCGCTGTTCTCACCGTTACGACTGCAACCGGCACCGCCGAGACCACTGCTGCGCTTGCTGAGCGGATCCACGGCGCAGCGTCCGAAGGGATGGAGGGGCATGGCGTTGCTGTCGCCGCTTCCAAGCTCGGTATTCCCGTTGCTGAAATTCGAGCCATCTCGAATGCGGTCGGTCCGCGTGACCGCGCCGCATGGCGTATCGGTGAAGCATTAGCTGCATTAGAAGCGGCAAGTAAAGCAATACGGGAGGTCTTACATTGAATATCGCTTTCTCTCCATGCCCAAATGATACATTTGTCTTCCACGCCTGGACGCACGGTCTGATCCCCGGCGCGCCTGAACTGGACGTGACCTATGCAGATATCGATATAACGAATAATTGGTCCGCCGAATCAAAAGGCCCCGAAGTGATGAAAATTTCATACGCAGCGCTGCCTTGGGTATTGGAAGACTACAAGCTGCTGCCTTGCGGAGGCGCTCTCGGCAGAGGCTGCGGCCCGCTCGTATTGACGAACGGCAGCGGCGAGGAAACGAATAATCCCACGGCGCTTTCCGGTAAACGAGTTGCGGTTCCCAGCGAACGCTCAACCGCCTATCTTCTCTTTCGATTGTGGGCTGCCCGCCACGTTCCCGGCGGCGTAGGCGAAATTGTCGTCATGCCCTTCCATGAAATTATGCCTGCCGTGCGAGACGGTCAAATCGACGCCGGACTCGTTATCCATGAGGCGCGGTTCACTTATCCTTCTTACGGGCTAAGCATGATGACGGATCTCGGAAGCTGGTGGGAGTCCGATACGGGGCTGCCTATTCCGCTCGGGGCTATCATTGCCCGGCGCTCGCTTGATACCGATGCGATTACCGATTGGATTCGCGCATCCGTTGATTACGCTTGGACTCACCCAGAGGCTTCGCAAGCCTATATTATGATGCACGCACAAGAGCTCTCGACAAATGTCGCTCAAGCGCACATCGATCTATACGTCAATGAATTCACTGCGAACTTAGGCGAGGACGGTTACGCCGCGATTACCGCCCTCCTTGGCCGCGCAGCTGAGGAAGGCCTTGTCCCAAGCTTCGACCTTACGCTGCTGCGATAACGTACTGCCACAAGCTCCAGCTATATCGACTTAATATCATAATCGTCAAAATGACCCCCAATTCTGCGGAATTGGGGGCATTTTATTGCTTCTGATGTCATATTTCAGCATAGTTTCTCACGGTAGGTGCTCCTGTCAACATACCACGATTACTTTGGCGTGTAAGAATCGTTACCTTAATGGAAGCTTAATTGTTCCCTCTAGCTTCGGATAAGATTTAAGGCTCAGTTAACGCTCTGTTATACAGGATCTAAGTCTGGCTTGTTAAAATGAGGTAGACAAAAGCATGGATACGGGATACATGAGCCCAATCAAACAATCGTCGGTGCATTTTGACAAACAAATTATACGAAGCAACAGGAAAGGAACAGAATAATGAAAAGAATGTATAAATTTTTGCTTAAATCGATAGCAGTAATCCTTATTGCAATAGCCATTTTTCTAGTCATTGCTTTTACAGTTAATATGATCTGCAACAAATTGGATAAAGGAAAAATAGAGTCCTATGGGCAGCTCGTACCTGTAGATGGAAAAAATATGAATGTGACGATTCAAGGAAAGGGCGAAGAAACGATAGTGCTGCTGCCAGGCTTCGGAACAGGAGCGCCAGGTATTGATTTTAAGCCGCTAGTGGAAGAGTTATCACCCTATTACAAAGTAGTTGTCATTGAGCCTTTTGGTTATGGATTAAGTGATGTAACTGAAAAAGAGCGAAGCATTGATAATATTGTAAAAGAAATTCATGAATGTTTGCAAAAACTAAATATTGATCGATATACGCTAATGGGTCACTCCATATTCGGCATTTATGCACTAGAATATGTGAACAACTATGAAAACGAAGTCCGTGCATTTGTTGGGATTGATACCAGTGTTCCAACACAAGGCGGCATGGATGAATTTCCATCAGATAGCTATAGCGTGCTCAAAAAATTAGGTTTCTTCCGATTGCTAATGATATTAAGTCCTGACCAACTTGTTGCACCAGAAGTAGATGATCAAACAAGAGAGCAAATTAGAATGATTTCTCTCAAAAACACGATGAATCCAAACATCTTAAGCGAAGGAGAAAATTTAAAAAATAATTTTAAAGCTGCCGAAGATTTAAAATTCCCTAAAAATCTTCCTGTTATTTTCTTTTTACAAGCAAATAATACGGATGTTGAAGGCTGGGAACCCAAACATAAAGAACAGATAAAAGATTCTGTACATGGGAAAATGATGACCTTTGAAGGAGGACATTATTTACACCATACCAAATCAAAAGAAATCGCTGAAAACTTTAGGAGCTTTATGGAACAGATAAAATGATAAGTTCCCTAAAAAAAGCCGCAAAAAAGCGACAAAAAAAGGAGCTGTCTATCAAGGTCTAATACCTCGTTAGACAGCTCCTGCTTCATTAACTGATTGATCTGGCTTTTATTCGCTGGAATCCCGATCTGTCAAAGCAAGCGGGCCGAATGGTTCTGCATCTGCGGTGTCGCTTGATTCAACAAAGCGTTTAAGCGCAATTAGTTTATTTTCCCAATAGCGCTCGTAATAGGCCAGCCAACGCTTGAGCTCAAGCAGCGGCTCCGGGTCAAGCCGGTAGCGCGTCTCCCGTCCAACCTTGCGGTCCTTCACCAGTCCCGCATCCGCCAATACACGCAAATGCTTGGATACCGCCGTTCGACTCATCGTAAAATGACCGCTTAAAACGGTGACCGGCAGCTCCTCATCGCCTAGCAGATGCAGCAGCCTGCGTCTGGTCGGATCGGCAATCGCTTGAAACACATCATGCTTCGGTGCGGCGTCTGCCATCTTAAGCCTCTACATACTTGCTGAGTTTTTCCACGAGACCGACCCAGCCTCCCGACATTCTGCTTCGAACCTCATCATGAGTCTGTCCGAATTCAGTAACCTTGGCTGCATCCCAGCCTGCATGAATAAGCGTAAATTCCGTTTTGCCTTCCAAATCGATAAGCTCGAATGTCAACGACCAGTCCTTGCCCCATTCAAACGTAAGGCGGCTAGGCGGATCAAGCGCTGTTACTTTACATGGTGACTTACCGAATGGCCCTGCTTCCAAGTGAAACTCATAGCCCAGCTCAGGCTGAAAATCATTTGGCATGAACCATGCCGCGATCCCTTCAGACGTGGCCACCGCATCCCATACCTTCTGAATCGGCGCGTTAAGTACTAGCGTTTGTCGGATATCCGGCAATGCACCCTGCGTATTGTTGTTTCCCATTTGATGACCTCCATCAATATTGTCCATATCTTCTATTTGCGATAATACGAAACCATTTGGTTTCATATTTTCATTATAGGACACCCTTAGATTTCATGTCAAATGAGAACAATAATAGCTCCGAGCATCGTTACGCCAAGCAGCAAGCTTTGCAATATGACCAGTACAATGCAGCATGCCGCTTCATCGTTGATTTCAAGTCCAAGTATACCATGAATGCTGATCTCCCAATGCAAACGACTCCTTTAGTATAAAAAAGATACTATCTTACTTAAAAGTTGGTACTTGCAATAAGTACGAAATATCATAATAATAGACATGATGATTGATTCCTTGTTAAAAGGATATCATACCTATGTCGCGTCATACGAATCAAGAAAACAACTGCAAGCAGAGGAGAGATTAACATGGAATTAAAAAATAGATCAGCTATCATTACTGGTGCTGGAAAAGGAATCGGCAAAGCGGTTGCAATCGCGCTCGCCGCAGAGGGCGTAAACCTTGGTTTGATCGCTCGGACAAGCTCCGATTTGGAGGCTTTGCAGGCTGAGCTCGCGAACCAATACGGCATAAAAGTCGCCATTGCCAAAGCGGATGTATCCGTCAAATCGGATGTCGATCAAGCTGTTGCCGCTCTGAAGGAAAACCTAGGCTCTATTGATATTCTAATCAATAACGCCGGAATCGCATCGTTCGGCACTGTGCTGGATATGGACCCGGGTGAGTGGGAGCGCATCATTCAGACCAATGTGATGGGCACTTATTATGTGACTCGCGCCGCGCTTCCAACGATGCTTGAGCAAAGCAGCGGAAGCATCATCAACATCGCTTCGACCGCAGGCGAGCGCGGCTTTGCAACCGGCTCCGCATACTGCGCATCCAAGTTCGCCGTCATTGGCTTGACCGAGGCGCTTATGCAGGAGGTTCGCAAATCGAACATTCGCGTTACCGCTCTGACTCCAAGTACAGTGAACACCGAGCTCGCTTCGAATGCCGGTCTCAAAATCGGCGACGAAGACCGCATGATGCAAGCTGAGGATGTAGCCGAGCTGGTTCTGGCAGCGCTCAAGCTGCCTGACCGCGTGTTTATCCGAACGGCCGGTATTTGGACAACAAATCCGCAATAAACGCCATTTTATGCAGCCCCTCGCCCTTGCTGGCGCTGGGGTTTTGCGTTTAGGTTCAGTCTGCTAGCCATACTTGCTCTATGCTGCGAATCCATTTCTGCGAAACGACAATTATTCCGTTTACGCTCTACCTAGGAGGTATAACCCGCTATGACTATTTCTAACATCCCCTTTTCCATATTAGATCTTGCTCCAATCGTTGCCGGCAGCACGCCGGCTCACTCGTTCCGCAACACGCTTGATCTTGCCCAGCATGCCGAGAAATGGGGCTTCAATCGATTTTGGCTCGCTGAGCATCACAATATGCCCGGTATCGCCAGCTCCGCAACATCTGTTGTCATTGGCTACGTAGCCGCAGGCACGCAGAAAATTCGCGTCGGCTCCGGCGGCATCATGCTGCCGAACCATGCACCGCTCGTCATTGCGGAGCAATTCGGTACGCTGGAGTCGATGTACCCTGGCCGTATTGATCTTGGCCTAGGAAGAGCGCCAGGCTCCGATCAGGTTGCGGCGCGCGCGCTTCGCCGCGGACTCGGCAGCAACGGCGAGGATTTTCCCGAGCAGCTTAGCGAGCTTCGCCATTATTTCAATCCCAGCGCAGAATCGCGCGGCGTCATGCCAAGGGCCGTTCCGGGCGAGGGATTAAACGTTCCGATCTGGCTGCTTGGCTCAAGCGGCTTTAGCGCTCAGCTTGCCGGACATCATGGCCTGCCGTTTGCGTTTGCCAGCCATTTTGCGCCGGACTTCCTGCTCCCTGCCTTGAAGCTGTACCGCGATAACTTCAAGCCATCCGAAGTACTTGATAAGCCTTATGCCATGGTTGGCTTAAACGTCATTGTCGCGGATACGGATGAAGCCGCAGCCTTTCTCGCCACCTCGCAGCTGCAAGCGTTCCTAAACCTTATCCGCGGACGGATGGGACAGCTTAATCCTCCTGTCGACAGTATGGACGGACTATGGAGCGAGCAGGAGAAAATGATGGTGGAGAGGCAGCTCAGCTTCACGATTGCGGGCACAAAAGCAACCGTCAAGGACAAGCTAAGCTCGATCATTGAGCAGACGGCGGCCGATGAACTTATTGTCGTCAGCCAAATCTACGATCATGCAGCGCGTCTTCGTTCCTACGAGCTGCTTGCCGAGGTTGTAAACGAGAGTCGTTCCGCAGCCGTGCAGCAATAACGAATAGGCAGCAGCTCAAGGGAATAACCTTGTGCTGCTGTTTTTTTTCTTGATGCTCGGATGAACTGTTCTCCCTACTCCAGCTGAATTAGCACACTATCTTTAACAATTCCGTTGTGTAGATTTTGGCTTATTCAGCAATACTAAGAAAAACATTTTTTGGGAGTGGGAACATGGGACATATCTGGGCCATTTACAGCAAGGATCTTCGCCATATTTCTCGAAACATCGCAGCTGCCATCATTATTCTAGGGCTCACCTTTCTACCTTCCCTATATGCATGGTTCAACATCAAAGCGTCCTGGGATCCTTACGGCCAGACCAGCTCACTCGCCATTGCTGTCGTGAATAATGACGAAGGCGCCGAGCTGCGCGGCACGCCGATTCAGGTTGGGGATGAGATCATTGCCTCCTTGAAGGAAAACAAAAAGATAGGCTGGGTATTTGTCGAGGAGAAGCAGGCGATCGAGGGCGTAAAGCATGGCGACTACTATGCCAGCATTACCATTCCAGCCGATTTCTCGGCCAAAATGGCAACCGTGCTGACCGACAAGCTGCAGCAAGCGGAGCTCGACTATGCCGTAAACGAGAAAATTAATGCGGTATCGCCAAAAATCGCCCAGAAAGGCGCGAGCGGCATTATTGAAGAGGTTCGTGCAAGCTTCGTCAAAACCGCTAATGAAACGATTTTTCGCATCTTCAATCAGATCGGCATAGAGCTGGAAGCTAATCAGCCTGCGATCGAGAAGGTTCGCAATACCGTATTCAAGCTGGAGGCGCTAATTCCGCAAATGAACGAAGCTGTTGCTCTCGCTTCAACAGATATCGACAAATCGAAAAAAATCGTAGCAACCGTTCAAACAGAGCTGCCGAAAGCAGCCGAGCTCGCCAAGGACGGCGAGGCGTTTACGAAGCAGCTCGGCACTTTTTTTGACCAAAGCGGAGCGACGCTCGATACGGCAGGTCCGCTCATCAAGCAGGATTTGCAGCTGCTTCTTGAGACGGCCAACGCGGCTCAGGCGCTCACCGGTATTTTGCAGGACAGCTCGATTGATCCAGAGGTTATAAAGTCCACCTTGGCGCTTGCCGAGAAGCGCTTAACGAACGCTGTTACGGTGACGGGCGGGATGATCAATCTGCTTGAACCTTTAAACGAGACGGTTGAAGGCAAGCTGCTGTCGTCTACGATTGACCGTCTGAAGCAGGTAAATAGCCGCTTTAAGCAGCAGCTTGCGCTCGTGCAGCAGATTCAATCGGCCATTGAGCGAGGCGAGCAGCCTGCACAGACTCTTATTGACCGCCTAAGCAGCTTGTCCAAGGAAACCTCTCAGATTCTAACGGACGTATTAGGCCGCTACGATAGTGAAATCTTGCCGCGCATTAAGCAAGCGGCGGACAAAGCCAAGCAGGCGGCAGCAAAGGCTCAGTCGGTATTATCGGAGGCAAACAAGCTCGTTCCGAGCGCCCTGCAGGTGGTGGATGATGCGGCGAAGGGGCTTGAGCTAGGCGGCAAGGAGCTGGCGAAAATCCAGAAAAACTTGCCTGCCGCGGAGCAAAAGATTAAAGACTTCGCACAGCGTATTCGCGAGCTTGAGAAGGAAGGCAATTTGAATGAGCTCGTTGACCTGCTCAAAAACGATGCCGAGCGCGAGGGCGCTTTTTTCGCGGAGCCTGTCGTATTGAAGGAAAACCGGCTGTTCCCGATACCGAATTACGGATCGGCGATGTCGCCCTTTTTTACAACATTGTCCTTATGGGTCGGAGCGCTGCTGCTCGTCTCCTTGCTGACCGTGGACGTTCATCACCCAGACCATACGTACCGGAGCTATCATATTTATTTCGGACGCTTTCTCACCTTCCTGACGATTGCCATCGTGCAGTCGTTGCTCGTAACATTAGGCGATATTTATTTGCTCAAGGCGTTTGTCGCTGATAAAATGTGGTTTGTGCTGTTTGGCGTCGTGCTTAGTGCCGTATTTATGCTCATTGTGTATACGCTCGTATCGATATTCGGCAATGTCGGCAAAGCGATGGCAATCGTCCTGCTCGTGCTCCAGCTAGCCGGATCGGGCGGTACGTTTCCTATTCAGGTGACGCCGCCGTTTTTCCAAGCGATACATCCATTCCTGCCGTTCACGTATGCCATCAGCATGATGCGCGAAGCGGTAGGCGGTATTTTATGGGATATCGTCGCCAGAGATCTGATCGCTCTTGCGATTTTCGCCGGTATCGCGCTGCTTCTAGGGCTTGCGCTGAAAAAATGGATCAACCGCTATTCTGCCAAAATGGTGGAAAAAGCGAAGCAAAGCGGATTAATTCATTAGAAGATCATTTGACTCCCTCCCTATTTTTATGAATAATAAAATAAATAGATATAAAGCTCGATAGGAGGAAATCTTATGTCCATCATTCCCCGCATGTTGGAATTTAACAAGCAGTTTGTAGAAGAGAAACAATATGAAGCCTATCTAACCGACAAATTTCCCGATAAAAAGGTAGCCATTCTTACCTGCATGGATACGCGGCTCGTCGAGCTGCTGCCCAAAGCACTTAACTTAAAAAATGGCGATGCCAAATTTATTAAAAATGCTGGCGCCATTCTGACGCAGCCATTCGGAAGCGCGATGCGCAGTATTCTCGTTGCCGTCTATGAGCTTGGGGCGCGCGAGGTGCTTGTCATCGGCCATCATGGCTGCGGCATGACGAATCTTGACACAGCTGGCATGGTCAGCAAGTTCGCTGATCATGGCATCGACCCGCTCGTTCTGGAGACGCTCGAAAATTCAGGCATTCGCATGGATAAGTTTTTACGGGGCTTCTCAAGCGCCGAGGAAGGCGTTATGCACAGCGTGAAACTCATCCGCAAGCATCCGCTCTTCCCGAAGGATATTCCGGTTCATGGCTTTGTCATCGACCCGGAGACGGGCGCGTTGGATGTTCTCGTACAGGATTACCGCGAGGATTAGTCACCAGCAGGCACTTCAACTTTAGGTTGGAGTGCTTTTTTTTATGTGCTTAAAGCGGTCATTCGACGTGTGCGGATGGGCGAAATACGACCGTAAGCATACGGTTTGAACGATTGAGTCAGAAGCGAATAGTTCGAGACAAACTATCCCGTCAATAAGCAAAAGGCAGCCATACAAGGCTCGCTTTGCCTTGTACGACTGCCGTTTGCTGGCTTTATTTTACCGCGATATAGATGTCGACCTCTGCATCCGCTGGATTCATATTTCGGCCATCATACAGCTCGAAATCGCCTGTGTAGGTACGCTTAATCGAAGAATGCTCGAAATATGCCCAAATCTCGTTCCACGCTTGCACTACAACCTCGAAAACAGGGCCTCTCTTCGTCCTGAATACCATATACTGCGCTTCTGGAATGGTTGCCTGCACGAAGCCCTCCGGTACATCAACCGAAGCGTCACCGCATTCATGCCCGACAACAACGGTGTAAGCGCCGCTTGCATCACTCTCGTAATGGGTATATAGACCATAGATCAAATGGCTGTTGCTGACCTGCGTCTGCTCGGCGATACCGCTTGCGAAATAAGTGTTCCATAACGCAGGCAGCCGCCCGTTAGGACCTGCTTCCTCCGCATTTGTCGTCCGCGCGGCTACTCCAATTAACTTTATTGCTGGTTTTTGAATAAGATTCGTATTCATCCATCATTCCCCATTTCTTGAATATGGTCTTATTGTACTTGGGGAAAGTGGACAGCTGTCTGTCCTAGTTCTCGTAACGGCTAATAATATTTTTGGCGCGCTGTATCACTTGTTCTGCCAAGTAGGCGGGATGCTCCACCTTCACTGCATCGCCGTGGCTGAGAATCATGCCATAAAACCATTCATCTACCGTAAACTTACTTTCTACACGCAAGGACCCATCCTCCAAAACCGTCACTTGATCCGAATGAAAGGAATCGCCGACACGATAGCGCGCCTGCGGGCGGAAGAGAAGCGTTACTTCCGTATCCGCATTTTTTGTCCATTCCAAATCCCATGCGTAGCCATCCAACGAAGGCACTTGGCGACGCTCAAACGGATCAGAGCGCATTTGAAGCTGCTGCACGCGAGACAAACGAAATACGCGAAACTGCTCGCGGAGCAAGCAATACGCCTGCAAGTACCATACATTTGCCTTCAATAGCAATGCATAGGGCTCGACCATTCTCTCCGACTCCGAGCCATTCATATTGATGTAGCTAAACTGCACCTTCTGGGTTTCATCGATAGCCCGCTTTAACACATTCACCTTTTGGCGCGCTTCCGGCCCCTGTCCCCATGGGTTGAGATCGAAGACCAAGCGCTCTCCCGTGTTGCCTTCTTGGTGCTTGTCCGATTGATGCAGCAGCGTCTTGACCTTCTCATGCAAGCTCGCATAGGATGCATCATCCATGGCAGTGCCTATTCCTTTAACAGCAGCAATAATAGATGAGATTTCTCCTAACGATAAATATTGACGCGATATCGTATACTGCTCCATAATCTCGAACCCGCCAGTTGTGCCTTGATGAGCGAGTATTGGGACGCCCGCTTGACTCAGCGTATCCATATCGCGATAGATTGTTTTTGTGGATACTTCAAAACGGTCAGCCAGTTCCTTCGCGCTAATCCGCCCGCGATTAAGGAGAAGCACGGTCATCGCTAGCAATCGATCGATTTTCAGATAGTTCCCTACTTTCTATGAACTTGCTCCTACTTAAAACGGATTTCGGCAATCGTTCCGCTCTCTACGAAGCCTGCATTTTTGTATACTTTGTTGGAGTCTGGGTTTTTGGTGTCTGCATACAGCATCGGCTCTCGGTTCTCTTCCTCCAAAATAGAGCAAAGACCCGCTACTATAGCGCTTGCATATCCGTTCTTTCGCAGCACCTGCGGTGTATAGACGGCATTTATCCTTCCGTGCCGGGGAGATCGGTGAGCGATGTTCGCCATCGATACCGGAAGCTCGTTAACGGTCCAAAAATATAAATCGCCTCTCATGATCATGCCCTCAGCAGCCGGAAGCTGGCTTGCAGGTATAACCGACGCGCCGTAAGCATCCTCGTTGAAACCAGCCAAAAATTCGGCGACAAGCTCCAAATGCTGCCGAGCAGCCCGGATCATTTTCCCCTTGACCTTTAAGGGCTTGATTACCTTTGGGCATGAGTACGTTTCCATCAGCAAATAAGCGTGATATTCCAGTTGATTAGCCTCTGCATACAGCTTCGCGAACAGCTCTGCCGTAGGCGGTGCGCCGCATATGCCGGACAAATCGGTGCCTTTGTAATAGGCAATAAGCTCCTGCATCAGCGCTGACCTTCGATCATCGGCAATGTCCTCCGACAGCCATAGCCATGCATTATGTCCCGGCGAGCCCGCAAACAGCATACGGCCGTCAGGCGTTTTCAAAGTAGTCGCCCCTTCAATTGAGGAAATCAAATGAATCAAATTATATTGCAGCTCATCTCGCATAAACGGGTACTGGTTCAAAACATAATCATCTGGATGCAGCTTCTCTAGCATATCATCTCTCCTCCTGCTGACCGCAGAGCTTTCTACGAAATGTAGAATAGTCTAATTATTTTCGTCCAACACCAATACCCACAAAGCGAACCGCTGTAACAACCACGCGCTATGATTCTCTTCTTTATTTAGCAAAAAACCACCTTGACTAGGCGGCCATATGTTCAAGCATGCCATGCATACAGCGCTTCGCGCAACTAGAATCCAAAATCCTGCTGTGTCATGTCTGTATTGGCGCCAATCGCTGCTTTGCTTCCCTCACCTGCCGCAACAATCACCTGCGCGGGAGCAATAATAGAGGTATCTCCAGCCGCATACACACCTCTGACGCTTGTTCGGCCATAGTCATCTGTGACAAAGCCGCCTCCCGGCGTCATCGCGCAGCCAAGCGCTTCACCGAAGGGTGCCGCCTGATCCCATGATGGAGAAACGAAGCCGCCCGTCCGCTTTGCTTCCGCGTTATTCTCAAAAACAACGCGGCTAAGCCGTCCATTCTCGCCATGCAGCGCTTTAATCCGGTGCTGGCTCACTTGAATGCCCTTCTGCCTAAGCTTGCCGATTTGCTCGGCGCTTAAGTTATTTGCACCATTCGTGCATAAGAGCAGATCCTTGCTCCAGTTATAGACGATTTTGGCCAAAGGGAATAGATTCGAGCCCTCCGAAATAACGATCAGCGGCTTATCTCTCAGCTCCCAGCCGTCGCAATAGGGGCAGCTGAACAAGCTTTTTCCATAATAGTGATGGATGTTAGGCACTGCAGGCAGCACTTCCTTCAGTCCGGTCGCCAATAGGATCGTGCGCGCTTGATACATGACACCGTTGCTCGTCGACAACTGAAAGCCCGCTCCATTGGGAGACACCTCCGTCACCTTGTCTGGCTTAACGGTCACCGAACGGTACTTGGCAATATCGGCATGGGCAAGCCTTCGGAACTCGCGCGGCTCTATGCCGTCTCGCGTAATGAAGCCGTGCGACTCATGCGTTACTGCGTTTCTTGGCCGGTTATGATCGAATAAAATGACATTCCTCCGCGATCTTCCAAGCACAAGCGCAGCATTTAAGCCCGCTGGCCCGCCGCCAATAATGGCACAATCCAGCCACATAGCTATATCTCTCCTCTTTATTTTGGATATGAAAAGTTTCCTTGCAGCTTTCTCTTCTTATTTTAAAAAAAGGATTGCTTATCCTTATTCACAAAATCGAGGTTGAATGCATTCAGATTATTTGAGAGCTATGCTATCTTGGGCAGCGTTCATTTGGCAGAGGTTAAAAAATTAATATCTTCTCACATGAGTTTCCTCTAATCGACAATGTTCGGCTTGGACTGTATAATTTTGTTGTTCGTTCAAAATGTATCGGTGGTGACAACTATTTTATACGCTATCGCTTTGCTATTGTCCTTTGCTATCGTTTATTTCTTAATCCCGCCGTTCGGCAGGCTGGCATTCCGTCTTGACTTTGTGGACAAGCCCCGCAAGGACGTCGAACGCAAGCTCCATCGGGAGCCGATTCCGCTTACGGCAAGCTATGTTATTTTCATCGGTTTTTTCCTTACCTATTTGCTTGTCACACAGGACTTTTCACTAAAGACCGGCGCTATATTCCTAGGCGGTGTGCTGCTGCTCATCATTGGCACGATTGATGATTGGTATAAAACAAAGGGCAAAGACTTCCCGTCGCTCCCCAAGTTTATCGTGCAAATATCCGCGGCCGTTCTCGTCTATGCCTCCGGCATAGCGTTTACAGGATTTTTCAATCCGTTTTCAGGCGAATATGTGGTGCTTCCGGTCATTTTGCAATTTTCACTTACAATTTTATGGATTTTTGGCGTTACGACGGTCATTAACTTTACCGATGGCATGGACGGGCTCGCTGGCGCTCTTTCCGCCATTTCGGCGGTTACGCTGTTCATTGTCGCCATAGCCAAAGGACAATCCAACTCCGCCATTATGGCTATTATTTTGGTGGGCGTAACGATTGCGTACTTAAGGTACAACAAGCCTCCCGCAAAAATTTTCATGGGCGATGCAGGAGCAACCTTCCTGGGGTTCATCTTGGCGGTTATTGCGCTGGATGGCGCATTTAAGCAAGCTACGATCATGTCATTGTTTATTCCGATTCTTGCGCTGGGCGTGCCGATCTTCGATAACTTGTTTGTCGTCGTGAGACGCATGCTGCAAGGCAAAGCGATCTATCAGGCAGACGCCAGCCAGGCGCATTATCGCCTGCTGCGTGCAGGGCTCAGTCATAAGCAGGTCGTCATGTTCCTTTGCTTAATCAGCACATGCTTATGCTTATCGTCCATCATATTGCTGCTTGTACAGATTTAAATGTTGAAGAACCGAGACTTGGCGTCTCGGTTCTTTTTTTGTTTTATGTGGGGTGGCTGTAAGCATGTATAGGCTCTTACAGCGAATGAGTAACCCTTGTTTGGGGGCTATAAGCACACATACGTGCTTAAAGAGCCTAATCGGCGTATGAGTTACCTCGAAACGGCGCAATAAGAACGCATAGGTTCTTATTGCGAATGAGTAACCCCTGTTTATGGGCTATAAGCACACATACGTGCTTAAAGAGCCTAATCAGCGTATGAGTTACCTCGAAAGGGCGCAATAAGAACGCATAGGTTCTTATTGCGAATGAGTAACCCCTGTTTGTGGTCTGTAAGCACACATACGTGCTTAAAGAGTCTAATCGGCGTATGAGTTACCTCGAAACGGCGTAATAAGAACGTATAGGTTCTTATTGCGAATGAGTAACCCCTGTTTGTGGTCTGTAAGCACACATACGTGCTTAAAGAGCCTAATCGGCGTATGAGTTACCTCGAAACGATGCACTAAGCTCGTATTTGCCATTACAGCGAATGAGTAACCATTGCATTTGGACAGCAACGACATACAGAAATGTGCTGACTAGCATCTTAAATTGTTTATCATAAGTTTCTTAATGCCCAATTTCTACAATAAATTCTAATCTATCACTTAAAAAAAAGGGAATTAGTACCTTTTGTCGAAACACAAATAAGTATATATAACTATTTGATACTAAGGAGAATCAGTAATGAAGGACAAAGTAAAAGGATTATTTTTAGGTCTTTTGATCGGGATTATGGTAACAGGCACTGCAGCATATGCTGCAAATACAACAAAAGTTGATGTTGTATTTCAAACAATAAAATATATGTTCGATGGGGTTCAAAAAAGTTCTTCGGAAAAAGCAATCGTATATAAAGGACAGCTTTATGCACCTGTTAAGTTTATTTCACAATCCTCAGGAAAAGATTTTAACTATGATAGTAAAAACAATACGGTCTGGATTGGAAAGAAAGAAGGAGCTTCTAAGTATTTATCAGATATTAGTTACGCTCGGCTAGACGCTTCTATGGAGAGTTCTATTACTTTTAATCAAAACTTAAGCAAGAGTAAAATAACTATAGCAGATAATAGTTATCAGAAAGGCTTAGGTTTCAGTTTAGATGGATATAAGTTTAATAAATCTAACATAGCCTCCATTCAATTTAATTTAAATGGTAAATATAGATATTTAACAGCTTTTGTAGGAATTGATGATCTTACAAAAAATGCTACAGCAACAGCAACATACAAATTCATTGGTGATGATAATGAGTTACTTACAGTCGAAGAAGTAAAGGGTGGAGATAATCCTCAACAGGTTAAAGTAGATTTAACTGGAGTTCTTAAACTTAAAGTAGAAGTTGAGTACGTAGGAATAGATTTTGAAACAATCTATCCTGTATTAGCTGAAGCCAAAGTATTTCAATAATTAATTACTAATAAAGAAGCCTACTTTTCTTTTTGATCAGTAGGCTTCTTTGAATTCTCGAAAATGTTTTCATCTAAATATAAGATATTCCATCTTAGCTAGCACGAGTTTCCAAGTAATTAAAACTATACCCAATACAGTAAAGCATATGTCTCAACCTGCCTCATAAAACGTCAGCACCTCATCCCAGTACCACTGTCCATAATAGGAATCTGCTATGTCGATGCCTTTAATCCATTGCTCCGCGTGGCGTCCACGCTCATTTGCCACGATAACGTTCGCCGATGACTGGTCACGCTCCACCCATGCCAGCTTCGACTTTAATGCTGCCGGATGATAAGCACCATGCTTGCTGGATGGTTTCGTAATGGACGTTTGCTCTCCGTTCTCCAGCTCCACCCGCATTAAATAAGGATAAGCCGGTGCAGCTTGGCCAACCTCGGGCTTAGATTCGGCTGCTCTCGATACGACAATGTGCTGCTCATCCTGCCATGCAAAGGCTTGATCAACAAAGCCTTTAGGCGTGTACTCGGCCGATTTTTCCGAGGTGACTGCTATCACTTTAAGCTTCTTGTTGCTCGCAGCCTCACGCCCAACACCGGCAATGTACGCCAAACGGTCGCCGCGCTCTGCCCATTCAAACCACTGCTCATTATTAGCCATTTCGTCCAACGTTCGAAAAACGACTCCATCCGTTGTGATAACGCAAAGCGTGTTGCTGTCGGCTGATAATGAGGCGGTTGGCTTCGCTAGAAAAGCGATCCATCGCCCATCCGCCGACCATTTGAACACGCTGGTTGCAACCGCAAAAAAATCATCCGAAGGGCTTGGCAGCACATGCACGGTTACATATTTGCTCGGATCGAACAATCCAGCTAGCGGTATTTGATAAAGACTGATTGGCGTCCATCCGTCTGGCAGCAGCTCCGATTGCGAGGAAGCAAAGAACCCCTTGCCATCCGGCAGCCATGAATAGTTGCCGATGCCTTTGGCAGCGCCAAGCGGCTCTTCCGGCTTATTCACATCGACATATTGCAGCAGCTCCTCAGTCTGGTACGCAAGCTTCTCTGCATGCGGCGCCCATTGAAAATTTCTCCCGCCTTCCCTCGATACAAGCTTGCTTTGGCCGGTACGCAGCTGCAGCACCCACAGCTCTTGCTCCGCCTCCCCCGTCGTATATGCGATCCACTTTCCGTCGAACGACCATTTTGGATTGCGTACGAGCGGCCCATTAACCAGTCTCTTCTCTTGACGGCCTTCCTTCAGCCAAAGCTCCCCCTTGCGTACAAAAGCCGCCTTAAACGAGCTAACGCCCTTTGCCGCGCTAGCAGCTCCTGATCCACCCGATATCCAGACAAGAGCAACCATCAGCAGCACACTTATCAGTTTCATTTTCATAAAAAATCTCCTCCAACGTATGCGACTGTCCCTGCTGCATGAGCATTATGCAGAGGAGCTTACCTCACATAAACACTCTATGGTTAAAGTTCCCTTTGCCCGTCCATACATACTTTATTTACGCTTGTAATTTTTCAATTTGTTGTTTCCAATTTGATTCCGGATTGCAACTGTTCTGTTACGAATTTTTGAAGCCCCCTTCTCGAAGGACGGTGTCCACTTGAAGCGTCATGGAGCGGAATTTTATGCGGAGCTGCTGGCGAAAGCGATCTAATTTCCTCATCTGTATGAAGAACAAAGGAGCAGTGAAAAACGATTACTCGTTTTTCACTGCTCCTTATTGCGCTGCGGGAATATCGCTCGCCGCGCAACCGAAACAATATTCAGCTTTAATAGGAACCCGATTCAACCAGTTAAGAATGACCGATGAACATCGATTTGAGCGGCACCATCGCATCTTCAGGAACATAGTACTTAAATTTATTGTCGCTAATTTGTCCAAGCAATTGACGGCGGATCGGATCAGCGTCCTTCAAGAGACTCTCATCTGCCTGATGGTAATCGATTGGACGCATCCAGATCGGACTGTAGCCGAGAAACAGCTGTCTTCTTGTGAACTCGGAATGATTCGTCGAGCCGGCATGCCACAGATTTTGCGCAAAAATAAACACATCCCCCGGCTTTCCGCACACCTGTACCTCCCCATCCAATTGCTGGCTTACATCCTTATGGTTCGGATTGTATGGCTGCTTATGGCTGCCCGGAATGACCTTTGTGTTGCCTCTGTTTGGCTGCGACATATCGCTTAAAATATAACAGACTTTAATATAATAAGTAGCCGTTAAGCCTGCAATGACCGGAAACTGCGGATGAGGGCCGTCTTGATGCCAATCGATGAAGCTGTGCGTAGCCGTTTTCACATCGTTTGGATTAGGCTTCCTCACCGTTAGATGGGAGATATGCAGCTGAATATTATGTCCAAGCAAATTCACGATTAAGGGAAGGATCGTTGCATGATCGATTAACGAAGCAATCTCAGCATGCCGAGAAACGCTATTATAAATATTATGGGCAAGCGTATCCTGCTCCTCTGCGAGCACTTCATCGATCGCTGCATTCAAACGGGTTACCTTATCCTCGGATAAAACATCCGGTATAATCAAGTACCCTCGCTCGTCAAACTGTTTCTTCAATTCTAAAATATTAAGCGAAGTCGTTTCCATTAGGCCTCTCCTCCTGCTTGCGTACATGTAATTAGCCGACTTGTCTTGCACATTCCATTCGCAGCAATTAATGCCTTAGCCACCATAACCTAGCGCCTTCAGCTGCTCGTAAGCGCTATCCAGGAATGCTTTATAATTCATGGATGTCTCCAGCGTCTTAATAAAAGCATCGTATTCGCTTATTGGGCGTCTGTTATAAATAAATTTCGCGATCTCTTCCTCGATATACCGATCGGCGTCAGCCGGATTAAAGCCTTCAGGATTATCTACGAATCCATTGAGCACTTTAATGCGAGGCTGGTCGTTGGCAAACTTGATTGCATCAGACTGCATGGTGAACTTTGCTTGCAAATATTCCATTTCAGGCCTTCCCGTGAATTGGTATAACCATGAATAACCGACGTCGCCTGCCTTATCCGTCATCTTCGGCTTTCCGTTATCCATCGTGAAATGAGTGTCCTTCACCCCGAATTGAACGAGCATTGAGCCGCCGTCCGGGTTCGAGATATAGTTCAGCAGATCGAAGACGCGCTGCAGCTTCTCCGGATCCTTCTCCAGTGCCTTCGGAATAGCAAATCGTCCCGGCGCTGAGCCAATATCCCATGAGCCGTCAAATTGTCCCCCCGGTCCGCTCGGCGCAGCCATTTGCAGCCACTCCGCATTCGGATTAACGGTCTTGATTTGCTCGACGAATTGCTCCTTCGTCATATTCGGCCAATCGATATAGACCATGCCCGCTTGACCCTTAATGGCCTTCTCCTGATGCTGAAGCCCGCTGTTGGCTAACAACTCGGGATCAACCGAGCCCGAAGCGATCATCTGCTGAATGAGCGTCAGTGCATCTTTCATTGCCGGGTCGTACAGCGCATTAACAACGGCCCCGTCTTTCTCATAGAAATTTCCTGGCATACCGACACCGAACGCTCCGAATACCGGTGAAAATGCGCCCAGCTTACCTCCCGTCAAACCATACGTGTCCGGTTTGCCGTTGCCATCGGGATCCTGAGTGGTGAAGGCCTCCGCTACCTCCTTCAATTGTTCAATCGTTGTCGGAACCTGCAGATTCAGCTTATCCAGCCAATCCTTGCGAATCCATAACGTGTTATAAGGGATTTGCGGGGATTTGGAAATGCCGTAAACCTTCCCGTCTACCATGCCTTTCTTGACGCTATCTTCACCGATGTAGTCGACCGTCTGCTGCAATTTATCCATGTAAGGCGTTATATCCAGCAATAGTCCTTGTTTGGAAAATTGGATTAGCTGCTGCCGGCTCACCATGAATAAATCAGGGAAATTGCCGGAGGACATGCGAACATTCAATTGGTTTGCGTAATCATCATTCGAAGGATAGACGGTCAGATTAAGGTCAATGTTCAGCGCCGTATCCAGCTCCTTCTTAATGATATCCTTATCCGGCGTAGGCAGGTTGTTGCCGCTCTCGATAATTTCCAGCTTAATCGGTTTGTCGCTTTCCCCGTTGCTAGGCTTAGCGGTAGAGGCATTGCCAGGCGTATCGCCATCTTTTGTATTGCCATCTTTGGTTTCGCCGCCTCCACCTCCCGAACAGCCCGCAAGCAAAGCTCCTAGCAATGAAATGGTCAGCAAGAATGAAAATACTTTTCTCATCTTCATATCCCCTTTCTGAAAACTATCTATTGAATAGGTCCGTATGGCTGGCCAGTTATCCATACGGCGACTAGATCAACCTTTAATCGATCCGAGCAGCATACCCTTCGTAAAGTGCTTCTGGAGGAAGGGATAGATCACGATAACGGGCAGACTCGCAATCATCACGGAAGCCATCTGCATCGTCTGGGTAGGCATGATGTTCTCGGCATTTTCAAGCGGCTGCTGGCTTTGCATCAAAATTTCTCTGACGATGACCTGCAGCGGGAACAGCGTTCGGTCTGTCACATAGAAGATCGCTTGAAAAAATTCATTCCAATGGCCAACTAAATAAAACAATCCGACAGTGAGCAATACCGGTATCGAGAGCGGCGTGACGATCTGGAGCAATATCCGGAACTCCTTGGCGCCGTCCATCCTGGCTGATTCGAACAATTCCTCGGGCAGTCCCTCGAAGAAGCTCTTCATAATGAGCACGTTAAAGCTCCATACGGCGTTTGGCAGAATCATCGCCCAAATCGTGTCTAGCAGTCCCATCGATTTGACGACCAGGTAGGTTGGAATAAGTCCTCCGCTGAACAACAATGTAAACACGATCATCAGGAGAAAAAACCTTCTTGCCGGCAGGTTTTTGCGGCTGAGCGGATAAGCCATCAAGCCGGTCAATATGAGATTGACTGCCGTACCGATAACCGTAATGAGGACCGTTATTTGAAAAGCTTTCGGTATATTCGACTCGGTTAACAGCGTGCGGTAAGCAGAGAACGTGATCTCGCTCGGGAACAAAATAAATCCGCCGTTGCGCAGCACTTCACCGAATGGCGTGATGGATACCGATACGACATAAAGCATCGGAAGAATGGCAGCAAGTCCGCATAGCCCGAGAATAACATATACGACACCATTGAATATTTTATCGTCCAAGCTTTTTACCATATTCCCTCACCCCACCTTTTTGCCAGCCGGTTAGCTCCCAGCACCAGTATCAGTCCAATGAGTGACTTGAATAATCCGACTGCCGAAGCCAAGCTGAAGTTCAATTGCTGCAAGCCCGTTCGGTACACCCATGTATCCAAAATGTCGGCAACCGGATACACCTGAATATTGTACAGGATATAAATTTGGTCGAACCCGGCATCCAGCAGATGGCCCAGCTTCAGAATGAAGAGCAGCACAATGATGCTTTGAATGCCTGGAAGCGATATGTGCCATATCATCCGCAGCCGGCTCGCGCCATCCACTTTTGCCGCCTCATAGAGAGTAGGATCGATGCCTGCCATTGCAGCCAAGTAGATGATCGCACCCCAGCCGAGATTTTGCCATACTTCGGAACCGACCAGAATGCTGCGGAAATAGTCCGTTGAGGTCAAGAAGGGGATGGACTGGCCGCCCGCCTCCACGATCCATCGATTCACTAGTCCCCCGTTCTGGGAAAACAGGGTTAGCAGGATGCCGAAAATAATAACCCATGATAAGAAATGCGGCAAATAAGTGAGCGTTTGGACAATATTCTTCAACCAACGAACGCGGCATTCATTCAGCAGCAGCGCGAGTATGATTGGGGGAAATGTTCCAAAGATTAGCTTGTAGCAGCTAATTAACAACGTATTAGTTAATAACTGACTGAAATAGGGGGATTGATAAAAATCTCTAAAATGCTTATACCACGGGTCTACCCAGGCGCTTCCCGTTATGCCGTCCATAATTGCAAAGTTTTTAAAAGCAATAATGACCCCGTACATCGGAAAGTATCGGAAGATAACAAAATAGAGCACACCGGGGAGCAGCATGATGTATAATGCCCGGAAACGCCAGACGGTTCTTAAAACCGACTGCAGCTTCGTTTGCGGAGCAGGCTGCATTCGAGAGGCGGGAATGAGGCTTTGATCGGCTTCCATGTAAGCCCTCCTTTTATGATTGCGCTTTCATATTTTAAGTATAAGCAGTGCCTCAAATTGCCGATATACATAAAAACGTAAAAAGTGTATGGATTACGGGAAAGTATGTATAGGCTGCTCGAATTGCGCCAACAAACAAAGAGGCCGTCCTACGGGACAGCCCTCTAATTCGGATAAACCGCTTAGCTCAAGACTCCTAAACGCTCATCGTTTTCGGTAAGAACGGGGATGTCCACCCGGATGACGGTTCCGACGCCTTTGGCACTTCCTATTCGCAAGCCATAGGGCACGCCAAAATGAATACGGATTCGATCATGCACATTGCGTAAGCCAATTCCGGTAAAACGGTATTTAGAGCGTTCCTGCTCGAAATGGTCATGCAGCGCTTTGCGAGCTTCGGTTCGGGATAGGCCGATGCCGTTATCACGAACATAGAGCCTGATCATGCCCCGCTCCAGCTTCCCCTTAATCGTAATAAGCCCTCCGCTGCGCGGTGTAATGCCATGAAATATAGCATTCTCTACAAGCGGCTGCAGGGTTAGCTTAAGAATCCGGTATTGCAGCAGGCTGGGGTCAATATCCAAATGGTATTTGTATTGCTCGCCATAACGCACCTGTTGAATGTGCATATACATGCGCAGCCCTTCCAGCTCCTCTTCGATCGAGACGTATTCCGACTGTTTATCGAAGCTGAAGGCTAACAGCTTAACCAAGGATCGAATCGTATCGCGTACCTCGTCAATTCGCTGCTGCTTTGCAAGGCTGCTTATGCAGGCTAACGTATTATATAGAAAATGAGGCGCAATCTGGCTCCGCAGCATTTTCAGCTCATATTCCTTTTTCTGCTCCTCCGCCGACTTCGTTTTTTGCAGCAGCGTTTGAATCCGCTCCAGCATATCATTATAGCTTTGTGTCAGCCGGCCGATCTCATCCTTTCTTGTGACCGGCAGCTTCGCGACAATCTGCACATCGTTCAACCGGTCCATCTTCTCTACGAACCGGCGAATAGGCTTCGTGAAGGAGCGGCTCATCAGGAATGCGCTTATCAACAGAATGATCATCCACACGATGCTTGCCGTTCGGTAATTATAATTTAACTGCTGCAGGTCTTGGTAGAAATAGTCTTCCTCAATAAATGCCGCTAAGGACCAGCCCAGCCGGTTTTTCGTCGACTTCACGGCTACAAGCGGTTTCAAACCATTTCCTTCAATCCGGCTAACCCCGACCTTAAGAGAAACCAGCTGCTTCCGAAAGCTATCCTGCAGTACAGGCGGATACGCCGCTGCCTGGAAAGGAAGCATTTTATCGCGAGAATCAAGCCGGTTAATAATATTCCCGTCCTTCGTCACTAAAGCATACGATTGGTAAATCATTGGAGAGATTCGCTCCGTAAGCAAATCCAGATTCACCTCTGCCACGACAACACCCTTCACCTGTCTGCGCAAATCGGTAACCGGCAAAACATAGGCCAATGTGTGACCGGACATCGGTGAATAATAGGGCTCGCTTACATTGATTGCCCCATAATTCTGAAGCGCCAGCTCATACAGCTCCGGCAGCTTCGGATTGCCGATGATATCATAATTGACTTGCGAGTTCGCGTAGACCTTCCCATCGGTACGAACCAAATACAGCGTCTTGGCTATCGAATTGTTATAATCGGCGAATTTGCGCAGCGTATCGTCGGCAAGCGCCTCGTTTCCTTCATCGAACAGATCGTAACGGGTAGAGAGCAGCAGGAGCATATTCTCGACATTGTCGAGGCTGGCATCAATATATTGATTGGTCCGGCCTACAAGCAGCTCGGCATCGCGTATGACTTGATTTTTCAATAGACTTTCTGCCTCGCTCAGATTGCGATAGGCAAGCACCATCACGAGCAGAAGCGTCACGATGAATAAATAGATGAACTGCTTGGTGGCAAGACCTAGACTGCTATACCAATTGACCAACTTAGACATATGCCCCATACCCCCGTATCCGATCTCGCAGCTGTTTAAGGATTCCGTTTGTAATCCGTCGGAGACACCCCTGTCCAATTGCGAAACGTAACGGTAAAATAACGATAGCTCGGAATTCCGACCTCTTCCGCGATCTCGTACACCTTTTTATTCGTTCGCTTCAGCAGCTCAACCGCCTTCTCCATTCGAAGACGGGTAATATATTGATTGACCGTATCGCCCGTCTGTTCACGAAATAACCGACTGACATAATGCGGGCTTAAGCCGACCTGCTCAGCAAGGATCGGAAGCGAAATGGGCTGCTGCATATTCGCTTGAATCCATTGGATCGCGGAGCGTATTTCGATACGCGAGCGCGATCCTCCGCTCTCGATTTCGTTGATATTATGAATGAGGCAGCCAATCATTTGCTGCAAGGTTTGCGCTCCCATCAATTGCGTGATGCCCCGGCCATCAAGCTCAGCACCCTCATGGACCTTCAGCCATTCCATCTGCCAGCTCAACATGCGCTGCTTGAGCTGCTGCGGCCGAATGCGTATTGCTGAACACCATACAGGCAAGTCCCCTTGAATGCAGCTCTTTAGGCTTGCAGCAGACTTGCTAGCCATTCTTAGCATCTCATTTAGTTGCTTCGCATGCTTATCCGTCATCTCTCTCAAAGGAACCGGTCTGCCGATCCATACGCTGCTCCCACGCGAGCCATCGTAAAAAAGCGCGTCCTTCCATTCGGTCGTATAAGTGAGCGAATGCGATAGCTCTTCCTTGCTTGTGAACGGTTCACTGACAATCGCATGCACCATTACAAGGTGTTCGGGCAGCTCTTCATATTCCTTCAAGCAGCATTCCAACGCTTGTACGACTCCGCTAAGCGAGGCAATCGCTTCCGCTTCGGCATGCTGTGCCGCCATGAGGACGAAATACTCCTTCTCACCGGTTGTCAGCCAAGTCAGCCAATTGGGGTCAGATCTTTCTCTATCATTCAACGTCTGTTGAATACGCTGCCTCGCGGGAATATAGGAAGCATTCGGCGCATCCAGAATCAGGCGCGCCAATCTATAGGACCTCGCTCCATCCAGCTCGATAGGCATCCACTCGTCGCCACTAAGCGCATGACCGCGCAGCAGCTTCCCGAACGCTGCCGCTTGCAGCAGCCGCCGCTCGGATTTTTCATTATCAAGGGAACGCCGTTCCTTGACGATCGCTTCTCTAACTTTGATCATCGCCTGCTTCATTTCCTCTTCTTCCATCGATACCTTTAATAAATATTCAAGCGCTCCAAGCCGGAGCGCCTCCTGAACATAATGGAAATCACTTTGACAGGTCAGCAAAATAATTTGAATGGCAGGATATCGTTTCCTAAGCTCCCGTATGAGTGTAATGCCGTCCATAATCGGCATCGTGATATCCGTAACGACGACATCCGGTACGCGGACCCCGCACATTTGAAGCGCTTCCTCGCCATTCCCGGCCTCGCCGATTAAGACGGCGCCGCAGTCCTCCCATGGGAATAGGCGAAGCTCCTGCCTCAGCGGAAGCTCGTCATCGACAATTAGGACGTTCAACGGTTTCTCAGCCATGATACTCTCTCCCTTCCATTCGACCAATCTATACCAGTCTATGCTGTAAGCGATTCCAATAGTAATAGATTAAGATATACCATAGACTCTGATCTCGCAAACCTCCGCACGCGGACATCCATTCGTTGCCTCTATGTTTAGTTTTATTTGGTTAGTGATAATCGCTTCTTGGAGGAGATGCACTTTTTTTCGTTTGTGATTATCCTGCTCCGTTATGATCGTTACCCATTCCCCAGCGATGAAAGCTTGAATGCGATAGCTTTGCACGACCTCGGGAATCGCAGCGAACGGCGTTCGATGATGATGCAGATTGATTAAATCTTCATTTACGTCATCGTTAAAGGTTAGATGAATTTCACCAATCTCCTGCTCGTCATCCCAAACTAATTGTATCCATTCCTGTGAATGAGCGGATAATGGCCTAGATACCCACATATGCGGACCCGCATAAGGCCGAACATAGCCGTCTGCAACTTGGCTTGCCGCATAGGACTCCGTATTTGGCGTTACCCGCAAGCATACTGGCCGGCGGTTCCATTTGCGCATGCTCCACTGCGCTACCGGCTGATCGGGTTGATGATCCTCAAGCAAAGTCGATACTACCGGCTTAGGCCCCTTCTCAAAGCAAAGCACGCCGGTTAACGGTTCGTCCGATCCGTGCAGCGTGATAGCCTCATTCGCTTTGACGATGACAAAAGCGTTGCAGGCCGACTCCGGCTGCCAATCCAGGTCAAGCTTAACCCACTGCTTGTTGCCCGCGGCGACGGCCTTGGAAGCCGACTTTACCCATTGCTTGGGTACGTAATTCTCTCCCTTGCCCGTATGCCATAGCTCCACCTCAACCGTTGTGGCTTGTTTAGCATCAACGAGCAGCTCAACCGATGACAGCACGGGATGAACTGGGAACAATATGCCGATATCGCGATCGAGTGCATGTATCGTTGCGGCGTGTTCAATCGCAATTCGTTCCAGCGTGCTGGATGCGGTAACGCGTGCGGATTTCGCCAGATCATCCGGATCATTGCCGGCCATACCAATGATTGACGCATCCTGCCGCAGCATCGTCTGCTGCAATTCATTCATATAATCGCGATGAAGCATGCGCGGAGTAATCCCTTTCTGTACGGAAAGCGCAGCGCCGCTGCCTGCCGCTTCCCCGATTACGGCACAGGTTGCCATCACTCTTGTCGTGCCGAAAGCAACATGTGTCGCGCTAATGTCGCGGCCTGCAAACAACATATTGCGAACATTGCTGGAATACAAGCTTCTGAACGGGATGTGATAGACGCCGTCCGAGAATAGATGCTTCGAGCCGCTCTCTTCCGAATACATGCCCTGCGGTGGATGAAGATCGATGGACCAACCCCCGAAAGCAATGCGGTCCTCGAATGGCTCCTGCGCAATAATATCGTTCTGGTTCAGCATATAGTCCCCGACAAAACGCCGATACTCCCGCTTGCCGGGAATGGACCCTACCCATTCCAGCGTCATATTTGCCGCATCGAATTGGCCTGAATTTTTAATATAGTTCCAAATCCCGTAAATAACCGACCACAGCTCGTCGCGTATCCTTTCGTTGTCATGGACCGTGTCCAGCTCTCCGCCCCATTCGATCCACCAATAGTGACAACCGGAGTCCCCGCTGCGAATTACCCGCTTCATCGGAATCGTCGTTTGTGTAATGTCCTTGGCAAAGCTAGGCGGAATATATTTGACCGGCATGCCAACATCCTTCGTATAAAAGAGCAGCGTGCTGCCAAGCGTAATGTCATCCGCCACCTCCGGTGCCCAATCCTCGTTGTACTCATCCCTGGCCTCGCGGCCGATTCTATATTTTGCTCCTGCAAGGAAGCCAACTAGGCCATCGCCGGTACAATCGATATACATGCTGCTCTCGAAACGAATTTTACGCTCAGAGCCCATCATCCAGCCTGTTACGCTTTGAATGACTCGGTCATCCTCCGGTCCATCCGCCTCCGCCTCATGTACATCTGTGTTAAGGAACAAGTGAATATTTTTTTCCGCGCGGACGGTTTCCAGAACAACAAGATCCCATATATAAGGATTCCCTTCGGGGTTTCGATACTGATTTTCGACGAACATTTCACCCATGATGCCGGTTTCTCTTGCATAACGCTGCGTTCCATGCGCCGATGCACCGCATACCCACACCCGTACCTCGCTGCTTGAATTGCCTCCGAGAACCGGTCTGTTATTAACTAAGGACACGGTCTGCCCAAGACGGGCAGCAGCAACGGCGGCGCAAACACCTGCCAGTCCCCCGCCAATAACGGTAATATCGGATTTTACATGTTCGATTTTCATCAGGCTATACCTCCACTAGATCGATTTGATTTCATCATAATATGGAGGCTAGTGATTTAACATGCACTACGCTATCATATACCCATATACTTCATTTCACCGAGGAGGTGTAGAAAAGTGATGCTGCAAAGCTCCGGCCTGTATCCTATTCTATCTCATCATATCTTTTGGGATAGCAAATCCCAGTTTCAATTAAGCGTGGATACGTATGATCTATGGGTGCTGTTTGCCGTGGAGAGCGGGAGCTTCTCGTATCGAATAGGGGAAGTAGAGGGTACAGCTCGAATGGGAGATGTGGTCGTCTGTCCGCCGGGCTTTCGCTTTCATCGCAGCGTGATCCATGCGTTATCGTTTCATTTCATCGGATTTTCTTTTGGCTCGGCTTCAAACGATGCACCTGGCATAAATGAACGTGAACAGGCGGTTCAGCAGCAGCTGTCCGAATCCGCATACAAGCTGAGCATTCGGCACCGAAATCGTCTGGCCGATAACTTGAATAGCCTAAAGCAGCAATCCATTTATACCGGTGATCAGAATCACTATTGGAAAAATCATATGCTGAACGATATTTGGCAATTTTGCCGGCTGACTGAATCCGATCCCGCCAATCAAGAGGCTGGGCTTGCCGATCCGCTTATTGAACAGGCCAAGGCTTTTATTCATCAGAATCGCTACCTGGATATAAGCATGCACAATCTTGCAGCTGAGCTGGGCATTAGTCCTGTACAGCTTAGCCGCAGGTTCCAGCGGAGCGTAGGATTGACGCCTTCCCACTACCTGTCCACTCTTCGAATAGAGAAAGCCAAATCACTGCTGACAGAGACCCATTTGCCACTAGAGCAAATCGCCCAAGCATGCGGATACAGCAACGGATTTTATTTAAGCCGAATATTTTCAAAAAAAGTGAAGGTTAGTCCCTCTGAATACCGAAGGATGAATCGGGTATAGCGCAAACGCAGCGGAAGAAATGAAGAAGCAGCCCAAAACGCTCTTTACCAGCTTCGGGCTGCTCCTTGTTTATGATCTAATGATTACCCGCCAATTGTTGTTGCACGTTGCCTCGACTACGCCATGCTTCTGCAAATACTGAGCGACCAGCTCCGCCATATCGATCTGCACCTCGCGCACGACCAGCTTCCCTTGATACATGTCATAATCCCCACCGCCGGCTGCCCGGTAATTGTTCATGACGACGTCCAGCTCCTCGTCTTCTTGCAAGGGCTGCCCGTTCCGCAGCAGCTTCGTGACCCGCTGGCCGATCGGCATCGCCGCGTTCAGCTCGTACTCGATGCCTTCCCACATATCGTAATTGTAATGCTGCTGCTTCGGCTCAATATAGGCTGGGTTGACGCCTAATGTACCGTCCTCATTCACTTGGAAATACGCCGCCGTCAGCTCAAGCGCCGCTCTTACATCCGCTCCGGCAAGCCTCAGCACGGTCAGCGTGTTCGGATACATGAAATTCGTCAATATATCCCGCATCGTCACAGCTCCGCGGAAACCTTCGGATTCATTGCTCAGCAGCGCAGCATTCGAGACATCAACACCAGCCGCAGCCATCTGCACCTTATTCATAAACTCGATAAAAGGATGATCCGCGCTGCGGCAGAGCAGCGGACTTGCTATCGTCATATCGCCCGATACTTGCCCGATTGGCTGGTCCAGCCAGAGCTGCGTCTGCGACTCCACCTCCTGCGTCAGCGCCAGGATGGCGGGGTCAGCGGCAACCGTCTCATCTAATCGCAGCAGCTCCGCCTTCTTTTCAACAATAGTCCATCCGCTTTGCCCTCTCTGGAACGTAACGCTGACTTTGCCTACTGCTTGTCCGTTGCAGCCGGGTTGAAGGATGGCAACGCCGCCAAGCTCACTTGCGATAAAACGATGCTGATGCCCGGTAATCAGCACGTCGATTCCTTCCAGCTCCGTGCACATGGCATAGGCCTGATTTTCCCCCGTGAGCTTCTCCGTCGGCTCGCCGCTTGCTAGGTCGCGCTCGAAACCGCCATGATAGGCGACGACGAGCAGGTCCGGTGCTTCTTCCTTTCGAATATGGGCGACCCATTCCTTGGCCGTGCCCAGCGCATCCATGAAGGTTAATCCTCTAATATGGGAAGGGTTTTCCCAATTCGGAATGTAGTGTGTCGTAATGCCTAACAAAGCTACTTTTATGCCCTGACTTAATATTTTCACGATATAGGGCTTGCCAAATGCAGGCTTATTCGTATCGCGATCTACAATCCCTGCCGACAGCCAAGGAAAGCTGGAATCGTTCACCGCTTTGCCTAGCAGCTCCAAGCCATAGTTGAATTCATGGTTGCCGATCACCGCCGCATCGTAGTTCAGCTCATTCAGCGCAGCAATAGCTGGATTCGGCAGCTCCTTGCCCGCCGTGACGGAATAGTAGGAAAATGGCGTGCCTTGCAGCAAGTCCCCATTATCCACCAGCAGCAGCTCCGGCGCCTGCTGCCTTGCCGCTTTTACAAGCGTTGCGATTTTGGCTAGCCCCGTATGACTCTCCTCGCGCGTGCGATAATCGACCGGCTGAATATGTCCGTGGATATCGCTTGTCACCATCATCTCATACGTAAATACGTCGTTTCGTTCCATTCGATGACTTCCCTCCAGCCTGCCTTAATCCTTCTATTTTAACAGCTAAGCCAGGAGCACAAACCAAAATCTCCCAAGTTTACAAAAGCTTATCCCCTGTTTTACGGTCTGATAATAAACCGTCCTTATAGTTAAGCAAGTACCATAAATTAGAATTTTTGGAGGGTTATCGTTTGAAAAAAATCGCTAAGTTTGTTTTACCATTGCTATTGTCCGTATCACTGCTCAGTGCTTGTGGCGCTAACAAAACGAATAACGAAGCCGCGGCAACTAACAATGCTGCTGCAAATGCTACAATCGCTCCAGCTGCTACCGAACAAGCCGAAGGTTACGTGCCAGAGAAGCTGACCGTACAATTCGTCCCTTCGCAAAATGCAGATACGCTGGAAGCAAAGGCAAAGCCGCTTGAGCAGCTGCTCTCCGACAAGCTTGGCATCCCTGTTGAAGTAAGCATTTCCACCGACTACAACACCATTATCGAAGCGATGGCTTCGCAAAAAGTAGATGTAGGCTTCCTTCCCCCGACTGCCTATGTATTAGCTAAGGAAAAGGGTGCCGCTGAAGTTATTCTTCAAGCGCAGCGCTTTGGCGTTCAAGACGACACGGGCGCTCCGACAGACCAGCTCGTTGATTTCTACAAATCGATGATTATCGTGAAGAAGGATTCCCCTATTAAATCGCTTGAAGACTTGAAAGGCAAAAAAATCGCTTACCAAAACGTAACCTCCTCCGCAGGCTTCGTATGGCCGGCAGGCAAGTTGATCGAAGCTGGAATTGATCCGCTTAAGGATGTAACGGCTGTTACCGTAAAAGGCCATGACCAAGCCGTTATTGCCGTATTGAACGGCGATGTTGACGCGGCAGCTATTTTCCAAGATGCCCGTACAATCGTAGCGAAGGATTTCCCGACTGTGATCGAAGATACGCGCGTATTGACGTATACCGAAAAAATTCCGAATGACACGGTAACCGTTCGTTCAGACATGAATGCAGAATGGATTGCAAAAATTCAGGATGCCTTTATTGCGCTGGGCGGTGAAGAAGCTACCCGTAAAATTATTTTTGACATCTACTCCCACCAAGGCTATGTGAAATCCGAGGACAGCATCTTCAATATCGTTCGCGAATATGGCGAGAAGGTTAAGACCGAGTAGACTTTCCATCCCCGCAAAAAAATCATCTATTATCGTGTACCGAAAGCCAGTTCGCGGCCCTTGCGCCCGGACTGGCTATCCCTTTATTACGACGATATTGAGCAAAGGAATGGTCCTCCCGTGATAGAACTTCAGAATGTATCGAAATTGTACCCAAACGGGACAAAAGGCTTAGACAACATTAATTTACGTTTTGCAAAAGGGGAATTTATCGTCATCGTTGGACTATCCGGCGCCGGAAAATCGACGCTGCTGCGATCGATAAACCGTCTTCACGATATTTCGGAGGGCGATATTCTCATCGAAGGACAATCCATTACGAGCGCAAAGGGGAAGCAGCTGCGTTTGATCCGCCGCAACATCGGCATGATTTTTCAAAGCTTCAACCTCGTCAAGCGTTCTTCCGTACTGCGCAACGTGCTCGCGGGCCGCGTAGGCTATCATTCCACTCTAAGAACGTTAACGGGACGATTTCCCGAGAAGGATATGAACATTGCATTCGAAGCGCTGGATCGCGTCAACATCGTCGAGAAAGCTTATTCGCGCGCCGATGAGCTGTCCGGCGGACAGCAGCAGCGGGTAGCGATCGCGCGCGTACTCGCCCAGGAAGCGAAAATTATTTTGGCAGACGAGCCCGTTGCCTCTTTAGATCCGCTTACGACAAAGCAGGTCATGGATGATCTGAAGAAAATCAATATCGATCTGGGCATTACAACGATTGTTAATCTGCACTATGTGGACTTGGCGAGGCAATACGCTACGCGGATCATCGGCTTGCGCGCTGGACAAGTCGTATTTGACGGCCCAGTTGAAGAAGCGACGGACGAGCGTTTTGCGGAAATATACGGACGACCGATTGAGGAAGCCGAGCTGCTGGGAGAACGACACGCATGAGCACACAAACGGAGCATAATCGTCCGAAGGCGCCAAGCAGGCTCAAGCATTATTTAACGGCTATTATCATTATTTTGCTGCTGTGGGGCAGCTCCGTCCAGACCGATGCAACGTTTGGGGAGCTTATTGAAGGCTTTCCGAATATGTTCGACCTGCTTAAGGAGATGTTCCCGCCAAAATGGACCTATTTCGACAACATCGTCGGCGCGATGCTGGAAACGATTCGAATGGCGCTCATCGGCACGACAATCGGCGCTATACTCGCCATTCCGGTCGCTTTGCTTAGCGCCAGCAACATCACGAAGAGCGGGTGGCTTCGTTATCCTTTGCGCTTCGTGCTCAATCTGATCCGCACCATTCCCGATCTGCTGCTAGCGGCTATCTTTGTATCTATCGTTGGCATCGGCCCGCTGCCGGGCATGATGGCGCTGACCATTTTCTCATTAGGCTTAATCGCCAAGCTAACCTATGAGGCTCTGGAGGCGATCGACCGCGGACCGCTCGAAGCGATGACCGCAGTTGGAGCAACCGGCTTGCAGCGCATTCTATATGCGGTTATCCCGCAAATTCAAGCTCATTTCATGTCATTTACGCTTTATACGTTTGAGATTAACGTTCGCGCGGCAGCCGTGCTTGGACTTGTAGGCGCTGGCGGCATCGGTCATTATTATGAAATTACGCTAGGTTTCTTGGAATATGACAAAACGAGCGTCATCATTATATTTACACTAGCCATCGTCTTGCTCATTGATTATTCAAGCACGAAGCTGCGGGAGAAGCTGCTATGACTAAACCCAGGAACACGATCGTTCACAAACCTAAAACTAACCGTTACCGCTGGCTGATCTATCTAGCGCTTGCTGCTGTCTATATTTGGGCGTTTGCAGGCATACCGTTTACTGGCTTTAAAGATACCGCCGCTCAAATTACGAGCTCGATCGTAACCGGCATCCTCTCGCCGGATTGGGATTTCGTTTATTTGCCTGAAGGCGAGGATTTGCTGAGAGGCTTGCTTGAGACGCTTGCTATATCGATCCTTGGCACCGTTATTTCTGCGCTGCTCTGTCTGCCGCTTGCCTTCTGGGCTGCGGTTAATATAAGCGGGTCAAGAATGGTGTCAGGCTCCGGCAAAATGGTGCTCAGCTTCATTCGGGCCGTTCCCGAAATTGTGCTGGCGCTCATGTTCATTAAGGCTGTCGGGCCGGGCTCCTTCGCCGGCGTGCTCGCGCTGGGCTTGCATTCGGTCGGCATGCTGGGCAAGCTGTTTGCCGATGAAGTGGAAAATATGGATAAAGGACCGGTAGAGGCACTTATCTCTTCCGGCGCGAATCGGCTGCAAATTTTGTGGTTTGCCGTCATTCCGCAGGTGCTGCCCGGCTTCCTATCGTATATGCTGTACCGCTTCGAGATTAATATGCGCTCTGCGACCATTCTCGGCGTCATTGGGGCAGGCGGCATCGGCACGCCGCTCATCTTCGCCCTCAGCACCCGCAACTGGGATCGCGTCGGCATTATTTTGCTCGGCATCGTCATTCTTATTACGATTATAGATATCATTTCCGGCATGGTCCGGAAGCGGCTTATTTAGCTGCCATGTCAAAAAAACAGCCCGTACCAGTGAAAGTTTACAAGGTACGGGCTGTTTCGTATACTTCATCAAACAGGACGCTCAATGGAAAACTGATCGCCCAGCTTCGCATAATCGCTGCCGGCTAAGCGGCTGACTGGCTTTAAAGCCTCAGCGTTGATCCGGCCGTTCTCGTACAGCGCTTCATCGATATGAAAGCGTACAACGCGCCCAATGAGCAGGTCGCATGCTGGCGATGCATCGATACCGCCAAGCGGGAGCGATTGCTCCAATACGCATTCCATTCGTATTCTCGCCTCGGCCACGCCAGGTACACGGATCTGTTCACTCGCTATCGCCGTCAGTCCGGCTAAAGCCACTTCGCTCTCCTCGGGCGGTACATTCGCCGCTGTCACATTTATCGCTGCAATGTAGCTCTCGTCGGAAATATGTACGACGAATTCGCCTGCGGCGGCAGCATTTCGGGCGGTGTCCTTCTGTACACCGCCCGGCTTGCGCTGCACCGATACCGCAACCATCGGCGGATTAGCCGTTACGATATTAAAGAAGCTGAACGGCGCCGCATTCAGCACTCCTTCGCTCGTAAGTGTCGTTACGAAAGCGATAGGCCTTGGCACAATGCTGCCGATCAGCAGCTTGTAATTATCCTGCACGCTTTGGCTCGTTGGATCAATGGATAGCACAGCCAGCTCCCCTTTCACAGCATGATGTTTACTTATATCTGCCTGCTTCGATTAGACCTTGAAGGTTTCCTTATACCAAGCGGCAGCGGCTGCCACTTCTGAGCTTGTCAACTGATGGCCATGCTGCTCCCAGTGAACAGTGACGGGCGCTCCAGCTCCTTGCAGCAAACGATCAAGCTCTTCGGTCTCCTGCGGCGTGCAAAGCGGGTCGTTAGAGCCTGCGCCGATAAAGACAGGCACGCCAGCCAGATTTGGCAATTCCAGGCCGCGGATCGGCACCATCGGGTGATGCAAAATCGCGCCGCTCAGCGCCCCTTCATAATGGAACAGCAGGCTTCCGGCAATATTGGCACCGTTGGAGTAGCCTATCGCTACCATATTGCTGCGGTCAAAGCTGTACTCGACTGCGGAGCTGTCTAGAAAATCGTTAAGCTCCTTCGTGCGGAACACCAAATCCTCCAGGTCAAAGACGCCTTCGGCCAATCGGCGGAAATAACGCGTCATGCCGTTCTCCAGCACATTCCCTCTTACGCTAAGCAGGGATGATTCTGGCGATATAAGCTCTGCGAGCGGGAGCAAATCCCGCTCTGTGCCTCCCGTGCCATGCAGAAGTAGCAATACTGGCGCGGATTGATCGGTTCCTTGTTTAAATAGATGCTTCATCATTTATCCTCCTCCAATACCCTTATATCAAATGGCGTTAATAATTGCTCGATTTGTGTGCGATGCTCTTCATACCAAGCGGGAAGCATCAGCTTCTCGCCGAGATGCGCAGGCTCTTCATCGCGGGCAAAGCCCGGAGAATCCGTTGCAATCTCGAACAAAATGCCTCCGGCTTCGCGGAAGTAGATCGCGTTAAAATATTGACGATCCACGATTGGCGTAGGCTGGAACCCATTGCTCTCGACATGGCTTCTCCATAGCGCGTGCTCCGCATCGTCTTTTGCCCGCCATGCGATATGGTGGACGGTGCCAGCGCCGCCATGTCCCTGTTCCATGCTTTCGACATTAACGTCGATCAGGTTGCCCAGATCTCCTGTCGCTTGAAAGCGTGCATAGCCGCCCTCTTCTCCGACTTTCACAAGACCCATCACTTTTACAAGAAGCTCAGCCGTTTGGGCAGGAGCAGTACTGTACAGAATCGCGCCCCCGAACCCTTTGATCGCTTTATCCGCTGGAACTCCGCCAAATGCCCATTTGCTTAACGCGCCTTGCTCACGGGCAACGATTTCAAGCTTTAAGCCGTCCGGATCAACGAATTGCAAATACTGCTCGCCGAATCTCGACGTTTGCACGGCAGCTACATTCAGCTTTGCCAGCCGTTCTTTCCAGAAATCGAACGCAGCAGCAGGCACGACATAGGTCGTGTAACCAACCTGACCGCCGCCAACTTTGCCTTTGCGTGAGTTTTCCCAAGGGAAAAACGTAATGATCGTGCCCGGACTTCCGATTTCATTGCCAAAGTACAGATGATAAACCTCAGGTGCATCAAAGTTGATCGTTTTTTTAATCAAGCGCAGGCCAAGCACCCCTGCGTAAAAATCAGCCGTAACCTGTGGATTTCTTACAAAAGCAGTTATATGATGAATGCCAGTCGTTTGCGTTGTCATATCGAACACACTCCCTATTTTATATTAGTTTAGTTTAAAAGTAATGTAACGAACCAATTCACAGATTAACGGATAAGCGCATCAATCGAATAGTCGCCGGCACCTGTTAAAGCAACACCTATAGCAATGGCAACTAACACCAAATTATATTCATAACCATTAGCTGTAGCCCATAGGCCGTTCGGACCATGCACCTTCACAATAGCGCCCAGCATCGCAAGCACGATGAGTGCTGCAGCAAGCGGTGTAAGCAGTCCTGCTGCGAACAACAGTCCGCCTACCAGCTCCATCAGCCCGGCTGCGACGGCCATGGCTACCCCCGGCTTAATGCCAATCGACTCCATCCAGCCGCCCGTTCCTTTTGGACCGTATCCGCCAAACCACCCGAACAGCTTCTGCGCGCCATGCCCTACAAACAACAAACCTACGACTACACGAACAACCAACAATCCTAATGCTAAACTCATTTTAAATTCCTCCATTTTTTTTGTTTTTTGTTTTATCGTGAATTAAAGAGTCTTTAATTTAAGATATAGGACGAGCAGGAGCGGCTAATTCCGCCTATAACGATAACAGCCTGCTTCGCTTTGAAAAGAATGAAATCGCTGCTCATTTTAGAACATCCCAGCTACTTGTAATTCTCCTGCGCAAACTTGCCCAGTTTCTTCAGAAGCTTGCTTGCCACTTGCTTTTCTTCAGGTGTAAGACCGTTCACCGCTTGCTCGATCGTGGCCTGATGTGCGGGGAATACTTCCTCCACGAATTGCTTGCCCTGATCGGTCAGCTCGGCGTAGATAAGACGTCTATCCTCGGTTGAGGCTCTGCGGCGAACCGCCTGCTTCTTCTCCAGCTTGTCGACCACATAAGTAATGTTCCCGCTGCTCATCAGCACCTTCTCGCCGATTTGCTGCAAGGGCTGCGGCCCTCTGTGATACAACAGCTCAAGCACGCCGAATTCCGTCCGGTTCAAGCCATTTTTACGTATATCGCGATCCGCATGTGCGTTCACCCATTGGGTCGCTCTAGACAGCGCGATGAAGAGATCTAATGAATCATTTTGTTTTTGGTTTTCGATTGTCATGATTATCACTCCCTTCTGCGCTGCATTTATCTTTAAGTTAATTATCTTGAATTAAAGATAACTCAATTTAAAACAGTTGTCAACTGTTTTTTAAATGGGTGACCAAATGGATTGAGTTAAGCAAGCTTCAATAATATTAATAGCGATAAACGTACGCTGCTCCAAAGAAATCCTTTGAGCTATCGGAAAATCTGTAGCAGTAATGTGCTTCACTCCTGTTTCTTGCTTGATCAGTATGAGCAAGCAATAGGTTCCAAAATCTTCGATTGTAACTAATCAGGAACGAGACGGTGGTTTAAATGAGGTCTTCAGCGGACAGAGAATCCTTTATTTTTCTAATTCAGCAATTATTGTAGCGTTCGCGGACTCAGGTTCCGCTATTCACTCAAAAAAACCATTTTAACCTCGTTTAAATGGAGATAAAATTCCTGTAGGTGCTAAGAAATAGCCTTTGAATGAAAAGGAGCGCCTCTGGTACGATAGGGTTGCACGGGGTCAAAGCCCTTATTACCTATCATCCAAGGAGGACGCTCTACTATGAAGTTTAAATCATCGCACCGTATTAATCAA
>NZ_JBXBBJ010000023.1:0-73939 GCF_057221575.1 Paenibacillus sp. Y660 | reverse complement strand
TTCCCATACCGAACACGACCGTTAAGCCCTCCAGCGCCAATGGTACTTAGACCGCAGGGTCTTGGGAGAGTAGGACGTCGCCAAGCACGAGAGACCTATCGCATGTGATGCGATAGGTTTTTTTGTTGTTTTTACGGTATGATAAGGAGATAGGGAAAAGGAGGGTATGAAAATGGCTAAAGCAATTGAAATTAAGCATATGGGTACAGAACAATTTAACGACAGCATGGCATTAATGCAATTTGCCTTCCAATATGAGTTTTCGGCTGATGCTCTTGAGAAAACAAGAGAACATTTTATGAGTGAGCCTGCTGTATATTATGCCTCCTTCGTAGATCAGAGGTTCGCTGCACAAGCCATAGTCCTTGATCTGCAAACGTATATTGGAGGAAAAGCATTTCCCATGGGCGGCGTTGCAGGCGTAGCGACATGGCCAGAGTATAGAAGGCAGGGCTTAGTATCTAAGATGCTTGTGCTCGCTTTAAAGGATATGAAGGAAAAAGGACAGCTTATTTCCATGCTCAGCCCCTTCGCTTTTGGCTTTTATCGTAAGTTTGGCTGGGAGATTTACACCGAACATAAAGCTTACACCATAAAGACTGAGCTGCTTCCGGCTAGAATTGCGAATGAAGGGCATATGGAGCGGTTTAGCGGAAACGGAAATTACAGCTTGCTTAGCGATATTTATGAAGCTTATGCATCAAAATATAACGGATCGCTCAAGCGTACCGAGCTGTGGTGGAACAATCGCGTCAGCAGGAAAAAGCCGGGTCAAATCGCTCTTTATCACGATAAGAGCGGAGAGCCGATGGGCTACATCATCTATGAAGTGAAAAATAAGCGGCTAACCGTCCATGAGTTTATTTATTTAAATGAAGAGACGAGGACAGCCTTGTGGTCATTTATTGCGCAGCATGACTCGATGATTAACGAAGTGTACATTACGGTGCCTTCTGATGACAAGCTTCCTTATCTACTTAGCAATCCTAAAATTCAGCAGGAAGTTGTACCTTATTTTATGGCACGAATAGTAGATGCTGAGGCGTTCATTCGTCGCTATGATTTTGAAATCGCTGTGAATAACGATGATATCCCGATCGAGATCACCGACGAGCATGCGCCTTGGAATAATGGGTACTATTTGCTTGAAATAGCTCAAAATGGAACGGCTGCGCTCCAACGATTGGATGATAATCAAAGAATTGATGGAGCTATTAAAGTGGATATTGGTACTTTTACTTCCTTGCTGCTAGGGTACCTTAGACCGATGCAATTATCCCAATTGGGGCGTATTGAAGGAGATATAGCTTCGATTAAACGCTTACACGATCGTATTCCCGAACGAATAACGTATTTACCTGATTTTTTCTAAAGAAATAGCATGCTTGGCTTGTCCCAAATACAGTATAAAGTGGTTATAACAAAGCCGTTTGTCAGCCTTGACAGCCTATACCCCCTCTGCTAATATTGCAATAATATATGTGAGACGTACTTAAAACTAAGGGAGGAACATACTCGTGTGGGAAACGAAATTCGCCAAAGAAGGGCTAACGTTTGACGACGTCCTGCTTATTCCGCGCAAATCAGAAGTGCTGCCTAGAGAAGTTGACATCTCGATTCGATTAAGCGAGAACATTAAGCTAAACATTCCGCTCATAAGCGCAGGTATGGACACCGTTACAGAAGCCGCATTGGCGATTGCAATAGCGCGTGAGGGTGGTATTGGCATTATTCATAAGAACATGTCGATTGCACAGCAAGCGGAGGAAGTAGACCGTGTTAAACGTTCGGAGAGCGGTGTAATCACGAATCCGTTTTCGCTAACCCCTGAGCACCATGTTTATGACGCAGAAGAGCTGATGGGAAAATATCGCATTTCGGGTGTACCGATTGTTGATCCAGACAAGAAGCTTGTCGGTATTTTGACAAACCGTGATTTGCGTTTTGTACATGACTATTCCATTAAAATAAATGAAGTGATGACTCGCGACAATCTCGTTACAGCACCTGTGGGTACGACTTTGCAGGAAGCGGAAGTGCTTCTGCAGAAGCATAAGATCGAGAAGCTGCCGCTTATCGATGAGTCTAACACGCTTAAAGGGCTTATTACGATTAAAGACATCGAGAAAGCGATCCAGTTCCCGAATGCGGCGAAGGATCAGCACGGACGGTTGCTTTGCGGAGCAGCAGTCGGTATTTCGAAAGACACGATGGACCGTGCAGAAGCATTGGTACAATCGGGTATTGATGTTCTAGTCGTCGATTCGGCACACGGACATCATATCAACATTTTAGATGCGGTTCGCAAGCTTCGCGCTACTTATCCTGATCTTACGATAATCGCAGGCAACGTTGCTACAGGCGATGCTACACGCGATCTAATCGAAGCAGGCGCATCTGTTGTTAAAGTAGGGATCGGACCTGGTTCGATCTGTACGACTCGTGTTATTGCGGGTATCGGCGTACCACAAATTACTGCGATCTATGACTGTGCAACGGTTGCTCGCGAATACAATATTCCGGTTATTGCAGACGGCGGTATTAAATATTCAGGAGACATTACGAAAGCAATCGCATCTGGAGCAAGCGCAATTATGATCGGAAGCTTGTTCGCAGGTACGGCTGAGAGCCCGGGCGAAACTGAAATTTTCCAAGGGCGCAGCTTTAAAGTATATCGTGGTATGGGCTCGCTTGGCGCAATGAAGGAAGGAAGCAAGGACCGTTACTTCCAAGAGAACGAGAATAAGCTTGTTCCGGAAGGTATTGAAGGTCGCGTTCCTTACAAAGGACCGCTTGCTGACACCGTTCATCAATTGCTTGGCGGCTTGCGTTCAGGTATGGGCTATTGCGGCACAGCGTCTCTGGACGAGCTTAAGAACGATACGCAATTCGTTCGTATTACGGGATCAGGTCTTCGTGAAAGTCATCCGCATGATGTGCAAATTACGAAGGAAGCTCCTAACTACTCTCTATAAGTTTAAAAGCATAAGCTTCTTTTTAAACCAGGCAGGAAATGGCGATTCAATCGCTTTTCTTGTCTGGTTTTTTTATGAAGGATTACTCATTCTTTCAGTGCCTGCTAGAGGTTTAATTGTTAGGGTTCGATATGTTACAATTAACAACGGACAAACCAAGTGGGAAAAGGGGAGACGACGTTGAAGGAAATGGTAAGACCGGTTCGGTTAAAGTCGGTCATCGCTGCAAGTTTGGCGGTTTGGATGGTAATGCTGTCGCTTGGTTCTGCGGTGGCGATGGCAAATGGATATCAAGGAAGACCCAGTACGGAAAATTCTTTAGGCTTACAGGTCAAAGCAGCTATTTTAATTGACGCGGATTCCGGTCAAGTATTGTATGAGGTTAATGCAGAGGAACCGCTTCCTGCCGCAAGTATGACCAAGCTAATGACGGAATATATCGTTCTTGAGGAAATATCGAATGAGCGACTATCATGGGAGGATGTCGTGACGACTAGCGCAGAAGCAGCGTCTACCCCTCCGGATGGATCATCTGTATTTCTAGCACAAGGCGATCAACATACGGTTAGAGATTTATATAAAGCTATGGCAGTAGGCTCCGCTAATGATGCAACGATTGCGCTTGCTTCGCAAATTGCGGGAAGCGAGCAGGGCTTTGTTACTAAAATGAATGAAGTAGCCGATAAGCTCGGCCTTAAAACAGCTATTTTCACAAGCGCAACGGGTCTTTCGGATACAACAGTCATATCTGCGTCCGATATGGCCAAGCTTGCACAAATTATTTTGAGCACGCGTCCCGAGTTTTTGGAGTACTCGAAGCTGCAGGAATATAAATTCCGCGAGCGCGACGATGAGCCGATCGTCAATATTAACTGGATGCTCGGGACGAACACGAATCAAACAGGCCTTAAGCATTTAGCTTATCAAGGCGTTGACGGGATGAAAACAGGCTTTATCAATTCAGCCGGCTACAACTTTACGGGTACCGTGAAGCAAGGCGAGCAGCGTTTTATTAGCGTCGTTATGGATACAGCGACCAAATCTGCCCGTTTTAACGAAACGGCGAAGATGTACAACTATGGCTTCAGCACGTTTGAGAAAAAGACGGTGCTTCCGCCAAAATCCGTGGTAGAAACAGTGAAAACAGTTAAGATTAAGAAGGGTAAAAAGAAAACCCTGCCTGTTGTGACAGAGAAGGATATTACGTTCATGGTTAAGAAGGGTGCAGAGCCTAAGATCGAGGTTGTTGACAGCAAAGTGAAGTCAGAAGCTGAGCTTGTCGCACCAATTCCGGTGGGCACCGTTGTAGGTACAGTAACGTACAAGTACACCGATGCGGAAACGAAGCAAGAGCTGAAGAAAACCGTGAATCTGATTACGACGGAAGATGGGCAAAAGGCTGGCTGGTTCCGCTTGATGTTCCGTGCAATTGGAGATTTTTTCGCTGGTTTGTTTAACGGAATCGTCAATCTGTTCTAATCCAAGCAGGAAACAAGGAAATTAAGTAAATCAAGGCTTGTCGATTAATCTTGGTTCCTGTAAAATCAATGGTTAGAACAACTTCGGTAATATACATTTATAATGGATGACAATAGGAGGATTTGTAACATGGAAACAGGTACATCGCGCGTAAAACGCGGCATGGCAGAAATGCAAAAAGGCGGCGTCATTATGGACGTTATGAGCGCCGAGCAAGCGAAGGTAGCAGAAGCAGCAGGAGCAACAGCGGTAATGGCGCTTGAGCGCGTCCCTTCTGAAATTCGTGCAGCAGGCGGAGTAGCTCGTATGGCTGACCCGACAATTGTAGAAGAAGTAATGAAGGTTGTTTCGATTCCCGTAATGGCAAAGGCTCGTATCGGCCACTATGTAGAAGCTAAAGTACTTGAATCAATGGGCGTTGATTATATCGACGAGAGCGAAGTACTTACGCCGGCTGATGAAGTGTTCCATATTAGCAAGCAAGAATTTACAATTCCGTTCGTATGCGGAGCCAAAGATCTTGGCGAAGCACTGCGCCGTATTCAAGAAGGAGCAGCAATGCTTCGCACGAAGGGTGAGCCGGGAACGGGCAACATCGTTGAAGCGGTTCGTCACCTTCGCTTGATCAACGGACAAATTCGCAAAATCCAAGGCTTGTCGAAGGACGAGCTTTACCACGAAGCTAAAATCCTCGGCGTAGCTTATGATTTGCTGCTTGGTGTTCATGAGACAGGCAAGCTTCCAGTCGTTAACTTCGCAGCGGGCGGAGTAGCAACTCCATCCGATGCAGCTTTGATGATGCATCTTGGCGCAGACGGCGTATTCGTTGGATCGGGTATTTTCACATCGGAGAACCCAGAGAAGTTCGCTCGTGCAATCGTTGAAGCGACTACACACTACCAGGATTACAAGCTTATTGCGGAAGTATCGAAAAACTTGGGAGCACCGATGAAGGGTATCGAAATTTCCAAGCTTAACGCTGCTGAGCGTATGCAAGACCGCGGTATCTAATAGATGTAATATGCAGGTGCCGGCTTAGCGCTTATAGCGCTGCCGGCCCTTGCCCGTAAAGGAAGGCGAGTAGAGCGATGAAGATAGGTGTTCTTGCGCTTCAAGGCGCAGTGGCAGAGCATATACGAAGCTTAGAAGCGGCGGGCGCAGAGGCGGTCGCCGTTAAGCGGGTTGAGGAGCTTGATGAGCTGCAAGGGCTTGTCATCCCTGGCGGCGAGAGCACGACAATCGGCAAGCTGATGCGGAAATACGGTTTTATGGAAGCTATCGCAGATTTCTCTGCACAAGGCAAGCCTTTGTTTGGTACTTGTGCAGGTCTTATCGTATTGGCTGACGAGATCGAAGGCCAAGAGGATGCACATTTGCGCCTCATGGACATGACGGTTGCGCGGAATGCATTCGGACGCCAGCAGGAAAGCTTCGAGACGGATTTATCGGTTAAAGGTATCGATGAGCCCGTTCGGGCCGTATTTATTCGTGCACCGCTGATCAAAAAAGTTGGATCTGATGTAGAAGTGCTTTCAACGTATAAAGATGAGATCGTAACGGCAAGGCAGGGACATCTTCTTGCAGTTTCCTATCACCCAGAGCTGACGGATGACTATAGGCTGCATGCATACTTCGTCGATATGGTGAAGGAAGCAGCCGCAGGCAAGGAATAGAGCTTTTACAAAAAAAAAAATCACTCCCTTCAGAGAGGGGCTTTTGAGACGTGCTGGATGTGAAGTTGTTAAGAAACGAATTTGAGAAGGTTGAGACAGCGCTGCAAAATCGCGGAGCTTCGCTTGATCTCATTGCAAAATTTCCTGTGCTCGATACAAGGCGCCGTGATCTTATCCAAGAGACGGAGAACTTGAAGAGCCGCCGGAATACGGTTTCGCAGGAAGTCGCTAAGCTCAAAAGAACAGGCGAGGACGCAGAATCGCTCATCATTGAGATGAGAGAGGTTGGCGACCGCATTAAAGAGCTGGACGATGAGCTTCGCGAGCTGGATGTTCAGGTGATAGAGCTAACGCAAGCGATTCCGAACATTCCTAGCGATAGCGTGCCAATCGGCAAGTCGGAGGAAGATAATGTAGAGGCTCGCAAACACGGCGAAGTGCCGAGCTTTGCATTTGAGCCTAAGCCGCATTGGGAGATTGCTCAGTCGCTTGGTATTCTAGACTTCGAACGCGCTGCGAAGGTAACAGGCTCGCGCTTTACTTTCTATCGCGGCTTGGGTGCGCGTCTAGAGCGCGCGCTTATTAGCTTTATGATGGACTTGCATAGCGACAAGCACGGTTATGAAGAGATTCTGCCGCCATATATTGTAAATCGCGACAGCTTGATTGGTACGGGACAGCTTCCTAAGTTCGAAGAGGATTTGTTCAAAATCGCTGATTCGGATTATTTCCTTATTCCGACGGCTGAGGTTCCGGTTACGAACCTGCATCGCGAGGAGATTTTGCCGGCGGAAGAGCTTCCGAAGTACTTTGTGGCTTACAGCTCATGCTTCCGTTCGGAGGCGGGCTCGGCAGGACGCGATACGCGCGGCTTGATTCGTCAGCATCAGTTCAATAAGGTTGAGCTGATCAAATTGACGAAGCCAGAGGATTCCTATGATGAGCTTGAGAAAATGACCGCTAACGCCGAGAAGGTGCTGCAGCTGTTAGGATTGCCGTATCGTGTTCTGACGCTTTGTACGGGCGATATGGGCTTCACAGCGGCCAAAACGTATGACCTTGAGGTGTGGCTGCCAAGCGCGGGTACGTACCGTGAAATTTCGTCATGCTCGAATGTGGAGGATTTTCAAGCGCGCCGTGCCGGCATCCGTTTCCGCAGAGACTTGAAGAGCAAGCCGGAGTTCGTGCATACGCTAAACGGATCGGGCCTTGCCATCGGTCGTACTTTTGCGGCGATCATCGAAAATTTCCAGCAAGCAGATGGATCGGTAACGATTCCAGAAGTACTGCGTCCGTATATGGGCGGTATCAGCTCGATCGAGGCTGCTAAGCTTTAAAAAAATATTTTTGCCATATGGCCAAAATATAGTTGCATCTTTATTTTGGCCTGTGGTACAATATTTCTTGTGACAATTGAATGATGGAGAGATACCGAAGCGGTCATAACGGGGCAGTCTTGAAAACTGTTAGAGCGCAAGCTCACGTGGGTTCGAGTCCCACTCTCTCCTCCATATTTTTCTTAGCTGCATATGAACAAGCCCAGACGCTCAGCGTTTGGGCTTTTTTTGTACGTTAACTCCCCGTATAAAATGAAGTCGCGATTCGCATGTTATACGGTGTGGAGGTGCTTTAATTAATGGGCAAATCAGATGAGCTGCAAATGAATCAGGAAAACTTAGCAGATGCTTGGCGGCAAACCTTGCCGGAGACGCTAAATAGTGCTGATCGCTGCAAGGTGCTGCCGGATGAAGCCGATTCGAAATCGCTGCGCATAACGATCGATACGGCTGGCCATCAAATGTATTCGCTTGATTTTAAAGTTACTTATGTAGACAGCCGCGAAGTGAAGGTCGCGTTTATTGACGTAGAGAAGGATAAGATCAATGTCGATGAACGTGGGGACGTCATTCAAGAGCTTATACTGGATTACACCAGACATTTGCATGAATGTGCACAAGCGCTGCAACGCTTGACGCATGCATAGAGGAGACCATCACTTATGACGAAAGCAAAAGGAACCGCCGATAAAAACTTATCGAATGTCGTGGATGCTCTAGAAGTAGAGCCGGTCAACAGCCATCAGGCACAGCAGCTGCAGCAGGATAAGAACGACAGGCGTCATCAGGATGCGTTGAATCATGATCAGCCTGCGAATATGGAGCATCAAAAGAGTTGACTTGAAGGAGTGATTCTATAATGTCTAAGCCAGACAGCATGCCTGTGCCGGATAGCAATCCGCAAGGCAACAATAAGGCAAACCGCGATAACGGCGGGCAGCAGGAGCCATTATCCGGCTCTAAGAAAACGAAGCAGCATAATCATGTGAGCCATAATAACCCGCAGGGGTAAATCAGAATCAGTCAAAGATGAATAGATCAAATGTCCCGTTTCAGCATGCTGAAACGGGATTTTTTGGAGATAACTTCTAAAAGGGGCTTTTATAGTATAGAATGGAGGTGCTTATAAAAAGTTAGGGGAGGAAATTTTTAAATGAAAAAGGTACAGAAAATAGCGGTTCTCTTGTTAGCCGTTATTTTGGTTGTGATCGCAGGCTGCAGCTCGGGTAAGCCGCCGAAGGAAGCGTTGCAAACGGCTGTGGCAAAGATTGCAGAGGCGGACTCATATGCAGTTAAAATGTCCTTTGGTTTAGATGAGCTGGAAATTCCGCAGGATGCAGCGCTGCAAGGCGACGCAGCAGCCACAGCAGCGATCGTCGGCATGATTAAAGATGCAACGATAACAGTGGATGCTGTTTACCAGAAGAAGCCGCTGCGTACGGATATGAATATGGAGATCGTGCTGCCGGGCGACATGGAAATGAAGCTGACGGTACCGATGATTTTGACAGAAGAAACGCTGTATATGAAAATACCGCAAATTCCGATGCTGCCTCTGCCGGAGACGGTGACAGACAAGTTCATCAAAATTGATCTCAAGGAGCTTGCAGAGCAGCAGGGCGCCGCTGGCGCGCTTGATCTTGCAACACAGCAGAAGCTAGGAAAAGAAATTAGCGAAGTGCTGCTGAAGCATTTTGATGAGAAAACATACTTTAGTGAGCCTAAAGCGGGGGAAGCTGGTCTGCCAGAGGGTCTAAAAGCGGATCAAATCATTTCTTTTGAAATCAATGAGGGCAATTACCCGAAAACGGTGGATACCGTTGTGAACCAGGTGTTGCCTGAAGTGCTTGACGTGCTGCTTAAAAACGAAGCATCTTTAAAATCGCTGAACTTGGAGAAGGCTAAAGTTGAGAAGATGAAGGCGGACCTTGAGACAAACAAAGCGGATATCGTTAACTCACTCAAAAATGTTGTCAAAGCGAAGACGCTTAAAGTAACAGCTGCAATTTCTGACGGGTACCTTTCCTACCAAGCAGGCAAAATCAATGTTGAAGCATCCGATAAAGAGAGCGGACAAAATATGAAGCTTGGCCTTCATTATGACGTTACTTATTCCGATATCAACAAGGCGCCGAGCTTCAAGAATGAAATTCCGACAGACGCCATCACGCTTGATGAGCTGACACAGATGTTTCAAGCGCCAATAACTGGACTGTAAATAGTCTAAGGCTGCTCCTGCACGCGCTGCGGAAGAAATATGCTTCACAGCTGCCCAAATAGAAAAAGCGCCGGAACCTGTTGGTTCCGGCGCCTTTCTGTCTTATTTGAAGAAACGAATCGTCAGCGGGTAACGGTAGCCGTTCCCTTCGGATGCGCGGATGGAGCCAATGATCGTAAATACAAGCCAGAAAATAAACAAAAGCGGTGTGGTGACAAAACCGATGAGTACAAAGATGAGCAGGCTGGAAATGATGGTGTAGATGGCATTGCTGATTTGAAAATTAAGTGATTCCTTGCCGTGCATATCCACATAGCTGGATTGGTCTTTCTTCATAAGCCAGATGACAAGCGGTCCGATGATGTTGCCGAACGGAATGATGATCCCACTGAAAGCGAGCAGATGGCAGAGCATACCGTACGTTTTTTCTTCTTTATGCAGCCCGAATGGTTGATTCATTTTGTTGCCTCCCTTTTGATGAGAACAGCTGATTAAAGTAACTTATGTACTTATACGTTTGTGGGGCTGAAGGATATGCATAAATATATCAGCGAATAGATGAATTGACAATCTTTTCTTTAAGGGAGGTTGAAATCTTCAGGAGACCAGTATATACTTTTATACATAGATATTCGATGCATAGGAGTTCGATACTTAAGAGGGAGGAAGCCATGAAGATTAATAAGGAGCTTATGAAGGGCAGCACCGTTATTTTAATTTTAACGCTGCTTGAACGTAAGGAAATGTACGGCTATGAAATGACCAAAGCAATTGAACGCAGCTCCAGCGGCGTTTTTACTTTCAAGGAAGGCACGCTTTATCCGATTTTGCATACGCTCGAGGTTGAGCAGCTGGTGGAATCGTATTGGAATGAGGAAGTCGGCCGCAAACGCAAATATTATCGCCTTACTGAGCGTGGAAAGGGACAGCTGGAGGAGAAGAAGCAGGAGTGGACGCTGTTTCGAACGACGGTGGACCGCGTGATCGGGGAGGGCCATGCATGAGCAAGGACAGCATTCAGCAAGAGTCGGTTGATCAATACATAAAGCAAGTGTGCGGGCATGTGAAAGCTAGAGATGTGCATCCTGATATTCAGCTTGAGATTACGAGTCATCTAGACGAGTTGGTGGAAGACAAGCTTGGCGAAGGGTTGTCAGTGGAGGAGGCAACTCGCCAGGCGCTGGCGCAAATGGGTGATCCAGACCAAATCGGCAAGCAGCTGCATGCGGCGCATAAGCCGGTGATGGAATGGGGTCTTGCCGGCATCGTAGCGGTTATGGTTGGCATTGGGCTGCTTGCTATGTATGCGATGCAGTTTGCTTATAGTGAACAATATGGTTTTAGCGATGCTCATCTCTTCTATATGAAATTATTTTATACGGCGATAGGTGTTATATTGGTCATTGGTATTTATTTTTTGGATTATCGGAAATTGAGGAAATATTCCTGGCACCTTTACATGGGTACTGTTTCGCTGATGGTAGTCTGTAATGAAATCGGTATAGCGGTGAATGGTGCGAAGCGCTGGATAATGATTGGGCCGTTTAACTTGGATGTCTATGGGATTTCATCCTATTTGCTTATAATTGCATTTGCAGGGACGTTGCTTACTAAGCAGAAGTTGAAGCAGGGGACAGTTAAACAGTCTTTACAGCTTGGTAAAATGCTATTTTTATATATATGCGTGCCAACTCTATTGTTTTTCCAAGGCAACTCGTTACGTGATTTTTCTATATATGCGATCGGACTAATGATAGTGATGCTTTTTGTTGCCAAAGCATACAAGCTCTTTTTCGCTAGTGTGGCTTCATTTGCGGCAGCAGGTCTGGTGCTCCTCATGGGAAATACTCAATACCACAATGTATGGCAACGGTATATGGGTTTTCTAAATCAAGACAATGCTTACGGCGTGAGTTATGCTACACATCAATCTATAGAAGCCATTCGTTTAGGCGGCATGTGGGGGCAAGGCTTCGGGGCACAGATCGAAACCATTCGATATCTACAAAGTGAAATGATATTTACCTATTTGATTTATAGTCTTGGATGGGTATTCGGCGGAGCAATCATATTGGTTACACTGCTTTTTATCTTCAGAACGATTCGATTAATTAGAGATTTGAAGGACTCCTATGCGAAAGGGATTGTAACGGGGATTTTTTCAATTATCGGATTTCATTTTGTATGGAGTATACTCATGTCGTTCGGACTGCTGCCGGTAAATGCAACGAATATGCCATTCGTCTCCTATGGCGGAACAAACGGCATTCTCGAACTAATGGCGATGGGATTGATCCTGAGCGTACACAGGAGAAGGAATATGATTAGCCGGTTAAATAGCGAGGCTCGTGCTTAAACCATAAGAGAGGGCTATCCTCCTGTAGAAAATTCTACGGTGGGATAGCCCTCTTTGGTGATTAGAAGCTGCCCGGAGCGGGCGGGTATGGCGGATTGACGTGCTGATCTTTTTTGGATGCAGCAATGAATAGAAATACGGCCGTCGTAAGGTGCATGATCATGCCGAGAATTGGAATCCAAGCCAGTACCGATGTAACGATACCAAGAATGCTGCCCACGATCGGTTTATTATGCTGGGAGCAAAACACAAGCGTCACGATGTGAAGAACAAGCGCTGCGAACAACAGGGTGTATCCAGAGAATATGACCAACGCGCCCCCCAGTACGGGAAAGCCTAAAATAGCTTCAATTATGGCAGTAACTAATAGCAGCGTACCTGCAGCCTTCATTTTTATTCCTCCTAATTAGGTGATTACAGATATCCATGGCAGAGTATGCAAAAATAGCATTTTGCTTACTTTTATTTTTACGCAGCGAACATCGTACAGGTTACAATTTTTCAAAGCCAGCGTGCTTTAAGTGAATTTGCACTTGAAGAACTGCAAAAAAAAGCCTCGTTAATAACGAGACTCCATGGAGAGTGCCTGCGATTATATGCTGTTCATGTTCGAGTGGATGGAAGCATCTTGAGTGAAAATCTCAGCATTATAAGCAGAAATTCGTTTATTTATTTCATTGCGTATGTATTCGTGAGAGAAGGCTGCTGTTTCTTCGAATCCACGGCAATTATAGCGATAGCTAATGTTGCCATTAAAGCTGTTGTCCATACAAACGGTAATGCCTTTACGGATCATTGCCTTGGTGTTCGTAGTCAAATCAGCCTTTATTTGCAGCATGATAAGAGCCGCTGCTTTAGCGAATATAGAACGTAATGTCCGGGCTTTACGGTCCAGCTCGCGCCTATTGCGTTCGACTACGACAAGCGTTAGCGGAAGGATAATGGAATCATGTATAAGCTGAATCTCCTCGCTTGCAGGTGGACGTTGTAGAGCTGGATCGTTTATTTCGAATAACGGCATCGCCATATGTAAATCACCTCATGCACATTATATGCGAACAGACGTTCTGTAGTCAACATATCGAAGCTATCATTTTTTACAACAAAAAACCTTCTACGATTATTTGCAGAAGGTCGTGATTATGTATGCGAGATAATTAGATATGGCGCGCCCGAGAGGGCTCGAACCTCCCACCTAACGTTTAGGAAACGTTTGCTCTATCCGGATGAGCTACGGACGCGCAGCAATAGTTATTATAGCATGTGCGCTTTTAAGTAAGCAAGATTCCTAAAGCAAATGTAAACCATGCATTTTTTGTCGAAAAACCTCTCAAATAATGTATGAAAAGCAGGATTTAAATGCCATGAAGGCGAATAGATGTAGTGGTATTGAGCTCGAACGGCCGGAGGAGTGCTCTGCATGTATCAAGACTACAATGAACCCCATTCTTATAGATTAGATTTGTCGCCTGAACAGATGCTTAAGGTGATCTTCGAATATACAGCAAAAATTGCTAATGAGAAAAAATTGGAATCCGTGCTTGTTTTAATGGCGAATATGGGGAGAGAAATGGTTGTTGCTGACCGTTGTACCGTGTGGCTCATTGATGTCGCTCGCAATGAGCTTTTTACAGTTGTCGCTCACGGTGTCGGGGAGATTCGTATACCATATGGAAGCGGGCTCGTAGGAAGCTCGATTAGCACGGGGCAGCCTATTTTTATCGATGATGCCTACGAAGATCCCAGACATAACCCGGATAACGACCGAAAGACGGGGTACCGGACAAAGTCGATTATGACCATTCCTTTTCGCAATAATCAGGGAGAAGTCATCGGTGCGTATCAGGCTATCAACAAGTTGACAGAGAAACAGACCTTTTCGACTCAGGATATGGATTATTTGTCGCTTGCTGCAGCCTATTCAGGAAAATCGTTAGAATCGATCATGCTCAATGATGAAATTATCGAGACGCAAAAAGAGATTATATTGGCGATGGGCAAAATTGGCGAGGGCCGCTCTAAGGAAACAGGCAATCATGTTAATCGAGTCGCCCATTATTCATATCTATTAGCGTTAGGTTTAGGAATGAATGAGACGGAAGCAGACATGCTTCGGAACGCCTCGCCGATGCATGATATCGGCAAAGTAGCCATACCTGATTCTATCCTGCAAAAGCCTGGGAAGCTATCGGATGAAGAGTTCGAGCAGATGAAGCAGCACTCAGATATTGGCTTCCGGCTTCTGCGAAATTCGAAGCGGCAGCTTCTTCGGGCTGCGGCGATCGTTGCTTTGCAGCATCATGAGAAATGGGACGGTTCGGGTTACCCGCAAGGCCTTAAAGGAGAAGACATCCACATATATGGACGGATTACGGCGATAGCGGATGTTTTTGACGCATTAGGCAGTTCACGTATCTATAAAGCGGCTTGGCCGCTGGATCAAATACTAGCGCTGATTGAGGGAGAGCGTGGCCGCCATTTTGACCCGCGGGTCGTTGATGTATTTTTTGAGCAGCTGCCTCGTATCCTTGAAGTTAGAGATCGTGAAGCCGATATCCCTGAAATCGATTAGAAGCTGTTGGCAAGACCTCGTTGGAGAAATCCTTTGGGTTCTTTTTTACTTGGGGCAGCGCCGTTAATACTCCAAAAGTAACAGAACAATCACACTGGAATATGATGAATCAATCTAATCGACTCGCGGGAGTGTGATTTCGTTGGTTTCCATAAGCCTGTGCTTAATTGTCAAAAATGAAGAAAAAACACTCGGGCGATGTCTTTCCTCCATAAAAGATATCGCCGATGAGATTATTATTGTGGATACAGGCTCTACCGATTCGACGGAGCAGGTTGCAAGTGAATTCACCGAACGAATTGAGCATTTTACCTGGATCGATGATTTCGCAGCAGCCCGCAACTTTGCTTTTTCTTTGGCAACAAAGTCGCATATTATGTGGCTGGATGCTGATGATATTTTGAAGGAATCTGATCGCCAGAAGCTGATAAGCTTAAAGCAGCATTTAAGCCCGGACGTCGACTCGGTCTCGATGGAATATCATCTGGCATTCGATGAATTCGGCAACGTCACCACTAAATTAAGGCGCAATCGGCTTGTGAGGCGGGATCGGGCATTTAAATGGATTGGCCCGGTACATGAATACCTAGAGGTGTATGGCCACATCTTGCATAGTGACGTGGCGGTAACGCATAGCAGCATTCACCATGACAGTGATCGCAATTTGAACATATATGAGCAGCGCTTAGCCAAAGGGGAAAGCTTTTCTCCGCGCGATTTGTTTTATTACGCCAACGAGCTTAAGGACCATGGAAAATTTGAGGCTGCCATAAAATATTACAATCAATTTCTTGCCACGGAAAAAGGCTGGATCGAAGATAATGTGACTGCCTGCAGCAGGCTGTCCGATTGTTATGACGAGCTTCATGACACGCGCAATATGCTCGATTCCATCTTACGCTCCTTTCATTATGACAAGCCGAGAGCGGAGTTTTGCTGTCGATTAGGCTATTATTTCATGCAGAGAAATGAACATAAGCTGGCCATTTACTGGTACAGGCTCGCGTTAACGACTGAGAAGCCGGAGGAGAGCTTGGGCTTTGAGAACTTAGCCTGCTCCACATGGCTGCCGAATTTGCAGCTATGCGTCTGCTATGATCGGATTGGCGAGTACGAAAAAGCGTATGAGCATAACGAGAAGGCGGCCATTTTCAGACCATCGGATGAGCGGATATTGGCTAATCGCTCGTATTTAAATAATCGCCTTGGTAAGAAGGCAGATATATAAAACGCAATGTCTCATCAATCGAATACGTGCAGCAGGCGACCGCCTCCGAGAAAATAGGGAGATGGCCGCTTTTTTTGTTGTGAAGTTAGGATTGGGCTATTGACATCGATGGAAGAAAGGTGTATATTAAATTGTATAAAACTAAATTGTATAGAATTAAATAAATGCTGTTGGTTCTGCTGAAGAGAATAGAACAAGAGGATTTGGGTTATAAGAAAGCATGATGTCAAACAAATGACGGCATGCAGCATGCCCGTACCGTTTCTTTTGCAGCTATTCGAACATCAAGATCGAACAAAATAACCTAATTGGAGGAATTGAACATGAAAAATTTATACACAGCTACAGTAACAGCAACAGGTGGAAGAGACGGCAAACTCGTATCGAGCGATAATATTTTGAATCTTGAAGTGAAAGCTCCTAAAGAGCTTGGAGGAGTAGGCGGAGCGACCAATCCAGAGCAGCTATTTGCAGCAGGCTATGCGGCATGCTTTGAGAGCGCGCTTAACCTAGTGGCTCGAATGAAAAAGATTAAAGTGGAAAAAACAGAAGTGACTGCTCATGTTACACTTGGCAAGGATGATGGCGGAGGCTATGAGCTTGGTGCGAAGCTGGATATTTCGGTTGCAGGTGTAGAGCAGGATGTAGCTAAGGAATTGGTCGAAGCGGCTCATCAAGTATGCCCATATTCGAGAGCAACTCGCGGCAACATCAACGTCGAGCTTAATCTGGTTTAATTCATAGTCAACAACGTTCATATTAATAAAAAAATCCGGAGAACCTTCTCCGGATTTTTTCTATGCTAATGTTCTTTGCCAGGCCGCCTCTAACGCCTTATGCTTTTATTTTCGTGATGGACTGCTTGCCGGATAGCTCGATAGACTTCTGAACAAGCACGGCCATAGCATCGACACAATGCTTCGCGACCTCGCTCTGAATGGGGATACAGGACAATTCGGTGCACGCGATAATGACGCATTGGCACTGATCATGCTCCAGAAGATGATGGATAATGTCTTCAAACTCGGAAGGCTCAACCGGCAAATTGCGTTTAACCTTATTGTAGATAATATCCATCACATGCTCCTGAACCTCTTCACTCGGCTCATGGAGCTGCATATTGTAATGATCGCAGCCTTTGCGATAGACGCCGCTGCTTACGGTTCCATTCGTTGCTAAAATGCCGACCTTGCAGTGCTCGCCATAAGCATCGTAGATCTCTTTCAGCGTCTCGTCCACCATGTTGATAATGTTGATGCTGGTCATCTTCTGCATTTCGTCATAGAAATAGTGGGACGTATTGCATGGGATTGCGATATTGGATACGCCAGTCGCTTCAAGCAGCTTCAAATCCTTCGCAACCGCTTCAAGAAACAGCTCGCCTGTGTTGCTCAATATGACACTCGTACGATCGGGTAAAGTGGCATGATTAAGGATAACCATATTGATATGGTCCTGATCTCGGTCTGCTGCAGTCTGTTCGATCACATGGTCGAAAAATACCGATGTTGCTTTCGGACCCATTCCGCCAATGACACCTAAGCTTTTAGCTTCCATAGTTCAACCTACTTTTAATGAAGTGTTTAATTAATAAAATTTTAGTTACCGACAATCATAGCATGGCTGCCCATTTCCTCATAGCTGTTAAAGAATGTGTCTGCATCGTAGGTCACTTGTCCCTTTAACGGGTTCATGACATGTACGATGCCATCCTCGTAGCCATTTAGTACGACAACATGCAAATTAACCGGAGCTGAGTGATATTCACCCGTAGCATTGTAGTACCAGCCATAATTCATTTTTGGCGGCGTGAGATCAAGCGTAATCCAAGTGACGACAGGAATGCCTTTGTCTAGCTGCTCCATAATTTGTTCCCGCGTGCTTCCGCTTATATCTGCCGTGCTGCTGCTTCGTCCTATGGCATCAAAATATAAATTGGCCGCCTCGACGATAGGAGGAGCGAAGCTGAAAAATCCGCCTTTAAGCTGCCTCGGATCGCCTGCATATGCTTGGTATGGATCGGGTCCATAAAGTTTATTGTTCTTGGAGGAAAAAGGCTGCTTCGGCAAATAAACGTCTGCCATCTCCGTCTTCGTAGCCTCATAGCCATAATAATGGAGTACAGCGGTCAAGGAAGTTATCTCGCAGCCATTAGGCAGCTCAGGCTTCTGCATAACGGTATCCACATCGATATATACCTTCTTAATCTCGATTGTACCATCGTCTTTTCTCTCAAAATCCTTCACATGCGCCAGCACGCGATTGGCAACCGGAAGCTGCTGCTCGGGTGCATTCACAGTCAAGCGATGCTCTTCCTCCGATAATTGATAAGGCGCGCTAACCTTCTGCTGCTTAATTGTATAGCTTGTCCCGTAATCAAGCAAACTAGACGTTGCTTTGCCCGTTGCGTCCGTAGTCAATGTACCGATGACTTTGGCGCTATCTGCAGCTGTAATCGTAAATACGGTGCCTGTAATCGGCTGCTCAGCAGTTTCATCCGTATTAACGATTGTAAGGGTACCTTGCTCGATCTTGGGTGTAGGAGCGGTCGTTGGCGATTGCTTGGCTGTTTCCTTGTCTATTTTTGCAGTATCCTCTTTATTAAACAACGTATAAACGAAAAAGATAATACCCAGTAACACCAGTAGCTTTACGATTCTCTTCATGTTGGAGTTCCCTTTACTGTATCGCTGTTATAGTTGCTACAGTGCGTAGCGGTCATGGCAGCCCCAAATAGCGCTTGCCGGTTACGCTTGCTCGAAGAACGTCTTGTGCCAGATAAGGAATACGTACACCGTCCAAATGTACCTGGCATAATTCTGCTTGCCCGAGTAGTGCGCATCTAGATACTTCAGCAGCTCATCGGTATGAAAAAAAAGCTTGGCCCGGTCGGAGAGAAACATATCCTTCACGAGCTTATAATATTTTTCCTGTCTAAGCCAGTGTCTAATCGGTACGGGGAAACCGACCTTCGGCCTGTTCGCCCATTCCTCAGGCAGTACTTCCTTCGCCGCCGTACGCAAGGCATGCTTCGTATTGCCCTTATGCAGGCGATGCTCTGCAGGCAGCTTGGAAGCGAGGTCCATCACCATTTTATCTAAAAAAGGAACCCGCAGCTCAATGGAGTGCGCAAGGCTCATTTTATCTGCCTTAAGTAGAATATCGCCCGGAAGCCAAAGCTTCAGATCGACATATTGCATTTTTGTAATGTCGTCCTTGCCGCGCACATGTTTATATACTTCATTCGTGATGCTTTGCACGGAAGGTCCATGCTTAAAGTCATCCTTCAATACGGATGACGCATCAGCTTCATCAAACACATAAGCCTGTCCGATAAAACGCTCCTCGACCCGTTGTCCGCCTTTTACGACGAAGGAGGTGATTCTATGTTTGGGAAGCTTGCTGCCGAGCAGAGAGAGCGAACGCCTGACTACAAAGGGCAGCTTCTTATATTTTTTCATCGCTGGTGTCGTATCGTACCAATCGTAGCCGCCAAAAATTTCGTCCGCGCCTTCGCCCGACAGCACTACGGTCACATGCTTGCTCGCCAGCTCCGCCAAGAAATACAAAGGCACAGCGGACGGATTCGACTGCGGTTCATCCATATGATACTGAATCGTTGGCAGCAGCTCGAAGCACTCGTCGGCCGTAACCAGCTTTTTATGATTTTCAATGTGTAAAATATTAGATAATTCCTCGGCAAGGTTCGTCTCGTTAAAATTTCCCTCGTAATCCTGGAAGCCGATGGAAAACGTCTTGTTTGGCTTAAGCAATGCGGTAATATAGCTGGAATCAATGCCGCCGGACAAGAATGAGCCGACTTTAACATCGCTGATCTGGTGATATTCAACCGATTCCTTTATTGTGCTTTTAATACGATCGACGTAATAGGAAAGGCTATTCTCTTCTGCCTCAAAGCCAGCGTCCCAATAAGGCTTTATCTCAAGCGACCCTTTGTTATAAATCATATAATGGCCCGGCTTCAGCTTATACACGCCTTTGAAGAAAGTCTCATCCATGACCGAATACTGAAAGGTGAGATACGGCTTTAGCGCATCCTTGTTCATTTCTTTATTAAAAGCGGGCTGCTTTAAAAAGGCTTTGATTTCCGAGCCGAACAGGAAAGAGCGGTCCGATGTGTTTTGCGTATAATAAAGCGGCTTGATGCCGAAGAAATCTCTGGCAAGGAACATCGTTTCCTTATTCGTATCCCAGATCGCAAAAGCAAACATGCCCCGGAGCTTCTGCAGCAGCTGTACGCCATACTCTTCATAAGCGTGAATGATGACCTCGCTGTCCGAATGGCTTACAAAGGTGTGTCCCTTTAGCAGCAGATCTTCCCGAAGCTCCTGATAATTGTAGATTTCCCCGTTGAAAACAAGCACGCAGCTCTTGTCCTCGTTGTACATCGGTTGGCTGGCTTCTTCAGACATATCAATAATTTTCAGGCGCCGAAATCCTAATGTTACCTCTTCATCGGAATAGATGCCGCCGCTGTCGGGGCCTCTATGAACGATGGTATCCATCATGTCTCTAATGATGGACACCTGATCAACGTCAAGGCGACTGTCTGCAAAACCTACAAAACCACACATATGCAATACCTTTCATTTACTTTATTTTCAGGGCACCGTCACTTTGTTCTTTGTCTATGTTTGATTTCCTTTACGATTTCCGCCTCATTAAAAGGAATTTCCGTCTTGCCGATAATTTGCGTCGTTTCATGGCCTTTGCCGGCGATTAGAATGACATCGTCTTTTCTGCTGAATTCGATCGCAAACGCAATCGCGTCTCTGCGGTCGACAATAGCCTCATAAGCGCCATTATGCGCTTCAATGCCTTCAATTATTTCCCGGATAATAAGCGTATTGTCCTGCTCTTTCGGATTATCCGACGTAATGACGGAGAAATCAGCGAACGCAGCGGCAACCTTGGCCATCGCTCTGCGCTTATCCGTGCCGGATTCACCGTCAGACGCGTAAACGCCGAATACGAGAATGATTCTGCCCTTCGCAAAAGGCCGAATCGTCGTCAAAGCCTTCTCCAGACTGTCCTCCGTATGCGCAAAATCGACGATGATCTTGGTGTCTTCATCCTGATAAACGACCTCCAGCCTGCCTTTGATGCCTTCAACAGCCTCAATCCCGTCCGCGATCTGCTGCAAGCTGAATTGGTTGCAATAAGCGGTTGCGATAGCTGCCAAGCTATTGTAGACGTAGATTGTTCCCGGGAGATTCACCTTAATCGCGATGCTGCCTTTTGGCGTATTAACGGTGTAAGTCGTATAGTCAGCAAAGTATTGAATATCCGATGGATAAATGTCCGCTTCCTGCTCGATGGCATACGTAAGGAGCCTTGGACCCTTGCTCTTCAATCGATCGATAAGAATTCTGCCGTACGGATCATCTGCATTAATGATGTTATAATCCGTCGTCATCGCAAATAATTTGGCCTTCGCTTCGAAATATTCCTCCATCGTATGATGAAGCTCCAGATGATCCGGCGTCAGATTGGTAAAGATACCGGTATTGAAGCTGGAATGAGCAACGCGGCTCAAATTGAGCGCATGCGAAGAAACCTCCATGACGCAGTGCTTCATATGGGATTCGATCATATTGGCGAAGATGCGCTGCAAATTCAGTGACTCGGGCGTCGTATTTTTATTTTGGATCACCTTGTCGCCGATAACGGTACCGATTGTGCCGATAAGGCCAAGAGAAGTTCCCGTCTGCTCGAAGATTGATTTCAGAAAATAGGTGGTCGACGTCTTTCCGTTTGTCCCCGTGATGCCAATAAGGTTCATTTGCTCCGTAGGGCGCTGATAGAAGTTGGCGGCAATCCGGGCAAGCGCCTCGCGCGTATCTGCAACCTGCAGCACCGTTACATCGGCTTCGATTAGGACATCCTTCTCCACAATAATCGTGCTCGCGCCAAGCGCAATCGCTTTATCAATGAACTTATGGCCATCTACCGAAAAACCGGAAATCGCAACAAATACGCCATTAGCCTGAGTCTCTCTGGAGTCATAGGCTGCGGAGCTTATTTCTATATGTACATCGCCTTTTATGAGCGTGTAATCAAGATCTTTGAGTAAAGAGGTCAATAACATCCGATCAGCTCCATTCTGGTGACCAATTCCTGTGTGTGCGGGTTATTTTCTTAGAAGTTTCTTCGTTAGTTTTCCGCCAATGATAGAGGCATAGGAGAAGGCTGGCTTAGGATCCTTCCAATCCCAAATCGCATAAGCTTTAGGCTTAAACAAGGATACGAATACTTGCTTCCACGTCAGCTGCCCCGTCTTGATATAGTCGCGAACGGCAAGCATGTCCTCATAGCCATACCAAAATACGCGGTTCGTATTCTCTTTGACGGCTTTTGGAGGCACAATGTTGCCGCCTGTCAGTTCTTGATAAGTAATCCAAGGAATGTTCACGCCTACCTTATACAGCAGGTTGTTTAGGTTGGTGATTCGGCAATTGACCTCGATCAGATAAAACTTGCCGGTTTCGGCGTCCTTCTTGAACTCGATTTCCGCAAAGCCCTTCCATTTCATCTTCTCTAGAAAAGGAGCGCCGATATCGAACAGCTCCTGTACGTACCTTTGTCCCGTATACACCGATGCGCCAAAGTTTATCGGATATTGGCGGAATTTCTGGCAGGTTACCCAGTGCGTTACTTTGGAATCTTGGTTTAAATAAGCGTCAAAGGTATACATGTGATCGTCAAAGCCCGGAATGATGCGCTGCACAATCACCTCCAAGTTCGCTCCCTTTGCTTGTGAGAGTGCATCCTCAAGCTCGGCGCGGTTATTCACCTTGAAAAGCTTCCTTCTAAATTTAGCAACGAAGGAAGGAGAGTCGGTTGGCTTCACGATACAAGGAAACTTGATAATCTCGTCGATCTTCTCGAAGAAGCGCTCTTCATCCACTCTAACCGTTTCCGGTACGGCAACGCCGTTTTCGAGGGAGAGACGCTGTAGTACTTCTTTATTCATCATATCTGAATATATGCCTGGAACATCTTGCGGAATGAGATAATGCTCTCTCAGCTCCTCCAAATGCTCATCAATAACCTCCAGATAGGAATCATGGCAAGGAATAAGAACAGGAGGCGCGCTTTGCTTGCGGGCATAATCCTTCAGGAAACGAATGAAGGCTGCCGTATCTTCTTTATAGTGTGGAGAAATCAATCTCTCGGACGTATATTTTGAATCCGCGCCGTAGGTATCTTTGGTCGAATAATCAACAGCAACCGTATGTACGCCGTTAATGCCAAGGCAACGAATCGTGCTTAAACCAATATAGTAATTACAACCTAAAATAACTGCTTTATTATTCACAAAGGCACATCCCGACATCCGAATTTATGTTTATTTTATATGCAATGCTTCATATGTTTTAAATAATTTTACTTCATAGTTTCTTATAATACAAATGGATTTATCCTCATAATAACGGACGGCTAGCGGTTTTTACCGTCTATCTGAGCGCATAGAAAGACAAGAGCAGGCGCATGAGATGCGCCTGCTCCATTTGGTGTTTAATCCCGATTATAACGTATCAAGTTAGCAGCGCTAAGCGTGGGTGAGCGAACACCTGTGTTTGCCAAATAAATGGTGAGGCGCTGTTAGATGTTGTGATAAAATGGAAATGTTTATTGTGTTCTACAACAGGTTTATCTGTAATTCGACATTAGAATGGGTATGAAGCTTCAACGATTTTTCAGGATATTTGTCGTTAAATCGCTTAACGAAGCCGTGCAGCATATAAGTGCCTATCTGCCCCTTTTGATTTTCGAGCTGATGTATGGATTGCTGACAATATTGTTTGATTATCCCTAATTTAACATATGCGCATATTCGACTAGTCTTATGAGATTAGAAATGTTCATTTCCCAAATAATATATGATTTTTTAGTAGTATAGAACTATAAATTGGAACAAATAACTTCATTTTGTCGAATAATGCCCGAAAATTGTCTGCGTTCGTCGACAAGTTATTACAAACTCCTTATAACTCAAAGAGTATAATAGATCCATTACCACATGAGTGCTAGATAAGGAGCGTGCCCCGAAGCGAGCTATGGACAAAAAACACTTGCTTATACAATTGCAGTCGCTGCGGCTAAAGCTTCATGAAATAGCCGAAGCACGCGGCAGTTTGACAGATCCGGATGTTCTGGCGATAAGCGTAGAGGCCGATCAACTTATTGTTGCGTTACAGCATATACAAAAAAACGAACTAACTCCTATAACAATACACCGCGACAATTAGCAGAGTCAGCTATTTCTCTCGCAGTCGACGGAAAAATTGTGTTAACAACGAAGCGCATTCAGACTGTAAAATACCACTAGTGAGCTCCGTTTCATGGTTGAAACGGGGCTCTTGCAGTAAGTTCATAAGCGTACCCGCACAACCCGCCTTCGGATCTGTTGTGCCATATACGACACGCTTTACCCGGGATTGAACAATTGCACCGGCACACATTGGACAAGGCTCCAACGTGACATACAATGTACAATCTAACAATCTCCAAGCGCCGATGCGTTCGCAGGCGTCACGAATGGCCACCATTTCAGCATGAGCGGTTGGATCAAACCGTGTCTCACGCAAATTGTAGCCTCTCCCGATAATTTCATTGTTTCTAACGATAACGGCTCCGATAGGCACCTCACCGATTTGCTCAGCTTTACTCGCTTCTGCGATGGCTTCCAGCATCCAATTTTGATCTTCAAGCTCTCTATTCATGAACAATAGCCCCTTTACAAAAAATCATTATACAGCGAACAAATATTCTGTTGTTAACATGTAGTGGATAACTTTGTGGACAACTAACATGATATGCACATAAATACTCACAATTTATTCAGTGCGGTACACAATGGCTGTTAGTAATGTGTATAAACTGTTAATAAAAACGCTGTCGAGTAAAAGGATGTGTCATTCATTGTCAATTAAGATGAAATTTTCCGTCTTGATTACGCTTATTGTATTGACGTTTTTCATATGTCATCACTTCCTAAGCGAATATTCGATGATTCGCGATTTGCGAGAGCAAACACGCCGTTCCATGGAGGATACCTCCATGTATATTGCGAATTCCTTAACTCCCTACGAGAATCAAGCTGGTACAGGATTCAATTCTGTCGAAGAAGACGGCTCAGGACCTGATCATATCTTTGACATCGTAAAATCATTAAATCCAAATATAAAGGAAATTACAGTATTTGAGCAAGGCTCGCTGTCTGTTTCTTTTGGAGCTTACTCCTATCTTGATTCCAAAGGCGACACTTCCATTATAGCCGATGTGAAGAACAAAGGCTTTGTACTCCGAGAAATGCAAATCAACGGAAAGATTTATTATCGGAGCTTCTATTACACGGAACAAATGGGCAATTATGTTGTAAGCGTCGTCTATGACTGTGAAGGAATGAAGGACCGTATTATTAAGGAACGCAACGATACGCTTTTCTACACAGCCATCATTATGGTGCTCGTGCTCAGCATTAGCTATTGGCTGGTCGGCGTCATGATTAGGCCGCTTAAGGATATTTTGTGGAAGGTGAATGAGGTATCTTCGGCACGCTTTCAGCAGCCGATTCGCATTAAGCGGAAGGATGAATTTGGGCTGCTTGCGCTCAAAGTCAATGCCATGTCGCAAAATTTAAGCATTTATATGAACAAGCTGCGCAAAGCATTTGAGGAAAACCGGCGTATGAAGGAGCATTTGGAATCCTTTATTAATCACACAAGCGATGCCATTCATCTTACTGACTTGGAAGGGAAGATCATTCAGGTAAACCGTGCATTCGAGCTGCTCTTCGGCTATGAGGAGGAAGAGGCGATCGGGCTCATCTATCCCGTTATTCCGCAGTCTCTTCAGGCGGAGGTGCGTCAAATGCTTAACCAGATATTATCGGGCAAGGTGTTTCCAGCACAAGAGACGATGCGAATCACCAAGGCAGGCGAGTTAATTCCTGTTAGCGTGACCATTTCGCCTATTCGGGATTCAGACGGAACGATTCGTGCATTTGCCAGCATTTCAAGAGACATGCGCAGCCGCAATAAGATGGAGGAGCTGCTGCGCAGGTCGGAGAAGCTAACGACAGTCGGGCAGCTTGCAGCAGGCGTTGCGCATGAAATTCGAAATCCGCTTACGACGCTGCGCGGCTTTCTGCAGCTGCAGCAGGAGAGCAAGAAGCTTGCGTTATCCCACGTAGCCCTCATGCTGTCTGAGCTGGACCGGATTAATCTGATCGTCGGAGAGTTTTTAATTTTAGCCAAGCCGCAAGCAACGAGGTTCGTAACCAAGGACGTGAGGAATGTCCTCCAGGATGTATTTGCATTAATGAACAGTGAAGCGCTGCTTCATAATATTGAGTTTCGTGTTTCCTTTACAGAGGAACAATGTCTGATTTCATGTGAGGAGAATCAATTAAAGCAGGTATTCATTAATTTGCTGAAAAATGCGATTGAAGCGATGCCGGGCGGCGGAGAAATCCATATCAATGTTGCATCCAAGCGTGAGCATATTTCAATTACAATAACAGATGAAGGAATGGGAATACCCGATGAAATGATACCCAATATCGGCGATCCTTTCTTTACTGGCAAGGAGACGGGAACCGGGCTTGGCATTATGGTAAGCCAGCGGATCATCAACAGCCATCGCGGCACGATGGATATTAAAAGCCAGGTGAACGTCGGAACAACGATACATGTCATGCTTCCAGCTTTGAAAGAAGAAGCGGAGAACGGTATACTAGAACAATAACAATAGATCGGGCTTCTCATGGGTCAAGAAAGGAGAGAATCTCGTTGAAGCAGAAATCAGGCACGAAGGAGCTAAGCTCGCCTCGTTCATCTCTAGGCGGAGAAACGGGCTACACCTCATTATTGGTTGGGGCAACCGGCTTGATTGGCTTAGCTTTACTCAAGCAGTTGATCCACGATCCGCTAGTGCGCAGCGTTACGGTACTTACTAGACGTCCTATAGAGGTGACAGGTCTAGGCCGTACGAGCGAGCTTGCCAAGCTGAATATAATAGTCGCATCTTTGGATGAGCTGGATCAGGCGCTGGAGCAGGTAAGCGCCGATGTTGTGTTTTGCACGCTTGGTACGACGATTAAGATTGCCAAAACACAAGAAGCGTTCCGGAAGGTGGATTACGAATATCCGCTTGCTCTGGCACGCTTCGCTGAGCGAACAAACGCTTCTTTATTTTCCGTCGTTACGGCAATGGGAGCATCCTCAAGCTCAAGTGTGTTTTACAGCCGGGTGAAGGGTGAACTGCAAGATGCGCTTGCCGGGCTTAGCATTCCGCATGTTCATGTATTTCAGCCTTCACTTCTGCTGGGTGAGAGGGCATCAGCTCGCCTTGGGGAATCTATCGGCGCTTGGGCCGCGAAAGGCTTGCGCTTCGCCATGGTTGGCCCGCTGCGCAAGTATCGGCCGATTAAAGGCGAGGATGTCGCGCGTGCGATGAACGTTGCAGCAAACGAGGCTATAATGAAGAAGGCTGAACGCACAGAGAATGCGGCAGGAGCTATGCACTATTATCCATCGGACAAAATTGCCGAATTGGCAGTACATACAACGGGGTGAAACAGCTTTGAGAATTAATAAGTTTATTAGTGAAACGGGTTATTGCTCCAGACGCGAGGCAGATAAGCTTGTAGACAGCGGTCGAGTGACGATTAATGGAGTTAAGGCGCAGTTAGGCAGTCAGGCTGAGCCAGGCGATGATGTGCGAGTGGATGGTCGTAAAATTGGCGAGCAGAAGCGCCATGTCTACATTGCGCTCAATAAGCCGGTTGGCATTACGAGTACGACAGAGCTTCATATTAAAGGAAATATTGTCGATTTTGTCGGTCATACGGAGCGTATTTTCCCGATTGGCAGGCTGGATAAGGACTCTGAAGGCTTGATCCTTCTCACGAATGACGGAGATATTGTGAATCCGATTCTTCGCTCGGAAGGCAAGCATGAGAAGGAGTATTTGGTCACGGTAGACAAGCCGGTAACGGAGGCATTTTTGAAAGGAATGGCAAGCGGCGTTCATATTTTGGGCAGCATGACGCTGCCTTGCGTCGTAACGAGGGTGACGGACCGCGTGTTCCGAATTATTTTGACGGAAGGACGCAATCGTCAAATTCGCAGAATGTGCGAAGCGTTCGGCTATCATGTGAGAAGGCTGCAGCGGCAGCGGATCATGAACATTCATTTGGGCGGGCTGCAGGTCGGAAAGTGGAGAGATTTGACCGAATCCGAGAAGGCTGCATTGTTTGAAACGTTAAGCTATGAACCCGTATAACCCATGCAAATGAAAATCCCCCGAACCGCACGCGTTAACCGTGCGGATCAGGGGATTTTTTTGATTGCTTATTTTACGGTAAGGTTTTGCGCATTGGTGGCGTCCGCATAGGTGTGAATAATGGAAACCTCGACGCGGCGGTTTTTGGCTTTGCCAGCAGCCGATTTGTTGTCGGCTACCGGACGATATTCGCCATAGCCGATGGCGCTGAAGCGCCCAGGCTTCAATTGTTTATTTTCGAGCAAAATATCCATGAAACGAATGGCCCGCATCGAGCTTAAATCCCAGTTCGACTTGAAGAAGACGGTCGAGATGGGGGTTGTATCCGTATGCCCCGAGACGATGACCTCGTAATCAGGATATTGCTGCAGCATCTTGCCGATGGCAATGGCGAGCGCCTTCGATTCTGGTTTAACGTTTGCTTGCGCCGGGGCAAATAATGCATTGTCGCTGATCGTGATCATTAGCTGGGAAAGATTCAGCTTCGTCTCCAGATCGGTTGTGAGGCTGTTCTTCTTGATATAAGCATCAACCTTCTTCTTCAGATCCTCAAGATCCTTCTGCTCCTGCTTCATGAGCGCTTCGCGAGCCTTCTCTTCCGTCTGCTCTTTGCTTTTCTCTTTGTTCTCGATTTTGCCGCCTTTTTCATCCTGCTTCTTGCCATCGTCTTCGCCGCTCTGTACGATGGCCGTTTCGGTAAGGAGACCGCTGCCCGTGCTAAGCGCAATGCTGAAGGCTTTGGACATTTCTTCAAATTTCTTCACATCGACGGAGTTCATGGAATACAACACTATAAAGAGCGCAAGCAGCAGGGTGAGCAAATCGGCATAAGGAATGAGCCAGGATTCATCAACATGCTCCTCGTGTTCTTCGTGTCTATGCTTTCTGCTCAAGCGATCCTTCCTCCTTCTCCCTCATCTTCAATCTTTCTGTAGGTGTAAGGAAAACAGACAGCTTCTGATTAATGGCAATAGTCGATACGCCGGATTGGATGGACAGAAGGCCTTCGACCATCATAAGGCGGATTTGAATCTCTTTCTTAGACATGCGTTTCAGCTTATTGGAAATGGGATGCCAAAGCACATAACCAGTGAAAATACCTAGCAGGGTAGCGATAAATGCACCGGCAATCGCGTGAGCAAGCTTGCTCATATCGCTCATCTCCGCAAGTGCGGCGATCAAGCCGACAACCGCGCCAAGAACCCCTAGCGTAGGCGCATAGGTACCGGCCTGCGTGAAGATAAGAGCGCCGGCTTTATGACGGTCCTCAGTCGCTGCGATATCCTCAAGCAATACGTCGCGTACGAAGTCTTGATCGTTGCCGTCAATAATCATACGCATGCCGTTCCGAAGGAACGTATCTTCAATTTCATCGACCTTTGCTTCCAGTGCAAGCAAGCCTTCGCGGCGAGTAATGGAAGCCCATTCCATGAAACGCTGTATCAATTCATCGCGCTGAGGAAGCTTTTGCTCTGTAAATACCATCTTGAGCAGCTTGCCTACTTTAGCGAGCTCAGACATGGGGAAGGCGATCATAACAGAAGCTATGGTTCCCAAAATAATAATCATATAGGCAGCGGGATTCAAAAGAGACGACAGGTGTGCTCCTTTTAAGACCATCCCTCCGAGTACAGCGACTAAACCTAGCACAAGACCGATAATTGTTGAATTTTTCATCATACACCCCGTCCAAATCATTTTCGACATTTCTCTACTTCTACTATTATCGTCAAATGGGTATTCTGAAGTTAGAGTAAAAGGAAGGATTTGAAGGCGAACCCGTTAAAATTTGATAAAATGCGGTAGAATAGTAGAGAGATGTGTACAAAAAATGACGATAGTAAAGGTGGTATATCCAAATGGGCGTTAGACATGCAAGAGAATACGCAGATATATTGAAGGATTTGACAACAGCAGTGGCTGAAATCGAGGGAAGCTATACGTTTTTTGAAATGGAGTCTGCTGAATGGGCTGTCCTGCCTGTCGAGGATCGGCTCGAGGTGATGGAGGCTTTGGCGGATGATGTTTTCTTCGGATTAGGCGAGAACCCCGTCATTGAGGTGGGCAGCGGTGTGATTACCTATAATAGCAAGCATCATATTATTGAGGTGTCGAATGACGATAAAGTAACACAAATTATTAGATTGATATAACAATCGACACATTCCTTCATAAATGGGCGGATTTCCTGTCGGATCTTTACAATTTATGTCGAGTACATTACAATATTACTCAGTGCATGACAGATAATTTAACGTAGAGTTCACATAGGGGGAGACCGCTATGAATGAGTGCCCATCATCGCTGCCGCTGCCGGAAGCACTTGGCTTAGACGGTGAAACGCTTGCCGCTTTTTATCAGCCCATTATAGCGATGGATACAAGAAAAATTATAGGTTATGAGGTGCTTGGCCGTGCAGTCAAAGGCGATTCGGTTCGCAGCCTCGGGCCTTTTTTCTGTAATGAGCAGGTTTCGGAAGAGGATCATATCGTCGTGGATCGGCTGTTGCGCGAGCAGGCATTCTCAACGCTGGCAATGACGGAAGAGAAGTCGATGCTGTTCATTAATTTGAAGCCGTCTTGGATTTATCGGTATGAGGAGAACGGCGAGCTCTACACGTTGTCGCTGCTTGACAAGTACGGCATTGATCCGAAGCAAATTGTGATTGAGATCACCGAGGAGAGCTTTCACGGTTCAATGGAGGGACTTCGCGCCGTTGTTGATATTTATCGCTCGCGAGGCTGTTTAATTGCAATCGATGATGTTGGAAGCGGCTTCAGCAGCACGGACCGCATTGCGCATATTCAGCCTAATTTGCTCAAAATTGATATTCATATGATCAAGAAGAGCGCGACGCATGACGGTTATTTCGGCGTGCTTCGCTCCTTCTCCGATCTAGCGGAGCAAATTGGAGCGTCGCTGCTTGTCGAAGGCGTTGAGACGCGTGAGGATTTAGCCCGCTCGATTCAGGCCGGCGCCCGTTATGTGCAGGGCTTTATGTTCGCAAGAGCAGAGCCGCAGTTCCGTGAGCCTGATTGCTTCGCGCCTATTATTGAGTCGGAGCTTGAGCAGCGCCTGCTGCATTTCGTAGGGGCTGAGCGCTATTGGCAAAGAAAATCCGAGCAACTCGCGGAGCAGCTTGTCGAGCTGGTGAATAAGGCGAGTGTACTGGAGCAGAAGGATGAGTGGATTGAGCTTATCTTGCACAAGCTTTACGATCATTGTATAAGAGTATATTTGTGCAATGAGGACGGCATTCAGCTGTCCTCCAATTATTATCGCGTATCGGACAAGGATTGGCTGCGCGAGGAGCAGTACCGCGGCGCGAACTGGAGCTGGCGGCCATATTTTGTGCCTAACCTCGTACTGCTGAACGAGAACCGCCGTGCTATCGTGTCTCGCGCCTATACAGATCTGGAATCTCACGCTTGGATTCGAACCGTTTCGGTGCTTATTGCACCCGGACTTATTTTATTTATGGATTTAAAGGATACGGAACGGGAAGCCCAGCGTCTCTAATGGCCGGAAAGCTCTTCGTAAACCATGCAATGGCATTCGGCAAAGCCAGTGGGGGTCGAGCGCGAATAAGTGTCCGTAATGCGGAAGCCGGCGCGTTCGTAGGCACGAGCTGCCCGCGTGTTCCAAGTGAGCACCTCTAGGTCAATTTCATTTTGCGGAGCGCGTCGCTTTGCTTCTGCAATAATGAGCCTTGTGAAGGCGGGGCCGAGTCCATGGCCGCAGAGGTCGGGACGCAGACCAAGGCCAAGCCGGGTTACTCCCGTTAAAGGGAAAAATTGCGCAAAACCAATTAGCTTCTGTTGACCACATAGAACTGCAGCATATTGCGCTGCGCGAAGGACGGGATCGCCAAATTCGATTCCGTCCTTTTTCATTTGCTTCCAATCGGGCCAATTGTAAATATCGTAAGGCGCTTCATAAATCCAGCTGCATATTTCCTCGGCATGACTCGTTTCAAGCGGACATATGGTCATATCAAGCGGATCTCGTTTATAATGGTTGGAGCTTTGTTTGTTCTTCACATCAGTCGCCTCCGATCGATCCATTCGTTTAAAGTGAAGAATGAATGAAACAAATTTATTATAGCAGATAGACGCAGCGAGAACGTGCGTATATAAGGAGAACCGTAAGCATGAAAAAGTTACTTTGGCTTGGCTGCTTGTCTTACTTGATCATTGGCGTTGCCCATGTCGTGGGCGGGACTATTTTGGAACAGCTCATCGATCATTATGGCTTGACCTATAAAGACGGCGGGCAATGGATTATGAACCAGTTTCTTGGATTTCTGGTGGGTGTGCTGCTTGCGCCGTCCATAACGACAAGAATCGGGAAGAGGGGGGCTGTGCTGCTCGCGATCGGTATATTGACGCTTAGCGAGGCAGCTTATAGTCTATTGCTCCCTTGGGGCTGGATGCTCGCGATTGCACCGCTTGCGGGATTTGGCTTCGGCATGACGGAGGCAGTCGTCGGCGCGATGATTATCGACCTGGCAAAGAACGGAAAGGCCTCGGCCATGAGCAGGCTGGAAACTTTTTTTGGCGTAGGCGCATTATTGATCCCGATTGCAGCGGCTTATCTGATTCAACAGAGCGTCTGGCAGGTTTCTTTCCCGATATTGGCTGCGATGTCAGGCATTACGTTCGTTCTCTGGCTGACGATGTCGTTCGGGGAGCTGGACGAGCAGCTGGGATATATTCCGAGAGCTGCGGCAGAGCAGGACAAAGCGAACAAAGCTGCCGATTCGGTTGCCGCTTCTGCTTCGGAATCATCTGCCTTCTTTGGTTATCCGCGCAAAGCGTTGCCGTTTCTGCTATTATCGGCGTTATTTTTTATGATTTATGTTGGCATGGAAATGAGCTTCTCCAACTATTTGCCGTCTATTCTTATCGTCCGCTCAGGCGTGGAGGAATCGAGTGCGGCAGCCGCGCTCAGCCTGTTCTGGGGGACGATGGTGCTTGGGCGTCTATTTGCAGGCGTGCTTGCTGATCGGATGGGGTATTCGCGTTATTTGCTCATCGCTACGGCTGGCGCCTCGGTCGTCTTTGTTTTTATGGCGATTATGGGGCAGCTCAGCTGGATGCTGGCATTGGTCGCGCTAAGCGGCTTGTTCTTCTCAGGCATCTTCGGCATCGCCCTTGTTTATGCCAATGAGCTTATCCCGGGAATGACCGAGCGGACAACAAGCTTGCTGGTCGCATGCGGCGGCCTTGGCGGCGCTATTTTCCCAAGAGTGACCGGCTGGTTTATGGACCAGTATAACGTACAGTCTACGCTATGGTATATTAGCTTGCTGGTCGTGCTGATGCTTCTTCTGCTGGCGGCTATGCTCGTGCTGGGAAGAAGAGAGGCGCAGCGCGGGTTATAGCTCAAGAAAAAACCTCCACATTCGCTGTTTCAAAGCGGCGGTGGAGGTTTATTTATTAATAATTCAATATAAGGCATGCTTGTCTAAAACGATAGTCCGCTAAGGACGATGCAGCTCCAGCTATTTGAGTATGGTCTTGTACACCTCGATGGCTCGCGCGCGCGACGCTTTTAGATCCACGATGGCGCCGCTTTGCGGCTTATGAATCTCTTTGTCCGAGAGATGTGCGAGATGGGGCAGCCAGCGCCGGATGTAGCTGCCGCTAGGATCATGGGTGCGCGACTGCGTCTCGGGATTCATGATGCGGAAGTAAGGCGCTGCATCATAGCCTAGCGATGAGCACCACAGCCAGCCGCCGCGATTAAGCGCATTGTCATAGTCGCTTAAGTGAAGGCGGAAATGCTGCTCCCCAAGCGTAAACGGACAAAGCAGGTTTTTCGTTAGAAACATGGCCGTTACCATTCGCAGCCGATTCGGAAGATCCCCCGTGCGGTTCAGCTGCGTCATAGCCGCGTCGATGATCGGAATGCCAGTGGCAGCGGCAGACCATGCCGCAAGATAAGCATCAGAGAGCGGTGACAAGTTCGCCAGCTGCTCGTAACGGAAGAAATCTTCATGGTACATGGCCTGGTACAAGTAGAAATCACGCCAAGCCAGCTGACGGATCCATGCTTCGGCACCGGGCAAGCCCTGCGTAAGCTCGTAGGACTGACGCGCCGATATAGCGCCGGTGTTCAAGAAGCGAGCGAGCCCGCTAGTATGCTCCTCCGTGTAGATGTCCCGACTATCCGCATAAGAGGCGAGTCGCTCGCGTGCAAAGCGATCCAGCTTAGCTGACGATTTCTGTGAGCCTTCTACTCTCGTGCCGCCAAGCGAGTGTGAAATGGCATCCGGCAGCGCGAATTGCAGAGCGACCTTGGTGTTGATTTCGCTTAAGGTCGCGAGATCCTGAATCGTCGTCTCGCCCGCCTTGCTGTAGTACTCTTGCATATAGCTGCTCCACATGCGGTAGAAAGGCGTAAACACCTTGTAAGGCTCGGATCGCCGAGCATACGCAGGGAAAGCTTCCAAATCGGCCAGCGGCGCATCAGCAATCGATATCCAGCGGCGATTCATGGCTCGGACGGTTAGCTGAAGCCGCTCGTCGCGCCGGCGGGAGTAAGGCGTGTAGTCGGCATGGGCGATAACCTCATCTATCGGATGCGCCTCTAAGAGCGCTTCGGTAATCGAAGCGGGATCGCCATGCAGGACATGCAGCTCTTTCCCCGCCTTGGAATAGCTGTGCAGCAGGGAGGCGGCTTGCGCCATAAAATTACGGCCGCTGTGACTGTTTAATCTGCCTCCGTCCGTGAGGACAGGATCTATGATTAGCAAATGAATGCCCTGCGAATCCTTATTTCTCAAATAATCGAATGCGCGCAAATCTTCGGTACGCAAATCCTTGCGATGAATAAACAAATACATTGAGACTGCTCCTTCCCCTTAGCGGCGCAATAACAGCAAAGCCGCATGTCATTTGTCGCTTGAGGACAAACAACTGCGGCTTTGCTGAGTGAGTCTACCCGTGCAACTCTCATACAGAGAGGGAATAGGTTACTCTATTGTCCGTCGGCGTATGCTTGGAAAGAATCTGCATCCATAACACGACGAGCAGTTATAAAACGATTTTCATAATAGGAGGAGTTAAGTTTGTCTGTCACAACGCCTCTGCTAGAAGAGGAATGTGTAAACTTGCCATCTCCTATGTAAATGCCTACGTGGGATACCGTGCTGTTGTTTCCGCCAACTGTGTCGAAGAAAACAAGGTCTCCCGGAATAAGGTCCTCTTTAGCAACCTTATCGCCTGATTTTGCTTGCGAGCCGGATGTGCGTGGAAGCTCGATGCCCATTTTTTCGAACACATAGCTCGTAAATCCGGAGCAATCAAAGCCTTTCGACGACGTTCCGCCGCTTTTGTACGGTGAACCGATAAGATCATTGATGAAGCCGTTTAGTTTTGAGTCTGCGAAAGCGCTCCCAGCCTGGAAAGCGAGTACGAGAACGAGACCCAGTAGTAATGCGGTAACCTTTTTCAATTGTGAAACTCCTTCCAATGCCGACGAGGTTAGCTGTGGGGTTCGGTTGAAGGCTCCCTATGACTCCTCAGGCGCTGACAAACGTCAAACGTCGGAATCAATTCACCCAGAGTGGTTCCCCCGTTTTCCAAATAGGAAATTAGGCAGTTTTTTATTGCTCCTGAGAATTATTCGATTATTTTCATTGATCTCCTGCCTTTCCTGACTATTTCTAATAATTCTCATGTAACCTTTTGACTATTTGCTTCGTTTAACCGTTTATTGTGTAAAATAAACACTCATCACTAGTTCTTTCTAACTAAATGCAATGACTCAATTTCATTAATTATGTGGATCTGTTGTAAAATATACCGATTTGTCCCCTTGGCATCCTGTCTTAAAGACTATTCAATCATGCGGATAATGGCGGTATGATAGCATTTTGCGGAGAAAGATTAAAAAACTCTCATGCGAAGAATGACGAGTTAAAAAATTCAGTTTGCGGCATGAAAAAGGAGCCGTCCCTCAAGATCTATCATCTTGAAAGACAACTCCATCTACATGTAGACAAGCTATTATTTCGCAGTAATGATTTTTTCAGAGATGAGCTGCGGGCCTTCGTTCTTTTGCTCCATCCAGAACCGGAGCTTGTATTTGCCTGAAAACTTAAATTCATAGGAGACAAGCTTGGAGCTGAACCAGAAGGTATCCTTTTCGACAAACTCCTTGAAATCAACATCAGATTGGCTGCGGCCGTCAATGGTCGTTTCTTTATCGTTAGGATCGACAATCGTGACCTTGAATTCAGAGATGGCAACGTTCAAATTATCGATTTGCGCCTGCACCAAAAACTTCTGAACCGTACCTTTATCAACTTGCCCAAACATCGTCCGCTTCTCATTCATCAGAAACATATGAACATTGGGCTTCTGAATGACAAGCTTCTTATCGCTCCCCTTCCACTGCGTAAAAGCCTGCAGGGAATCGCTTAAGGAACGAATATTGATATAAACCTTATCATCAACTAATAAACCATCTTCAATGGATTGCTTATTATTAAAAAGCAGCGTTACTTTTTGTAACATTTTGTCTGCTGCAACCAATGAACCGCCCGATAAGAGCAAAACCATGGATAATAAAATCAGTTTTTTGCGCATCATTTATGTGTATCCTCCATTGTTCATTTACTTTCATCTATATATACAGAAATTGCATGATTTAGTTGCGGTCTATTTTGAAAATAAAAAAAGCCTCGTATCCACAATAATTTGTGGAGCCGAAGGCTTCTTCAGGTTAGGATTGTTTCGTCTGTAGACAATCGTACTGCGCGGCTATGGTCCATACCTTCACTACTGTTTTTACGAGGTAATAGCCTTGATGAAGGATGAGCGCGAACAAGCCGGCCCAGAGCATCGATAAGCTGGTGACAACGAGCCCGGCAGCTGCTCCGATCCCCCACATGATGAGTGAAATGGCTGCGAAGGAGATAAAGTTTCGAAGAGCCTTCCATAAGGAACGGAATACGCCTTCGCCCGATGTGGCGCCGAATTGCATAGCTAGAAACAGCAGATGCAGCACCGTACCCCACAGCAGCCACAGGCCGGCCCCAGGCAGCACCGCTCCCAGCAGCTCTGGAATGGAGCCGCTCTCCAGAAGCGCATCGAAGCCGCGCGGGAGCAGCCACCAAGCGGGAGCCAGCGATAAGACGCTTTCCATCCAGTACAGAAGCACAACAGGCTTCCAGTTTTTGCGAATGCCCTCAAGGAAGCGGGTTCCTCCGACTAATCTCGTTTGATTCAGCGAGTAGAACAGACCGGCGTTAAACAAGGGCGTTAGCAGCATTCTAATAACCATGAGGCTGCCGAGGGTCCACACATACGGAGTGATCAAATCGGTCTTGAACAGCTGGAACTGGGCTTCGGTCAAGAAGAGCTGGGCAGCGGTGTCGGACGGATAGGAGCTCGGATACCGCCGCAGCAGCGGCGAGACGACCGAATCAATGAAGCGATAGAGGAAAAACCCCCATAGCAGCTGATACAAAAATAATAAAATAACAAGATAAAAATGTTTAACCGCGAGTTGCCAGCCTTGCTTCACATGTATCTTCATCGTTTATCGCTCCTTGAACGCAATTACTTACCAGCTCAGCGACCCGAGCAGCCCTTCGAGCAGCTTGACTGCGCCAATGCTCCACCTCGTGCGCTTATCCTCCGGCAGCTCGGCCTGCATATAGTTGTTGATAAGCTTATTGTCGAGTACGTTGCTGTGACCCGGATCGATCATTGCCCATTTGAGCGGCGCGGAATGCAGCTGCGTATATTGAACGTGAGATTCTTCGGCATTCCATAGCTTCGTTAATTTATTGCCGTCGGTGAACTGCAAAACGACCTTGATCTCGCCGTTGCTGCCGCCGTTCTTCTTGACGAGCACGACTGACTCGTACATATTGGCGCCATCTTGCGCAACCGGGCGAACGCGGATCGATTCGACCGAGAAATCGGCCATTTGGTCGTCGTACACATATTGGCTGAAATAATCATGCCATCTCGCCTTCGTCACCGTCTCTACGACACGCTGGAAGTCGGCAGTGGAAGGATGCTTAAACTTATATTTTTGGAAATAGGTCCGTAAAATCTTTTGCATCGTTCTGGAGCCAACTTGATTCTCAATGCCAACGAGCACGAGCTTCGCTCGCATGTATACGTTCTCGGCGTATTGCGTGTGGCTGCCGTATGCCCAGGATGGCTGCTTGAGCGGCGCAGGATTGGTCATGTAGCTGGCTTCCATAGGCAGATTCGCTTCCATTCCATACGCGGTCTCCATGACCTTGTCCTCGGCGTAGGACGTGAATCCCTCGTCCAGCCAAGCTTCCTCGAATTCATTGGAGGCGACCATGCCGTACCAATATTGATGGCCGATCTCATGCACGACCGTTCGCTCCAAATCGTAGCCGGGATTTTCCTTCTCGGCTGCGAATGCGGTAATGAGCGTTGGATATTCCATGCCGCCAGCACCGTTAGCCCCTTTGGGAGGCACGACGATCGACAGCGTGCTGTAAGGGTATTCGCCATACCATTTCGCATAGCTTGCGAGCACGGATTTGGCTGCATGCATATAACGATCCTTCAGCTTGGCATGGCTCGGATCCAGATAGAGCTTAATCCGTACTCCAGGTATGCCCGTATCGGAGTAGGCGGTTTCCTCATAGACGAAGTCCGGTGACGCCGACCATGCAAAGTCATGAACGTCATCGGCATAAAATTGGTAAACCTTCATTTGATCCTTGATTTCAATAGCCTTCGTCTGGAAGCCGGTTGCCGCAACCGTGTAGGCCTCGGGTACTTTAATCCGAACGCTGTATATGCCAAAGTCGCTGTAAAATTCGGAGTTTCCATGGTATTGATGGACGTTCCACCCTTCGGAGGTTCGACCTCTCGTGCCGACTGTCTCGTAAACCGAGATTTTGGGAAACCATTGCCCCGCCATGACAAAATTACCGGAGTAGCCCATTCTTGCGAATACCTCGGGCAGCTTCACCTCGTACCCCATGCGCAGCGTAACGGACTTGCCTGGAGCAACTGGCTCTGGCAGCCGTACTTTGGCTAAAGTGAAGTCATTCGTATTGCCGTCGTCGGGCTGCACGTATTGCAGACGAGGCAGTAGACTTTCGCCATTTAGCGTTTCCAGCGTATTCAGCTTCATAAAGCCTTGGCTGTTCGTAGTTGCTTTGTCCTGGCGCAGCTTGCCGCCTGATTCCTTCATAAACGTTGATTTGTCTGATTGGAAGGCATTCGGGTAAAGATTGAAATAGAGCTCGGACACTGTTTTTTTGCCGGGGTTGGTCCAGGTTACGGTCTGATCGCCATTCAAGCGCTTCGCATCATCAAGCAAATGAACGTTGATATGGTACTCAACGACACGTTTGCTGAGCGCTTGCGGCTTAGGTGTCATAACCGTATTCGGCTCCTGTACAAGCGGCGGCTTGGACGAATTTTGAGCAGGGGCAGGTGCTTGCTTGGCTTTGGCGGCGGGGGCGAAAGCATAGGTATATTGGGATTGCCAAGCAGTCCCGAAGCCATGCTGCACAGACAAGCCGAGCAGTACAGCTGCGAGTATTACGAGTAAAATGCGTTTGAAATAGCGTGGAGTCATTGAACGTTTCCCTCCCGTTGACAAGCATCTACAGCATGTATATGTTTGCTTTTCAAGGATTATTAGCTAAAATGGAATTATTGTATGGGGGAAGGTGTGAATACGCATGACGGAAGAACAAGGACAGCCGGCCGAGCCGGAAAAGAAGGAAAAGAAATCACTGTCGCTCAACGTAGTGAGCAGCAAAAAACATAAAGGCTTTGGAGCAGGAACGATCGATTTGAGCGCCGTAGCTTGTGTAATCATTGATGATGGCGTCGCTTATATCGATGTTGGCGCGATGCATGCGAAGAGTAAGGTCGAGCGCGGCATTAAGTTTACGCCGAATAAAGAGGATACGCCGAATGGCCGTCAATGCTGGATCGTATGGGTTGCAGTCGACCGCAATGAGGAAGGGTCCTATTATGCAGGCGCGACAGCATGTGAGATGCTGATCGATACCGAGGCTCGCCGTGGATGGAAGATCCTTCCCGACCACGTGAACAAGCTGGATCAGGCGCTCAAACGGCGCTATAATTTGACTGAGCTTGGCGATGTGGAGAGAGCGGCGCTTCGCAAGCTGCTTGTGGAGCATAACGAGGAGTGGTGGGATCGTTCCCCGGAAGAGCTTAAGCAAGACTTGAACGTTTAACAGCGTGCGGTGCTCGTGCCCGGCAGGAGCATAACGTCAATAAAGGATGAGAACCTCATCGTTCGTAGAGCTACTCTTGCGAATGATGAGGTTTTCCGCGTTGTTGGAGGCTCACCGGAAACGAATAAAAAGTTTTTTGGCTGCATGTGCAGGGTATGATGGGCGAGCTGTCGTCTATAAGATTGGGAAGGAGGGGAGCGACATTCAAGACGAGGATTGGATCAGAACGGTACAAGAGGGCGGGCCCGAGCATTATGGCCCTTTCGTACAGGCATATGGTCCTTATATATATAGAACAGTCTTCGCGGTACTTCATTCACCGCATGATGCGGAGGATATCACGCAGGAAGTGCTGCTGCAAATTTATCGCTCCCTTCCGAATTGCCGATTGGATGGGCTTAAGACATGGATTACCCGCATTGCCGTTAATCGAGCGATCGATTTCAAGCGAAGCAAAGCCCGAAGGCCGGAAGAGCTGATTGATAGCGAGGAAATGTCGGACAAGCTGCAAGAGGCTGCCGCCTCAATGCCGGCAGCCGAGCAGCTCGCCATTGAGCAGGAGGACAGGCAGCACGTTCGCGAACGGGTTGAAGAAATGCCGGATAATTATCGTGAAGTCGTAACCGCTTATTATATGGAAGACAAATCATATGAACAAATTGCGGCTGAGACGGGCCTGGAACTCAAAAGCGTAGAGTCAAGGCTTTACCGCGCAAGAAGCTGGATGAGGCGCCATTGGCGGAAGGAGGATTTCGAGTGAGAAATGAGCATATAACGCCGGATCAAATGTTTTGCTATGTAAACGACGCCCTAAATGAGGTTGAGCGTATGCAGGCGGAGCAGCATCTGACTGCTTGCGATTCTTGCTTGCAGCTATTTATAGCGATCATGGAATCAACCGAGAATGAAGCGTCTCTTCGCCCGCCGGATATGGAGCTAATGGAGGAGCGTGTCTTGGCGCAGCTAGTAAGCGAGCAGGTGCTTCATAGTGAACAGGCTGAACAACCGAGCACGGCCAGCCCTTTGCAGAAGAAGCCTCGCCGTCTCCATCAATGGCTGCAGCATCCAGCAACGCATTATACAATTGCCGCCTCGATAACGCTGCTGCTGCTTGCCAGCGGCACCTTTGCCACCTTCTCTCAGAAGCTGGCGCAGATCGACGTGAATTTGAACGTAAATTTGAATGTAAATGTTAAGCCAGCAGAGCCGCCGAAGCAGCCAGAAGCTGCTACTGAGCGATCAGAATCATGGTCGGACAAAATGGTCGACCAGACCGGATCATGGCTGGATGGGCTTCGAGCGACACGTTATAAATAATAAGACAAGGAAAGGAATGAATCAGCAATGAGCAAAAGCCCCTTAGCGGCGTTTTTACTTTCGTTTATACCAGGCGCAGGGCATGCCTATATTGGCCGTCCGGTACGCGCCGTCTTGTATGGTGGAGCTTTCTGTGGCCCACTAGGATTGCTTCTTCTATTGGCGATTACAAATTCATCGTTCTTCGATGACGGGTTTGGTTATTTCCTGCTGTTTGTCGCGATAGCAAGCGGGATGATTAACATGATCGATATGATCCTCACCCTTTTACTGGGAAAAGGGCCTCTGGGGGGGCAAGTGAACCACCACAATCCCTATGATCCTTATGCCGAGCATAGTGCTGGTTATGTGCCGTTAAATCTGGAATACCAGCGTGAGAAGACGCGTACGATTATGCTCTCCTTTATTCCGGGGCTTGGGCATATGAGTATCGGGCTCATGCAGCGCGGCATTACGTTTATGATCTCGTTCATTGGCTGGTTTGCGATTATCGTCTTCTTGAGCACGATCACGCATAGAGCTGAGCTGCTGGTCTTCTTGCTGGCGCTGCCCGTCATATGGGTATACAGCATGTTTGACGCGATCGGCAAGCTGCATGCCAAGCAGCGCGGGGAAATTCTCGTTGACCGCGCCATATTCGAGGATATGGAGTCGTACATCTCCTCCGGGCGCAAAAGCAAGGTGCTGGCGATTGCCTTGTCGATTTTCCCAGGTGCGGGCCATCTCTATTTGGGCTTGCAGAAGCGGGGACTTCAGCTCATGGGCGGCTTCCTCTTGACCATTTATATTATGGACAATATGCGCTTGTCGCTGTTTTTCTTCCTTCTTCCGCTGTTCTGGTGCTTCGCATTCTTTGATGCGCTGCAGCAGACGTCTCGCTACGAGCGTCAGACGCTTGTCGATGAGCCGGTATTGACGCAGCTTGTCCCCTATCAGCGCTGGTTCGGCATCGCACTGCTTTGTTTTGGCGTTTACTACTTGCTGGATCAAGTGGCACTAGAGGCAACTTATCGCATTTCGGAAAAATTGTATTCGCAATACAAGCAGCTCAAGTATATGGTCCCAACGGTTGTAGTGGCGTTCATCATGATTATGATTGGCCAGCGTCTAGCCTTTGGAAGAAATAAAATGACGAATATAGGAAAAGGGGCTGGGGCTCCGCCTGCGACCCCTACGTCGCTCAGCAAGCGAGAGGAGGAGTCGCGGTGAGTACAGTGAACCTATCTAATCCGGCGGTTCAAGCACCAGACGGCATACGCACCTGGCGCGTCGGCTCGTTGTCCATGGGCGTGACGCTGATGCTCATGGGTACTGCGCTGGCGGTATCCCTTTGGCAAAATATCGAAGCCTATGACGTGCTCATGTGGGTAGCGCCGATTGTTTTTATTATGCTGGGCGCAGAGCTGCTGCTCTATCTGAAGTTTTCCAGCAGCGAGCGGGCAATCGTGCGTTATGACTGGATAAGCGTCTTTTTTGTCGGGGTGATCGGAACCGCAAGCCTCGGGCTCTCCCTGCTTATGTCGACCGGCTTATTCGATGAGCTTCAGCGCGGGCTGCAAATGTCGCAGCGTTCGGCGTTTGTTGACGCCAAAGCGGTGAAGGTGCCTGCGGAGATCGAGAAAATCGTCATCCATTCGTTAAGCAGCGTAGAATATGGGGAGACCGATACGCGCGAGCTGAAGCTTTTTGGACAGGTAAGTTACTGGTCCGCCGAGAAGCTGGAGAGCTTGGATCATAAAATGATGCAAACCAATATCGTCGGCAAGACGATGTACGTCATGATTGGGTCGGTTGAACACCGCGATGGCGGGTTCGTCTCCGACACCGTTAACGCGGAGCTCACGCTCACTGTACCGAAGGGCGTCGAGGTTGTGCAGCGAGGCCGGTGATCCCAAAAGCAGTATGCTCGCTGGGAAGATAGCTCGCTTTGAATGGACTGTTGGAAGTGAAAAAAATAGCGGTACAGGGGGCTATTCCTGTACCGCTATTTTTCTATTCAGGTCTATGGTTGCTTGGCTTCATGAGATTGTGGACAAGCGAAAGTCTCCCACCCTCCAGGTTTACCTATGGCATGCCACGAAGCAGGAATCGGCAGAATCCACGGTTCTTCTGTAGTCTCGGGTTCAATCATGCATGGGGCTGAGCCCTCTTGAGTCACCTTTAACGGGAAAAACTCCCGTTATTTCAACTAGTTTTTGGCAAAAATAAGGTTTAGATGGATTTTCTCCCGTTAATATCTCGCTTTTGACCCTATTTCGGTGTATGTGTTCCGATTAACGGGAGTTTTTCCAGCTACATGAACGAACTGACGTATTATTAGGAAAATAGATGGAGTTTTTCCTGTTCATTCCACAAAACTGAAATGACTTGAGCTAGCATTTTATTTCAAACATACGGGTTAGAACAATGAGCGCTGGAATAAGCGAAAAAGCCAGTGGAAAGTAAGGTTAAGGAGCGAATGACAGGAGCTCCAGGACTCTCAACCAGCTGGTTGAAAAATTTCATAGATAGGAACAAGTTAACGAACAGAATTGGGTTGTTCCCATTCCGTGTGAACACTTTTGGGACAGCCCCATTTTGATTTAGGGGCTCATCTGCTCAGAATATCCATGACCTGCGCAACAGGAGCGAGAATGCGGTAGGAGCCGCGCAGAGGGACGTAGCCAAGCTTGCGATTGATGTGAAGGATTGGTTCGTTGAGCGAATCATTGTCCGTTCGAATATACGAGGCGCGATTCAGTTGTGCAAGCTCTATCGCTTTTATTTTTAGAGCAAGCGCTACCTTCTTGCCGCGATAGGCTCTGCTCACGGCGGTATATTCATGATACATGCCGTTGGATTTAGCATTATGCAAAACGTTCGTAATGCCGATGAAGGCATCACCGTCCGCTGCGATGATGACCCGCTCAGGCGCATAGCCGTCCACCTTCAAATACCATTTGCGCCATTCTCCAAATTCGGGCACATCACCCATGAAGCCGGGGATATCCACCAGCGTCTCCTTATAGAGCTCATACAGCTTTCGCTCGCTTTCCTCACCGGGCTCATCGGCTAGCGTTAGAAAGCGCAGCCCTGCTGGTTCGGGCATAGCGGGAATATCCGCTAGAGGCTTTCCTTCATCGCTGCCGAGCTGCAGAAGCGATTGAAACGCGTGGCGCTCGATAACGAAGGCTCTCCGATTCGCAAAGCGGAGCGCATCCTCGTTGTCATCCCATACTTCCGTTATCAGCGTGGTTGCGCCGATTTTCAGCGCCCATTGCGAAGCGTGATGAAGCAGAAGCTGCCCTATTCCGCGATTGCGGTGCGCCGCATCCACGACAAGTGTGTTGCACAAATAACCCGGCTCTGTCCATGGTGCTCGCCATGACCAGATATAGCCGACCATTTCTCCGCTCTCCGTAACCGCAACCCGGCGCTCCCGATCGTATCCGGCGAGCAGCCCGTTCTCATCCATCCAGGTGTGCCCGACCTCTTTAAGCTTCTGGTCCGCCTCATGCAGATTAGCTGCTGTAGTCGGCTCTGACCATACTTGATTCAACAATTCCGCAAGCTGCTCATAATCATCCGGCAGCTGCAGAGGACGAAGCTTGATTGACATGGTTGTTGCCTCGCTTTCATTTGAACAATCCTTAACCAGATTATCCCACGTGGTGCTCAAGCGTCGAAAGGGAAAGTTTGGCTATAATCAAAAAAGCTGTGCCACCGTTAGTTAACGATGGCACAGCCTTTATTAGGTGTATTATCTACGGCTGCTGATGATCAGCCAACTGCATTGTAAGTCATAATCCAGATGGAGCCGGCGACGATCGTCAGCAAGATGACGAGGCCGAATATTAGCGCCATGAGGTTGAAGCGGGGCTTCTCCTCGTCACGGATGTGCATGAAGAAGATCAGCTGAACAGCGAACTGCAAGATCGCCATGATGAGAATGAGCACGGTCGTAGCCGTTTTGCTCAGCATATCATTCATGACGACAACGAGCGGAATGATCGTCAGAATGATCGAGAATAGAAAACCGATGACGTAAGACTTCATCGACCCGCCATGGGAGCCGTGCGCATCCTGCGCATGCGTGTTATGCTTCTCCATCCTACATCACCCCCATCAAGTAAACGATCGTGAATACGAAGATCCATACGACGTCCAAGAAATGCCAGTACAAGCTGATAATGCTTACTTTGCGCTTGGTGACCGGAGTGATGCCGCGGCGGCTAAGCTGAAGCATCAGCGCGACCATCCAGACGAGACCGACCGATACGTGAAGTCCATGCGTCCCGACGAGGACGTAGAAGGCTGACCAATAGGCGCTCGTTCCAATATTAGCGCCCTCATGCACCAAGTGCATGAACTCGTTGACCTCTAGAAAGACGAACGATGCGCCTAGCAATGCGGTAATCCCGAGCCAGAGAATCAAGCCGCGCTTGTTCCCCTTGTTCATTTCAAGAACGGCAATACCGCTCGTGAAGCTGCTTGTCAGGAGAATGAAGGTCGAAATGATAATGCCGTTCATTTCGAGCAAATCCGCACCTGTCGGTCCGCCGTCCGTATTGAGACGAAGGACGACAAAGGTAGCGAACAACGTACCGAATAAAATAACGTCGGTTATTAGAAACAGCCAGAAGCCGAACAACTTCATCGATTCTTGATCGTGATGGTCATCATGGTGACCGCCGCCGTGACCGGCACCGTGTCCGCCATGCGCTCCTGCTGGAGTGGAAACTGCATGTGCCATTATTTTGTCCCCCTTAACGCTGCTTCCGTGCGCTCAATCTCATCTACCGGAATGTAGTAATCGGTATCGTAGGAGAACGAACGAACAAGCATACATATGGCTACGCCGATTAGACCCGGTATCGCCATCCACAGCCAATCCCATACGAACCCGAAGCCAGCTGTAAACCAGCATAGCGACATGATGAACGGGATGCCTGAGTTTTTAGGCATATGAATCGGCTCAAGCGGAGCGAGCGGCTTTGCAGGCTGCCCATTTGCAATGCGCTGCTTCTCTTCCCACCACTCGTCTTGGCTCGTAACCTGCGGCAAGCGAGCAAAGTTATAAAGCGGCGCAGGCGAAGGAATGGACCATTCCAGCGTACGGCCATCCCATGCGTCGCCGTCTTTTTCTTTCTTGAAAAACTTGATGCTGTGCGCGATTTGCCACACTTGGAAAATAAACGCGATACCCATTAAGAACGCACCTACAGTGGATACAACGTTAAGCGGCTGCCAACCCATATCGAAGTCGTATGCGTTGAAGCGGCGTGTCATACCCATCAAGCCAAGCGCGTATTGCGGCATGAAACAAACGTAGAAGCCGATGTTCCAGAACCAGAATGCCCATTTGCCAAGTCCCTCATGCAGGCGGAAGCCGAACATTTTTGGCCACCAGTAGTAGAGACCTGCGAAGTAACCGAACACGACACCGCCGATAAGCACCTGATGGAAATGCGCGATCAGGAAGTAGCTGTTATGGAACTGGAAGTCAGCCGGTGCAACCGATAGGAGCACCCCGGTCATCCCGCCTACAACGAAGCACGGTATGAACGCAATGGTCCACATCATCGGAGTGGAGAACTTAATTCGGCCTCGATACATCGTAAACAGCCAGTTGAACACTTTTACCCCGGTCGGTATAGCGATCAGCATCGTCGTTAAAGCAAAGAATGCGTTGACGTTGGCGCCGGAGCCCATCGTGAAGAAGTGATGCGCCCAAGTGAAGAAGGAGAAGAAGCTGATCGACATAAGGGCGAATACCATCGATTTGTAGCCGAAGAGCTTTTTCTTCGAGAACGCCGAGACGACCTCGGAGAATATGCCGAATGCCGGCAAAATAACGATATATACTTCGGGATGTCCCCACATCCAGATGAGGTTGATGTACATCATCGGATTGCCGCCGCCGTCGAGCGTAAAGAAATGCGCGCCGAGATAGCGGTCAATGAATAGAAGGAACAGCGTAACGGTCAAAATCGGGAATGCGAACATAATCGTAATACAAGACGAGAGCACCGACCATACGAACATCGGCATTTGCATAAGCTTCATGCCTGGCGCACGCATTTTTAAGATCGTGACGACAAAGTTAATACCGGTTGCCAAGGAGCCGATACCTGAAATCTGAATACCCCAGATATAGAAGTCCTGTCCGAGTCCCGGACTGCCCGAGAGCTCAGAGAGCGGCGGATATGCGAGCCAGCCTGCATCAGGCGAGCCGCCGATAATAAAGGAAACGTTAAACAGCATCGCTCCAAAGAAGAACATCCAGAAGCTTAGGGAGTTCAGGAACGGAAAGGCGACGTCGCGCGCTCCGATTTGCAGAGGAACGACGATATTGAATAGACCGAACATAAGCGGCATGGCCATGAACAGAATCATGATTACGCCATGTGTTGTGAATATCTGGTTATAATGCTCCGGAACCAGGAACTCGAGCTCCGGTGCGGCTAGCTGAACCCGCATGAGCAGCGCATCGACGCCGCCGCGGAACAGCATAAGGATGGAGGCGATGATGTACATGATGCCGATCTTCTTATGATCGACACTTGTCAGCCATTCCGTCCAAAGCCAGCGCCATTTTTTGAAAAAGGTAAGAACGAATATGATTGCGACAATCGACAATCCAATCGACACTTGAGCCCCTAGAATAAGCGGATCGCCAGTAACGAAAAATTCGGATGCGAAGTCTTTAATTTTGTCTAACATTTGGGGTCCTCCTAAAAGTTTGTGGAACAAACTCGCTTCAAAAGCATTCGCTTGTTACTGGTTTAATGACCCGCATGGCTATGTGCGTTAGAGTCATTGCTGCTTGCGTCCGTGTCAGCCGGTGCTTTCTCTTCATCAGCGGCTGCCGGAGCCGTTGCTGCTTCGTCGCCATGATGCTGATGAGCACCGCCGCCGCCATTTATATACTGCATGACGACTTTATTGAACAAGCCTTCAGGGAAGCTGGAGAAAAGCTGTACGTCCGATGTGCTTGGCTCGGTTAGCTTCTCGAAGCCTTCCATTGTCAGAGCTGGAGACGACGCTTTTACTTCGCTTACCCACGCCTTATAATTTTCCTCCGAGGTAGCATCGACCTTAAAGGTCATTTTCGCAAAATCTTTACCCGTGAAGTTTGCGCCGGAGCCATAATAGCTGCCTTGCTCATCTGCTTGGAGGAATAGGGTCATGGCCATGCCGGACATGGAATAAATTTGCCCGCCGAGCTGTGGAACCCAGAAGGAGTTCATCGACGTGTCGGCCGTTACTTGAAACTTAATCGGCACATCTTCCGGTATCTTGATGTAGTTGACCGTCGCGATATCCTCATCGGGATATTTGAACAGCCACTTCCAGTCAAGTGATGTGACCTGAATGGTAATGGGCGCCTTAGCCGATTCAATCGGTTTGGAAGGCTCAAGCGCATAGGTGTATTTAACAGTGACGATAGCAAGGATTAGGATGGCTACGATCGGAATGCTCCACCACGTAATCTCAAGCTTCGTGCTATGCTCCCAGTTTGGCTTATAAGAAGCCTTGCTGCCTGGTTTATCGCGGTACCGCCAGACGATAACGGCCGTCAGGATGAGTACAGGCACGATGATAACCGCACACAGAATGGTAGAAAAATAAATCAAGTCTTTTTGAGACTCGCCGATTGGCCCTTTCGGATCGAGCACAATGTATTGCTCGCCGCAGCCGGAGAGCAGAACGGCCATTAACATAATAAGTACGGGTGTCAGCATGCGAAGATACGGTCTCATCATCAGTTCAACTCCTCAAAATTACTGCTTACGACTACAATAGCAGATCCGCAACGGAATAACTGCGGGGTTAACAATAACGTCAAAAATTCGTCTTTTTTCTGTAATAGAAAGTTCACTGCTTAGACAACTGTTGCATTGCATTTAGGAGCATTCTTCACGCGAATTGCTGTACCTATGATTACCAAACTCATTCATTTTTGTCTCATGTCAAAAAGAAATAGACAGCCCCATCGGTCATCGACCAAATAGGACTGTCTATTGCTCCGCTAAATGCGGCCATTATTTGTGTTCATGCTCGCTCAATTCGTGGGGCGGCTGCTCTTGATTCAGGCGTGCGTGGACGAGTCCAATCGCTGTGCCGATGACATAAATATGAACGCTGCCGATTAGGAACCCGATGCCGACCATAAGTCCGACATTTTGATCGCTGAAGTGGCTTAAGTTGGCTACACTGAGCAGAACACCGATGGAAAGAACAACCCAAGCAATAGCTGTCATCGCTTTGACAAGACGCTTGACATCTGACTTAGAAGGCTGAACATGGCTAATTGTTGCTGTTTTCGTTGTCATATTGAACACTCCCGTTTACATTGTAAGTGTTTTCTTATGCTTACTATAACACAACATTATGCTTTTGTTCAAAGAAAATTCACTTTTTGATCATAAATCGGACAAAAATGTGCGAAGGTCATGGCATCGGCAAGAGCGGCAGCCACTATAGGATATGAAAGAAGCGGACTCTTTAGTCTGTCCACCAGCGCTTCAAATCCGTCCACCAAGAACGGCGGCCCGCCTTTGCTCCATCTCCCGCAGAATCGCTGCCGTCCTCGCCCGCTGGCTCGCCGCATACCTCAGTAGGCTCCGTCCCGCTTAGGAAAGCTTCTAGTCTCTTGTTCGGACAGCTGCTCTCCGCCAGCTTCCCGCTGGTCGGATCGATGTACACCGTCACGACGCCTTCCGGAATCGGGAAGATCTTAGGCGGTACGGAGGCAAGCGCCTGTTCGGTAAACTTGGCGAATATGGGCGCAGCGCGATAAGCCTCGGCAACGGTTAGCTTGCGATCCTTATCGTAGCCAACCCATACGGCTGTCGCCAGCTCGGGTGTATAGCCCACCAGCCATGCATCCGCAGGCGTCGTGCCTGTCTTGCCTGCAACAGGCCGCTTAATAATAGAAGAGACCCGGAATGCGGTGCCGCCTTCCTCGAAGACGCTCTCCATTAAGCTGGTCATCACATATGCCTCCGCTGCAGTCACTGCTTGCTCGGATTTATGCTCCGCTTCATATAAGATTTGGCCCTTGCGGTCCTCGATCCGAATAATCGCGATTGGCTCCTCATGAATGCCGCCATTTGCGAACGTGCCGAAGGCGGAGGCCATTTCAAACGGGCTGACCGGGAAGGTGCCAAGCGCGAGGGAGGGAACCGGCTGCATGGGACTCTCAATGCCGAGCTTCCGCGCGGTTTCAATGACTTTATCAGCGCCAACGGTCATGATTGTATTGACGGCGTAAATATTATCGGAGCTTGCCAGCGCCTTCCGCATATCGATTAACTCATTCAAATACTTATCGCCGTAGTTGCGAGGCTCGTATGTCTTGCGGCCTTCATCATAAGTGAACACGGTCGGCTCGCTCTTGTATCGCGTCATAGGCGACATATATCCGCTCTGCAGGGCAGTTAAATACAAGAAAGCTTTAAAGGAGGAGCCAGGCTGGCGCGTTTTGGCAAATACGCGGTTGTACTGGTTCTTCTTGTAGTTTCTGCCGCCGACCATCGCTTTGATATAACCGTTGCGCGGATCGATGGCAATAAGCGCGGCCTGCTGCTCCGAGCTTTCTGGAATCCCATCCGCAATGACCTCTTCGGCTGTCGCTTGGGCTTCCGGATCAAGCGTCGTATAGATCGTAATGCCGCCCTCGTTGAGCAAATGCTCGTTGATGCCTAGCTTGTCGACAGCTATATACCTTATATAATCACGAAAGTACGGCGCGAAACCCTCTTGCTCGCCAGAGCCGAGCGTTTGGAAGCTTAGCACCTCTGCATAAGCGGCATCCTTCTGCTTAGACGTGATGGAGCCGCCTTCGAGCATCGCCTGCAAAATGGTAAGCTGACGGTCCTTGGCGTTTTTCATATTCAAATAGGGGGAATAATATTTTGGCCCCTTCGGAATGCCGGCGAGCATGGCGCTTTCTGCAAGCGAGAGCTCGGAAGCATGCTTATTGAAATACATCATCGCAGCGGCTTCAATGCCGTAGGAGCCATGGCCGTAATAAATTTGATTCAGGTACATGCCGAGAATTTCATCCTTGGAGTAGCTCATTTCGAGCTGAACGGTATACATCGCTTCCTTCATTTTGCGCTGCCAGGTTCGCTCATGCGTCAAATACAGATTGCGTGCAAGCTGTTGAGTGAGGGTGCTCGCCCCTTGTCGCGCGGAGAAGCTCTGAACGTTCACCATAACGGCGCGCGCCATCCCCTTCATATCGAAGCCGCGATGATCGTAGAAGCGGCGATCCTCAATTGCCAGCGTTGCTTCAACAACGTAATGGGAAATATCCGACAGCTGAACCGAGCGGCGATTCTCGCCAGCATGGAAGGTGTCGATGACGTTGCCTTGCAGATCGAGCATTTGGGATGTCTGGCTGATGGCAGCGACAGGCAGCGTCTGCATGCGCAAGTAAATAAGCGTGCCCACCATGATGAGCACCATTAGAGTGAATGCGGCGGCAGTCCAACGCAGCCACTTTTTTATTTTCAAGAATTGGGGAAGGAACCTCTCGGTCATTATAGGAAAAGCAGGACGGCGTCTTGGCTTGCCCTGCTGGTTGGAAGGCTTTTTCATGGAGCGGGCTCCCTTCAGCGCATAGCTTCACTTTTCCTTAGTATGGAAAAACGGGGAACACCCTATTCACGCAGAGCCGGCGGATCATTAAATTTTTGTATAAAGGGTCGAAAAGGTTGCTTTTTTGGCCTAATTTACTATAATTACGATGAACGATTGAAGGAAAGAAGGGATTTTCGACATGGAATTGTGGTATACGGAAAAACAAACGGACAGCTTCGGCATTACGGCGAAGATTACGAAAACGTATGTTAATGAACAAACGGATTTTCAACAGCTTGATATGATCGAAACAGAAGAGTTCGGAACGATGCTTGTCCTTGACGGCATGGTTATGACAACGGTTAAGGATGAGTTCGTTTACCACGAGATGGTTGCGCATCCTGTTCTTTTTACGCATCCGAATCCGGAGTACGTGCTTGTAGTTGGCGGCGGAGACGGCGGCGTCATTCGTGAAGTGATGAAACACCCGAAGGTGAAGAAGGCTGTTCTAGTCGACATTGACGGAAAAGTTATTGAATACTCTAAAAAATATTTGCCAACCATCGCTGGCGAGCTCGACAACCCGCGAGTTGAAGTGCTTGTGAACGACGGCTTCATGCATATTCATGATCATAAAAACACATACGATGTCATTATGGTGGACTCGACAGAGCCGGTCGGCCCTGCTGCAAACCTATTCACGAAAGGCTTCTACCAAGGCATCTACGAGTCCTTGAAGGAAGACGGCATCTTTGTAGCGCAAACGGACAACCCTTGGTTCAAGGCTGACCTTATCCAAAGCGTAAACAAAGACGTGAAGGAAGTATTCCCGATCGTTCGTGTATACGGCGCGAACATTCCGACTTACCCAAGCGGTCTATGGACGTTCACGATGGGCAGCAAAAAGTACGATCCAACAGCTGTTGACGAGACAGCTATTCCAGAAATCGATACAAAATACTACACGCCGCGTCTTCACAAGGCAGCATTCGTGCTTCCTAAGTTCGTTGAGGATCTTATTAAGTAATAAGCGGCTTATGTTATGAAAGAGAGGACAAGCCTCATGAAATTGGATCAAAAATATTCAGGCAATGTCTTCATCCTGAGCTCTGACAACTATGAAGCTTCCAAAGCGGTTATCTACGGCATGCCGATGGATTTCACGGTAAGCTTCCGTCCAGGCTCGCGCTTTGGCCCTCCTCGCATTCGCGAGGTGTCGATTGGACTTGAAGAATACAGCCCTTACTTAGATCGCAGCCTTGAAGATATTGAATATTTCGATGCCGGCGACCTGCTGCTTCCATTCGGAAATGCAGCGCGCAGCTTGGAAATCATCGGTGAATTCGTTCGCGGCGTTCTGGACGACGGCAAAATCCCTGTTGGACTCGGCGGCGAGCATCTTGTTTCTTGGCCGATTTTCCAAGAGGTGTACAAGAAGTATCCGGATCTTGCGATCATCCACTTCGACGCTCACGCCGATCTCCGTGAGTCGTATGAAGGCGAGCCTCTGTCTCACTCGACGCCGCTGCGCAAAGCTGCCGGTCTAATGGGCGGACAGAACATTTACCAATTCGGTATCCGTTCGGGCTCACGCGAGGAATGGCAATTCGCACGGGAGAACATCAACTTCCATCCGTTCGAGGTTTTGGAGCCGCTGAAGAAGGTGCTTCCTGAACTCGAAGGCCGTCCGGTTTACTTGACGATCGATATCGATGTGCTTGATCCATCCGCAGCGCCTGGTACAGGTACAGCGGAAGCGGGCGGCATTACGTCGAAGGAGCTCATCGAATCGGTGCATGCGATTGCGCGTTCAGGCGTTAATATCGTTGGCTTCGATCTCGTTGAGGTAGCTCCTGCTTATGATCCAACTGAGCAAACGCAGATCGTTGCGGCGAAAGTCATCCGCGAGATGCTGCTAGGATTTTTGAAATAAATTCTATTTATAGTGAAGAGGCTTCGCCCAACCGGTAAATCCGGTTAGGGCGAAGCCTTTTCGCGTTATTTATAATAGATTCGACAAATTCTACAATATTCGACAAATTAATCGCATGACAATTCTGAATAATTAAATTATTATAATGAAGGTAAACAATGGAACATCAAGTTTATGCATGGGAATACTAGAAACAGAAGAGAAATTGAGGAGGAGTTTTTGTTGGCGAAAACCTACAAATCGATGTGGAAGGCAAGCTTGGCAGCGGCTGTTTCCGTCAGTCTTGCGGCAATGCCGCTCACGGTAATGGCGGCGGAATCAAGTGGAGGAGGTACCGTCCAGCTGCGTATTATGGAAACATCGGATCTGCATGTGAACATGATGAACTACGATTATTTTGCGGACAAGCCTACTGATGAATACGGACTGGCTAAGACGGCATCGCTCATCAAGAAAGCGCGTGGGGAAGCCCCGAACAGCCTATTGTTCGATAACGGCGACTTGATTCAAGGGAATCCGCTGGGCGATTATGTCGCCACGGTTGATAAGCTGAAGCAGGGCGAGACGCATCCTGTCTATAAGGCTATGAACTTACTTGGTTATGATGCAGGCAACTTAGGCAATCATGAATTCAATTATGGTTTGGAGTTTTTAGAAAATGCGCTTGCCGGGGCAGACTTCCCTTATGTAAATGCAAATATTTATAAGGCGGACGGCGATAAAGACGAATCGAACGACGTCAATTTGTTTAAGCCATACTTGATTCTTGATAAGGAAGTAACAGACGGTTCCGGCGCGAAGCATACGCTGAAGGTGGGCGTAATCGGCTTTATTCCTCCTCAAATTACACAATGGGATAAAGCGCATTTGGAAGGGAAGGTAGTCGTCAAAGATATCGTGAAGACGGCCGAGAAGTATGTACCGGAAATGAAGGCGAAGGGAGCGGATATCATTGTTGCGATTCCGCACTCTGGCTTTGAGGATATTCCGCAAACGCCGCTGATGGAAAACTCGGTGCTCTATTTGAGCAAGGTTGCAGGCATTAACGCCATTTTGTTCGGGCATGCGCATAAGGTGTTCCCTGACAAATCGTTTGAAGGGAAAACAGGCGTTGACCTCGCCAAAGGAACGATCAACGGCGTCCCTTCCGTGGAGCCGGGCTTCTGGGGAAATAATCTCGGCATTATAGATCTTACGCTTGAGAAGAAGGACGGAAAGTGGACGGTTGCTGATTCGAAGACCGCGGTTAAGCCTATCTTCGATACGGTGAACAAGAAGCCGCTTGTAGATGCAGATCAAGCCGTCGTAGATGCGGTGAAGGAGGATCATGAGAATACGCTGGCGTATGTACGGGGACCTGTCGGCAAGACGACAGCATCCATCAATAGCTGGTTTGCGCTCATTCAAGATGATCCTTCCATCCAAATCGTCACGAATGCGCAGAAATGGTATATCGAGAAGCAGCTGCAAGGAACGGAATACGAGGGCATTCCCGTGCTTTCGGCAGGCGCGCCGTTCAAAGCGGGCGGCCGTCAAGGGGCGAACTACTACACGAATATTAAAGCAGGCGACATAGCGATTAAGAACGTTGCCGACTTGTATTTGTACTCCAATACGGTAAATGCCGTGCTCGTTACGGGAGCGGAGCTTAGAGAATGGCTCGAGTGGTCGGCAGGCCAGTTCCTGCAGATCGATTCTGCGAGCAAGGAGAAGCAAGCGCTTATCAATAATGACTTTCCGACGTATAACTTCGATGTGATCGACGGCGTGACTTATCAGATCGATGTTACGCAGCCGCCGAAGTATGAAGCGAATGGCGTGCTTAAGAACGAGGGCGCGAAGCGGATCCTCAATTTGCAGTTTGACGCCAAGCCGATTAAAGAGGATCAAAAGTTCGTGGTTGCTTCCAACAACTACCGCGCTTCCTCCAGCAAATTCGCTAACCCGGATGGCAAACGAATCATTCTCGCCTCACCAGACGAGAACCGTCAGGTCGTCATTGATTACATTCGTAACAACAAAACGATCAATCCCTCTGCGGATGGCAACTGGTCGCTTGCTCCAATCAATGATACGGTGAATGTTACCTTCAAAACATCGCCGGAAGCGAAGACCGCGGATGAGGCGAACAAGCTGATCGCCTTTGCGGCAGATACAGAGGACGGCTATGCGGAGTTCAAGCTTGACCTTAGTGCGAAGGCCGTAGTGAAGCCGGCTGAGCCGGAAGTTAAGCCTACAAAGCCGGAAGTTAAGCCTTCAGAACCGAAAGCTAAGCCTACAAAGCCGGAAGTTAAGCCTACAGAACCGGAAGCTACGCCTACAGAGCCTGAGAAGCCGGTTGTGACTGTGCCTCAGACGCCTCAGGAGGCTGTATATACGGTCAAGTCAGGCGATACGCTCTATGCCATTGCCATCAAGCACGGAACGACGTGGCAGAAATTAGCGAGCTACAATAAGCTGAACAACCCGAATAAGATCTATCCGGGCCAAAAGATTAAAATACCTGTCAAGTAATCGACCTGCGTTGATAAAAAGACGTTTTCCGCGTAACGTTAGCGGAAAGCGTCTTTTTCGCTGCATGCGGCGGTTGTGCCCGTATGATCTAGGCTGGACTTAACTCATAATAAGTCGCAGCGGCAGCAGCGAGAACGAACATAAGGAGGAATAACCATGCGTATCTATTCGTTTCCGCCGGTTATCGATGAGCGTGCGCGCGTGCTTATTCTAGGGACGGCGCCGAGCGTGAAATCGCTGGAGCATCAGCAATTTTATGGACATCCGCAAAATTTTATGTGGCGCATTATCTATCGTTTGTTTAATGATTCCGATGCCGATCCAGTCTATGAGAATCGTCTCGCCTTCTTGAAAGAGCATCGCCTTGCGCTGTGGGATGTTATAGAATCTTGCGAGCGGGAAGGCAGTCTGGATGTAAATATACGCGGGGAAGTGCCGCAAAAGCTGCCAGAGCTTTTAGCAAAATATCCGGAGCTGCGCTGCTTCGCTTTTAACGGAAGCAAAGCATACGACACCTTTCATAAGTTTTATCGCGGTCATGAAAGCTTCAAAAATATCGCCCTGCTTAAGCTGCCGTCCTCTAGTCCCATCCCGACACCAAAGATGAGGACGCTTGAGGATCGGGTGGAGGCATGGCGGGTAATTGTGCCGTATACAACAACTTAACCGCGCTCTAGCGTTGAAATTGCGAGGCTTCCTGTATATAGTAGTTACATAAGATTAGACTGAACAGGAGTAAGATGATGGCTGAAAGCAGGAAAGTGCGAATTACTTTGGAGAGCGTGCAGGACGGAAGCTCGCACATCCACGCTTATGCGGGCGAATGGTTTCGCAAGGAACGGTCTATCTTTATCCGCTACAGCGAGCCGTCAGTTGAGGGCGAACCGAGTGCTGGCGAGGTGCGGACGCTTGTGAAATATCGACAAGGCGAGCTGTCCATCACAAGGCGAGGCGTCATCGAATCGGAGCAGCTATTTGTGCCCGGGCTCAGGCGGACTGGCCGCTACCACTCGGCGATGACGAATTTCTCGCTTGAGACGGATACGATGCAGCTGTCGCTGCAGATACCGAATGGCGATGGGACAAGTACAGTTGCTGAGACGCTGCCAACGGAGCTGCCTTTTACGCTGGAGTGGGAGTACGAGATGCACGTAGGTGAACAATTGTCGGGCCGTTTCCATATACGGCTCCATATACAGGAGGAACGAAATCAATGAATTCAAATGTGCTAGAAAAAATGTATGAGCAGGTTAAAGCGGCGATTGCCGATGCTGCTGTGGCTGCTGGCCTTGCGGCGCGGGAAGAGCTTCCTGCATTTGTGATTGAGGTCCCGAAGGATAAGTCGCATGGTGATTTGGCTACTAATGCCGCTATGCAGCTAACAAAGCTGGCTAAGAAAAATCCCCGCCAAATCGCGGAAGCGATCATTGCCCATCTGGATACGAAGCAAGCTTCAATCCAATCGGCTGAAATTGCGGGCCCGGGGTTCATTAACTTCCGAATGGACAACAGCTACCTATATCCGGTAGTGAGCGCTGCGCTTGAAGAGGGAGAAAACTATGGACGGACTTTAGATGGCAACGGCAAACGCGTCCAGGTAGAGTTCGTAAGCGCGAATCCTACAGGCAGCCTGCATCTTGGACATGCGCGCGGCGCGGCGGTTGGCGATGCTTTGTGCAATGTGCTCGACTATGCCGGCTATGACGTCACGCGCGAGTACTATATTAATGATGCCGGCAAACAAGTAGAGAACCTGGCTGTGTCCATCGAGGCCCGTTACCGCCAAGCGCTTGGACAAGCAGCGGAAATGCCGGAGGACGGCTACTATGGCGAGGACATTATCGGCTTCGCTAAGCTGCTCGTTGAACAAGAGGGAGATAAGCTGCTGGAGCTTCCAGATCAAGAACGGTTTACGTTTTTCCGCCAGTTCGGCCTGGAGCGGGAGCTCGACAAGATCAAGCGCGATCTCGGCAGATTCCGCGTAGGCTTTGACGTATGGTACAGTGAAACGGCCCTCTATGAGAGCGGGCAAGTGGAGCAAGGGCTAGAAGCGCTGAAAGCGACAGGTCATGTCTATGAAGAAGAGGGCGCAACATGGCTTTCGACGATGACGTTTGGCGATGACAAAAACCGCGTGCTCGTGAAAAATGACGGCTCATACACTTATTTGACGCCTGATATCGCGTATCACCGCGACAAATACAGCCGCGGCTTCGACCAGATGATCAACATTTGGGGTGCAGATCACCATGGTTATATCCCGCGAGTAAAGGCAGCTATGGAAGCACTCGGCAATGATCCGAAAAAATTGACGGTGTTGATTGCTCAAATGGTCAGCCTGTTCCAAAACGGCGAGAAAATGAAAATGTCGAAGCGTACGGGCAAAGCGGTTACGATGGAGGACCTCATGGACGAGGTTGGTATCGACGCCATTCGTTACTTCTTCTCTATGCGAAGCATGGATTCGCATCTTGATTTCGATATGGACCTAGCGATCTCTACTTCTAATGAGAATCCCGTGTTCTATGTGCAATATGCGCATGCGCGGATTTGCAGCATTTTCAGACAGGCAGAGGAGCAAGGCATTGTACTGAAAGCTACCGATGCCATTGATTTTAGCAAGCTTGTTGCAGAGGGAGAATTCGATCTGCTTCGCAAAATCGGCGAGCTGCCGCAGGAAGTAACCGAGGCGGCGACGCAATATGCACCGCATCGTCTTATTCGCTACGTGTATGAGCTGGCATCGCTGTTCCACAGCTACTATAGAGCAGAGCGCGTCATCACAGAGGATGCCGAGCAGTCGCAAGCACGCCTCGCATTGCTTGACGCCGTTCGCATCGCTATTGCTAACGTGCTGCGCCTAGTTGGCGTCTCCGCACCGGAGCGTATGTAATTCTCGTCATACAAAAGCAAGCCGTGGATTCATGATTTATCCACGGCTTGCATCATGCTCATCACATCAAGCTCGCCGATTGTTCGGCGGGCTTTGCTGCCTCTTAAGGGCTGCACAGAGCGTTTGATAATCGATTTGATTTCATTTGGCGAAAGCCCTGGCTTATGGGCAAGCAGCAGCGCAATCGCTCCGCTTACATGCGAGGTTGCCATTGAAGTGCCGCTCATCTCGTTGTATTTGCCGCGAAGCCAAGCAGACACAATTTTGTCGCCAGGCGCATATACGTCAATATGCGTGCCGCGGTTGCTGAACGGAGCGACTCGGCGCAGCTTGGTCGTTGCGCCAACAGCTATTGTCTGCGGATAGCGAGCGGGATAATCGACAGATCTCTTTTTTCCATCATTGCCGGAGGAGGCTACGATAATAACGCCTGCATTATGTGCGTTCGTGACGGCACCGAGCAGTGCTTTGCTCCTTGTCTTCATCCCGAAGCTCATGTTGATGACATTCATGCGATTCCGAATGCACCACTCGATTCCGAGAATGATGTCGGAGACGAAGGCGCTCCCATTATGGTCAAAAGCCTTGACTGGCGAGATGAGCGCACGCGGTGCTACGCCGATCATGCCCTGAAGCTGGTTGGCTGCAGCTATCGTTCCTGCAATATGTGTTCCATGACCATTATCGTCATGCGGGAGCATGCTGCGGTTCAATAGGTTGATGCCTCTCGAGAGAGAATGGCGAAGATCGGGATGGCTGAAGTCAGCACCCGTATCAATGACCCCTACTTTAACCCGATGGCCGGTCGTTGTGCTCCATGCCTGCGGGGCTTTTATTTGATTAACGCCCCAAGGTATACCTTTATCTACAATAATAGACTTTTGTGAGGATGAGGCATGAACGCTGATTTTGCAATCCCTTTCAATCCACACGCGTCCTGAGAATCGCTCCAGCGTTTCCTCGGCGGGCAATCGGCAAGATATTCCGCGGATGATTGGCATTTGTCTAATGCTCTTTCTGGGCGATGTTGACGAAGCGACCTGTGATATTTGCTGTACGAAGTGCCGGTAGTCGCTCGCACGCTGAAAGCGAACGATTCGCTTAACGGTCGTTGCGTCCGTGCAAGCCATCGTATCCTGCAGCAAACGGATAAAAGCGGCGGTGTCCAAACTTGGCTTCCCCTCCCGACGGACCATGCTGCACTATTGTATGAACGAGCGATTCATAACGCATGAGCCACTTGCCTTTTTTAACATAATTAGGCTTCAAACCGTGTCAAAAATCGTTAAGGGACATAGGATGAACAAAGAGTTCTCAGGGGCTCTTACGTCCAAGGTACGTTACCTAGTGTCATGGCCGGATGGATACAGTCAAAGCGGAAGGACTATCCTTTCGCTTTTTGCATTTAAGTCCAAGCTATACGGCCCGCTTGCTTTTTTGGAGGAAATAGGTTTTACTATACTTTGACTAGCGTAAACGACGGGTGCCAACCTCTGGCAGCGGCCGCTCGTTTAGTAAAGAAATGTGAGCGGTGTATAAGAGGAAATCGTACACGGTCCTTGCATTTAGATGGAAAGAACGCGTACATAATTTGAATGGCAAGAGAGGATGTGTCCATATGAGCAGCAGCAATTTTACGTTAAAGCTGGATCCTGAACGTATGAAGGAAATGCCTATGGTCGATTTGGCCTTTGAAGTGCTGAAAGCGGCTAATACCCCATACTACTATCGCGATCTAATGATGGAGATCGCTAAAATACGCGGTCTTTCCGCAGACGGAATCAACCAGTTCATCGCCCAAGTGTATACGGAAATCAACATCGATGGCCGTTTTGCTTGCGTTGGCAGCAACATGTGGGGACTGAAGCGCTGGTATCCGGTTGAGCGTTCCGAAGATCCTGTAGGCAATGCGAAGCGCACGCGCATCATCAACGATGACGATGATCTCGAAGATGACGATGTGTTTGCTGACGAGGAAGAGGATACTTACGCAGAGGCTGAAGAAGACTACGACGTATTCGACGAAGACCGTGAGGATTTCGAAGAGGCTGAAGAGGAAGCGGAAGTTGATGAGGAAGTTGGCATCGATGACGAGGAGCTGGACGAGGAAGAAGTCGGCGGCGAATTGGACGCGGATGACGAAGATGATTCGGATGATGATGAAGAGTTCGAGGATGGCGACAAGGACGACAAATAGTTAGCAAAACTTGCAAGGCTGTATAAGCGATAAGCTTATGCAGCCTTGCATTTTGCTGTGGTGCCAGCTAAGCCCTGAATAGACGGTGAAAGCCGTTTGCGGAGGAGTATGGCGCATCCTGTCAGTTTCTCTTGACAGGTCCTATAAGCGCAGAGTAAACTATCTCATGGGCTTAAGATTCGGTTAACAAATAACGCATACATGCGTGAACGGCTGATGCCCTCCTTTGGGGGCATGGACTCGTTCCGCGGTGAAATATAGGTAAAGTATAATGTTCATAACTTATGCTTTCTTATATTTTTATATATGCCAAAAAAGGAAAAGTGCCCCGTTGCTACGGGTGTCACTTTTTTTGTTTGTGGGGGATGGATCTGCAGGATGCATTTCCACAAACTGGATGGATAGGCAGAGTGTATCTGCATCCATGTTTATCGAGTAAATGGGCAAACCTAAACATTAACCATAGGAGCTTGGAGGGTATCATCACAGTGACCAAATATATTTTTGTAACCGGCGGCGTAGTGTCGTCCTTGGGCAAAGGGATAACAGCAGCCTCGCTCGGTCGATTGCTGAAGAACAGGGGCCTCAAAGTAACGATTCAAAAGTTTGATCCTTACATTAACGTGGACCCGGGAACGATGAGTCCATACCAGCACGGAGAAGTATTCGTCACCGATGATGGCGCAGAAACGGATTTGGATCTTGGTCACTATGAACGGTTCATCGATATTAACCTGTCGAAGAACAACAATGTGACATCCGGCAAAATCTATTCCAACGTCATTACCAAAGAACGCCGTGGCGACTATTTGGGTGGAACGGTTCAGGTCATCCCGCACATTACGAATGAAATCAAGGATCGTGTATTCCGCGCGGGCAAAGAAGCAGGTTCTGATGTCGTTATTACTGAAATCGGCGGCACCGTTGGCGATATCGAGAGCTTGCCTTTCCTTGAAGCGATCCGTCAAATCAAGAGCGATATCGGCCGCGACAACGTCATGTACATTCACGTTACGCTTATTCCTTATATCAAAGCGGCAGGCGAAGTGAAAACGAAGCCGACCCAGCATAGCGTTAAGGAATTGCGCAGCATCGGCATTCAGCCGAACGTGATCGTATGCCGTACGGAGCATCCGCTTGCTGAAGACTTGAAACGCAAGATCGGCTTGTTCTGCGATATCGATGCGAATGCAGTCGTGGAATGCCGCGATGCTTCGACATTATATGAAGTGCCTTTGATGCTTCGCGAAGAAGGTCTAGACGAGATCGTCGTCAACCATCTGAAGCTCAAAACGGATCAGCCGGATATGCGCGAATGGGAAAGTCTTGTTCAGCGCGTAAAAACGCTTCATAAGAAAACGGAAATCGCTATTGTCGGTAAATATGTAGCGCTTCACGATGCTTACCTAAGTATTGTAGAATCGCTTGAGCATGCGGGTATCGCTTCCGATTCCGTCGTTAAAATTCGCTGGCTGCATGCTGACGAGCTGACGGAAGAGAATGTGGACGAGCAGCTCAGCGGCGTTCACGGTATTCTTGTACCAGGCGGCTTCGGCGATCGCGGTATTGAAGGCAAGATTACAGCTATTAAGTACGCTCGCGAGAAGAAGATTCCATTCTTTGGTATTTGTCTAGGGATGCAGGTTGCTGTAATTGAACATGCTCGCAACGTGGTTGGACTAGCAAACGCGAATAGCTCGGAAATTAATCCGTCCACGCCGTATCCGGTTATTGACTTGCTGCCGGATCAGAAGGATATTGAAGATATGGGCGGTACGATGCGCCTTGGTCTGTACCCTTGCAAGCTCAAGCCTGATACGCTTGCTGCAAAGGAATATAATGACGAGCTCATATATGAGCGTCATCGTCATCGGTATGAGTTCAACAATGAGTACCGTGAAGCGATTGAATCGGCAGGCCTTACCATTTCCGGAACATCGCCGGACGGACGCCTCGTTGAAATGGTGGAAATGGCTGACCATCCTTGGTTCCTGGCCGTTCAATTCCATCCAGAATTTACTTCCAGACCGAACCGTCCGCAACCATTATTTCGTGGATTTGTTCAAGCTGCACTAAACTATTCCGAATAAAAGAGAAGTAAAATATCGTTATTTCGTTCAATGACATATTCTGTAACAACATCTAATAAGTTTTTCTCGATTCGAGAAGGATTATATACCCACTTAAGCGAATATATTAACGATTATGGAAGAGTTGGCCATTTATAGGAGCAAGCTCAGACGCGGGGGGATTTGGAGTTGGATAAGAAGAAAGTGTTGATCGTTGATGATCAGAACGGTATTCGCGTATTGCTTATGGAAGTGTTTAGCAGCGAGGGATACAATACGTTCCAAGCGTCTAATGGCAAGCTGGCTTTAGAAATCGTGAAGAACGATGCTCCGGATCTTGTACTGCTGGATATGAAAATACCCGGTATGGATGGTTTAGAAATTTTAAAGCATGTGAAGGCTATCGACCGTAATATTAAAGTGATTATGATGACCGCCTATGGTGAGTTGGATATGATTAAAGAAGCGACAGATCTCGGGGCATTAATGCATTTTACGAAGCCATTTGACATCGATGAGATGCGAATTGCGGTTAATATGCAGCTTCGAGGCGGCAATTCCACCAATCGGTTTGCAATAGGCTCTTAATTCAGTTTATAAACGGCATCGTCGCTTGTTGGAAGACGATGTCGTTTTTGCATTTTCTGGAAGCGGTAAAACGAGCTTTACTATTCCAAGGTGCATTATGTTATAATGGCTCAGAATGATAAGATGGAACGAGCTTGAAACAATCCGTTTGTTCGGAAGCAACAACCAAGCGTAATAACAGGAGCAAAGGTATTAAATCGCCTCAAATAGCAAGTGAGCTTAACACTCGCTTGATTTGGCGTTTTTTCCTTTATTCTCTTCCAAGTCTACGGGAGGAACTATAACTAGATGGAGAAATTGATGATACGCGGTGGACGGCCGCTTAGCGGTACCGTTCAAATCAGCGGGGCGAAGAACAGCGCAGTAGCGCTTGTGCCTGCCGCTATTTTAGCAGAATCAGAAGTAGTATTAGATAATTTGCCTATCATAAGTGATGTAGCGGTATACAGTGAGATTTTGCAGGAGCTTGGCGCAGTCGTAAAGCGCGACGGCGACATGATGCGCATTGATCCTTCCGAGCTAGTCTCGAAGCCAATGCCGAACGGGAAAGTAAAGTTATTGCGTGCATCCTATTACTTGATGGGAGCTATGCTAGGCAGGTTCGGGGAAGCGACAATAGGATTGCCGGGAGGCTGTAATTTTGAGCCGAGGCCAATCGATCAACATATTAAAGGTTTTGAGGCACTCGGAGCAACGGTAACCAATGACCATGGATCTATTCGAATTTCCGCCAAGCAGCTGCGCGGTGCGAAAATTTACCTCGACGTATCAAGCGTTGGAGCAACGATTAATATTATGCTTGCGGCCTCTCGGGCCAAGGGGTTAACGATTATCGAAAACGCGGCAAAAGAGCCTGAAATTATAGATGTAGCTACTCTCCTAAATGCCATGGGCGCAAAAATAAAAGGTGCCGGAACTGAGACGATTCGTATTGAAGGAGTCGATCAACTTCACGGTTGCCGCCATTCCATTATTCCCGATCGAATCCAAGCTGGTACGTATATGATTGCAGCTGCTGCAACGCGCGGCGATGTCCTTATTGATAATGTTATTCCAAAGCACTTGGAAGCGATGACCGCTAAGCTCGAGGAAATGGGTGTACAAGTCATTGAAATGGATGAATCGATCCGAATTATCGGAGCGCCAAAATATTCGTCGATCGATGTGAAAGCACTCGTATATCCTGGTTTCCCTACAGATCTTCAATCGCCTATGACAACCTTGCTTACGCAAGCAAGCGGAGTCAGCATTTTGACCGATTATGTTTATGGCACTAGATTTAAACATGTTCCTGAGCTTACGCGCATGGGAGCTGACATTCGCGTTGAAGGCCGTTCGGCCGTGATCGAGGGCGGAAAGCTTAATGCGGCTAAAGTGAAGGCTGCTGATTTGCGTGCAGGGGCTGCGCTTGTTGTTGCTGCGCTAACTGTTGACGAAGGCGTTACCGAAATATCGGGCGTCGAGTATATTGACCGAGGTTATGATAATTTAGTAGAGAATCTGCGCCGATTGGGTGCTGATGTATGGCGTGAGACGGAAGCTTCATCATAAGCAACAGGACGATGCGGACGCTGTGGAATAGACGGCGTCTAATTCGGCAATGATGGATAATCAAGCCTATGATTTTACTAGATATACAAAAATCATAATGAAAATTGAATAAAGTGGTGAGAACATGACAGACCTTCAGATCGCCGATCTAGAAGAGATGAAATTGACTGATCTATACAAATTAGCGAAGCAATTTCAGGTTCCGTACTACGGAACGCTTAAGAAGAAAGAATTGATTTTTGCTATTCTACGCGCACAGGCAGAGAAAAGCGGCCTCATGTTTATGGAGGGCGTACTCGATATTTTGTCAGAGGGCTTCGGATTTTTACGACCTATTAACTATTTGCCGAGCAAGGAAGATATTTATATCTCAGCTTCACAAATTCGCAGATTCGATCTCAGAAGCGGCGATCTTGTATCCGGGAAATGCCGTCCGCCGAAAGAGAATGAACGCTACTTTGGCTTGCTGCAGGTAAATGCCGTCAACGGCGAAAACCCTGAGACAGCATCCGAACGACTACACTTTCCTGCGCTTACTCCTCTTTATCCAGAAAAGAAGCTGGTGCTTGAGACGACGCAGTCGAAGCTGTCCACTCGAATGATGGATTTGCTCGCTCCTGTAGGACTCGGTCAACGCGGACTCATTGTTGCTCCTCCTAAGACGGGGAAAACATTGCTGCTCAAAGAAATCGCCCACAGTATTTCAGAAAACCGTCCCGATATCAAACTGTTCGTTCTGCTCATTGATGAGCGTCCCGAGGAAGTTACAGATATGCAGCGCTCCGTCAAAGGAGAGGTTATTGCCTCTACGTTCGATGAGCTGCCTGAAAATCATATTAAAGTAGCTGAGCTTGTGCTTGAGCGTGCACTTCGCCTTGTTGAACACAAGAAGGATGTTGTGATTCTGATGGACAGCATCACTCGTCTTGCTAGGGCGTATAACTTGGTTATTCCTCCATCTGGTCGAACGCTAAGCGGCGGTATCGATCCGGCAGCGTTCCATCGTCCGAAACGGTTCTTTGGCTCGGCGCGAAACGTTGAAGAGGGCGGCAGCTTGACAATACTTGCGACTGCGCTGATTGAAACGGGCTCGCGTATGGATGATATCATTTATGAAGAATTTAAAGGTACTGGCAATATGGAGCTTCATTTGGATCGCAAGCTGTCCGAGCGCCGTATATTCCCTGCACTAGATATGCGTAGATCAGGAACTAGACGCGAAGAGATGCTTTTGACGAAGGAAGAGCTTGATAAGGTATGGGCCATCCGCAGAGGGATGACAGATACGCCAGACTATGTCGATAATTTCTTGAAGAAGCTTAAGGACAGCGAGAACAATGAACAGTTCCTCATGTCACTAGATACAACGGTAGAAGCGAAACCGGAGCGTTCCAGCATCAAAAGCAGCACCACAGCGACCAGCAGGCGTCCTACGCCTAGAACGACGCACGGATCGTAAGACCGCAGGAGGGAGTACAGCATGAATCTCGTATATGCGGATGAACAAGGAAATGTTTTTGACCATCCAGAATTTGTGGCTTTAGGAAGAAGCGGCGACATGATCGTTGAAATTATGGAAGATGAATTGATTCCTCTTCCTAATGGAGCGACGTTAGTTAGCTTGCCCTTCACTAGGCCAATAGGTCTTAACCCGGAAACGGGCGAAATGCAGGTGATACCTGGCGGAGCGCAAGCGGTAGGCGCTTTGCTGCCGCAGGGCTTTACTCGTCTATGCTTGCCTGGCTATGTGAAAGCAGATAAGAACGAGAAGCTTCCGTTGTTTGGCTATACGGCAGTCGTATGGAAAGACGGCAACTTCTATGTTACGGCGGAGCAGAGCGATGATCCAGAGAGATGGGATCCGCTTAACTGCGATCGTGGTGAGCTAGGTATTCAAGTTGAGCGTATACTTGCGAAATACCCGGAAAATCGTCTGTATAAGCATCTGTCCAATTGTGCTTTAGGCTATGAGTGCTTAACCTCTTCCAACACTTTTCTAGGACGATGGGAAGGCGCGGTGCCAGTATCCTATTCTTGCAATGCGGGCTGCTTTGGCTGTATTTCGGAGCAACCCGATGACAGCGGCTTTGTGGCCCCACAGACACGGATGAACTTCAAACCGACAGTCGACGAGGTTGTCGAAATTATGCTGGAGCACTTGCGCGAGCCGGAATCGATTATTAGCTTCGGTCAAGGCTGCGAGGGCGAGCCCTCGACGCAAGCAAAAATCATTGTTGAAGCTATGAAGCGCGTACGCAGCCAAACCTCGCTTGGTTACATTAACATTAACACCAATGCTGGATTGACGGACTTCATGCGTGCCATCGTTGATGCAGGACTTAACCTGATGCGTGTGAGTACGATTAGCGCACTTGACGATCATTACAATGCATATTACAAGCCTCGCGGCTATACGTTGAAAAATGTCGAGAAGTCGCTCAAATATGCATCCGATAAAGGCGTTTATACATCCATCAACTATTTAATTTTCCCAGGGGTTACAGACCGCGAGGAAGAGATTGAAGCGATGATCGGATTTGTGAAGCGCACAGGTTTAAAGCTGATCCAAATGCGCAACCTGAATATTGATCCAGAAAGCTATTTGGCGATTATTCCGAAGGCGCAGGGTGAAATTTACGGGATGAAGCAAATGCTGGAGATATTCAGGGAAGAGCTCCCTGATGTTGTCATCGGCTCCTATACGCATGTACCGCCCGCCGCGCTGTTAAAATAAGTGCCCAGTGAACGGTAATTTCATCTAATATTGTCATATGAGCGATTATTCATTGCAACAGCAAATCAGTTCATGCTATAATCCGAGATGTGTGATTTAACTCTGGGTCCGCATGCGATTCAGGGCAGAAAGAGGTGAACGAGATGAAACAAGCTATTCATCCGACATACCACATCATTACAGCAACTTGCGCTTGTGGAAATTCCTTCGAGACTGGTTCGATTAAACCGAGCCTTCGCGTAGAGGTTTGTTCCCAATGCCACCCATTCTACACGGGTAAGCAAAAGTTCCTGGATGCTGGCGGCCGCGTCGATCGTTTCAAGAAGAAATACGGTATTTAATCCTACAAGTCGTTCCGCCTTTAATTGGCAGAATACAAGAGCCTCCCTCAGCCATCCTATTGGATAGAAGGGAGGTTTTTTGATTGGATAAGAAACCATTCGATTCGGATAAGCGGCTTAGCTTTAGTCGATTAACAATTACGGCAACATGTGTGGTGGCTCTAGCCATAGCGCTCTCTGGCTGCGGCAACAGCAAGCAGGAGAACAGGCTTAAAACTTATGGCCATGATGGATATATGGGTTACTCCAACAGCAATCCAAACTTGCCCAATCGTTATGAATACCTTAATTATAATGCGGACGGCAATTTTATCGAGCAGGTGCTAAAGCCTATTCCAGGCATTGAACGCACCAATATTTATTTTAACGGTACAGACCTGCATGTGAATTTAAACGCCAAAAATAACCTTTCTGATGGACAAGTAGAGCAGCTGCGCGCAAAGGCGCAGTCGGTGGTACAGTATAATATGCCGCGTTATAAGGTACATGTGGAAGTAAAACGATAAAAAACAGTAATCTATTTCCAAGTCTATGGACGAGTTGCGCTTTACCTCGTAATCGGCTATACTTATTTTTGCCGTGCTAGATGGGGAGGTAGCGGTGCCCTGTAACTCGCAATCCGCTGTAGCGAGGTTGAATTCCTATTTGAGGTTATGCCGATATGGGGTCTTGGCACTTGCGAGCAGTGTTGACGGTTGGGTCCTCCGCAATGGACGTTTGTGAACGGGTCAGGTCCGGAAGGAAGCAGCCATAAGCAAATTAGTTCATGTGCCGGGGGAGTGCCTGACTCGAGCTGTAGTGCAAGGATGTCGCCTGGGTCGCATTTATCAGGAGTAGGTGCACGGTACTGAATTTCTTCTTTAAATGAATGCCAAATACAAAAGTAGCACCTGTGGACGCTGTTCGATGTTTTTGTCGGAAATAGCGATTGCAGGTGTTTTTGTTTGTGAATCTTTTGTTTGCATAGCATTATGACGGGCAAAAGAAAGTTTTGCTTGCTACACAGTTGTTGTATAATAGAGGAATAGCCATTCTATTTTGAAATGAAAAGGCAACATGAAAGGAAAGGTCTGCGTGTCACATATCGCTTTATATCGTGCCTGGCGTCCGCAGACGTTTCAGGACATGGTTGGTCAACAGCATATTATCCAAACGCTGCAAAATTCAATTCGCGAACAGCGCGTGTCGCATGCTTATCTTTTTAATGGTCCGCGTGGGACCGGCAAGACCAGCGCCGCGAAAATTTTGGCGAAAGCGGTTAACTGCGAACGTGGTCCAGCTGAAGAGCCCTGTAATGAATGCGATGCTTGCATAGGGATTACTGCTGGGCATATTATGGATGTAATCGAGATAGATGCTGCATCCAACCGCGGTATTGATGAAATTCGTGATATACGAGATAAAGTGCGATATGCCCCTTCAGAGGTGCGGTTCAAAGTTTATATTATAGATGAAGTACATATGCTCACGGCCGAGGCATTTAATGCCTTGCTCAAGACATTGGAGGAGCCGCCGGGGCATGTTATTTTTATCTTGGCGACAACTGAACCGCATAAGCTGCCTGCTACGATCATCTCGCGCTGTCAGCGGTTTGATTTTAGGCAGGTTTCGCTGGAAGAGCAGACGGCGCACTTGTTAAAGATTTGCCGCGAAGAAGGCATACAGGCTGACGAGGACGCGATTGCTTACATTGCGCGGCTGTCGGAAGGCGGGATGCGGGATGCGATAAGCTTGCTTGAGCAGGTTTCTGCTTTTGCCGGCGACCGCATCACGCTTGAGGCAGCGGTAGATGTGACCGGCGGCATGGCTGCTGATCATTTCTATCAGCTTGCTGAGGCTGTTAAGGATCGTAATGTAGCGTCGGTTATGCCGCTTGTGGAAAGCTTGATGCAGGCCGGCAAGAGTGCGGACAAATGTATGGAGAACTTGATCTATTACTTCCGTGACTTGCTGGTGATGAAGCTTGCTCCTCAAGGCGGCGCAACGGAACGGATCGTTGATCCAGAACGCTTTAAAGCGATGGCGGAAGCCTTTACTGCTGGGCGACTGTTTGCGATGATCGATACGCTGAACCGCTATCAGGTGGAGCTGAAGCACGCATCGCAGCCGCAAACGCTGTTTGAGGTGGCGCTGATGAAGCTCTGTACGCTGAGTGAAGAACAATCTTCAGGCGGAGGAGCTGCATCCGGCTCTGCTTCTACTGGCGTGCAATCAGCCGAAGTGGCCCGATTGCGCCAGCAGGTTGAAGCGCTTGAGCGCAAGCTGGAGCAAGCGCTGCAGAATGGCATAGCTGCTGGCGGGAGTTCGTCTTCCGCTGACAATGCGGCCAGCAAGCAAGCGGCGCGCACGAACGCGGTTCGCAGCTCGTTTGGCGGATCGGGCGGCATAGCTCGCTCTTCCGTTAAGCTCGATCCTTACTTAGCGTCGGCAGGCAGTCCCGAATTCAATCAATTCCGCATGAAATGGAATGATGTTCTGCAGGGCGTGAAGGACGCCAAAATAACGGTTCACGCGTGGTTGAAGGATGGCGAGCCTGTCGCTTCCGCCGATGACGCGATACTCGTCGCATTCAAAAATACGATGCACCGGGAAACGACCGAAAAGCCAGCCAATCGTGATATTATAGAGAAAGTCATGCATGATGTCCTTGGCGGTTCGTTCCGGATCGTTACGGTCATGATGAAGGATTGGCAGGCTGCGGCACAAGGCGCTAGTGCGCAGAAGACCGAGACGCTTCAATTGGAGCCCGAGGCTTCTGATGCACCGCAAAACCCAAGCAGACCTGTTTGGGTGGAAGAAGCCGTTAAGCTTTTTGGGGAAGATTTAGTAGTTGTGAAGGATAACGATTAAATACTAATGATGAGGTGATTTCAAATGAACAACATGAACCAAATGATGAAGCAAGTGAAGAAGATGCAAGATCAAATGATGAAAGCGCAAGAAGAGCTTGAAACAAAGACAGTTGAAGGAACAGCAGGCGGCGGTGTCGTTACTGTATCGGCAAACGGTCATAAGAAACTGCTAAGCATTACAATTAAACCTGAAGCTGTAGATCCAGAAGATGTAGAAATGCTGCAAGATCTTGTGCTTACTGCAGTTAACGACGCGCTTTCTAAAGTGGATGAGCTGGCGAACAAGGATATGGGCAAATTCACAGGCGGAATGAAAATTCCAGGATTGTTCTAAGAAGAACCGCGCGCTTTCGTTTGAAAGGAGCTGTACCTAGTTTTGTATTACCCCGAACCGATAGCGAAATTAATTGATGCTTTTACGCGATTACCGGGTATAGGACCCAAAACGGCCGCCCGTCTGGCGTTCCATGTGCTTCGAATGAAAGAAGACGACGTCATAGATTTTGCGAAGGCGCTAGTAAGCGTTAAGCGCAATTTGTTCTATTGCTCGGTTTGCTGCAACATTACGGATACCGATCCGTGCAGAATTTGCCAAGACAAGTCTCGCGATAATTCTGTCATTTGCGTCGTTCAAGAATCGAAGGATCTTGTCGCTATAGAGCGGATGAAGGATTACCAAGGGCAATACCATGTTCTGCAAGGCGCAATCTCTCCCATGGAGGGCATTGGACCAGATGAAATTCGAATTGCAGAGCTGTTGCGAAGGTTAAGCGATGAACGAGTACAGGAGCTCATACTGGCAACTAACCCGAACATTGAAGGCGAAGCGACAGCGATGTATTTATCGAGGCTTATCAAACCATTTGGCATTCGTGTGACGCGGATTGCACATGGATTGCCTGTTGGCGGCGATCTTGAGTATGCGGATGAGGTTACACTTTCCAAAGCGTTGGAAGGCCGACGGGAAATAAACTAGCGGTAAGCACAATAAAGGGCGACAGGTCGAGAATATTCTCACCTGTCGCCTTTTTGCTTTCTCTAGATGGGCTAGCAATCTCTCAAGATCTCGTTCTATTCCGATGTCCAAGCCTATACATATAGTAAAGAACGGTAAGGACATCGGACATGTGGGAGGGATTCGTTTGAAGAACAAGCATCAGGCGACCTTGGAAAAAGAGGTTAAACAAATGGATGAAATTCGAATCGAAATAGCTGAAGCGCACCGAGAATGGGAGAACGCGAATCGCTATTTTAATTACGCACACGGTAAGGATCAAATCGATTACGCCATTTACTGCATGATTACAGCCGAAAAGAGATATGATATGCTGCTTCGCTTGGCGAAGCGTACAAGCAATAACTGGCCAGCCTGGAGAGGAGTAATGAAATGAAAACAATTTGGTTGTCGGTATTTATTGTATCTAGCCTTTTATTGGCAGTCGTCTTATTAAGAAATAAGCTTACGTGGGGTATGCTTCGCGGATTTGCGCTTCACCTTGTTTTGGCAGCGGGGTTATTGTATGTGCTGAACTACTCCGAGGCGGTGCCGGGTATGTATATTCCGCTGAATCCCGTTACGATTGGTACGGTGCTTACTTTAGGCGTTCCTGGAATAGCCTTAATTGTCGGCCTTCAATGGGTGGTAGTGTAGGACTATACAAAAAAAGGTTTGGCTAAAAGGTTGACGCGAGAAGCGATTATATGCTACATTAGTTCTCGCGCCAAGAGTAAGTAAACAAGCTTCAAAAAAAGAAATAAAAAAATTACTTGCATTAACTTGGGCATCTGTGATATATTATAAAAGTCGCCAATGAGACGCACGGCCGACACGAAAGAAAAGATTGCTCTTTGAAAACTGAACAACGAGTAATAACTGCCCTTGCGATTCTAACGAATCGTAAGAAAAAGCGATAAAAAGTAATGAGCATTTCAAACACTTGAAGCTTTCTCTTCGACATCGCGTCGAAGCGAAAACTTCCATTTGGAGAGTTTGATCCTGGCTCAGGACGAA